>NZ_JBYITD010000026.1:0-166405 GCF_057708945.1 Nonomuraea sp. bgisy101
CTGAATCCTCGACGAACGTGACAGTCTCGTCGAGCGGCACCCGGCCCGTGCGGATGTAATCCACCGTGACGTCCTCGAACCCGATCGACATGCCGCAGAAGAGGATCAGCTGGTCCGGGGGTGACAGGATCTCCGCGACGGTCTTGCGATACACCGACCACGCCATCTGAGGGCAACTGTGCAGCCCTTCGGCGCGCAGCAGCAGCATGACGGTCTGCAGATACATACCGACGTCGGCCCATTGGGGCCGGCCCAGGTCCCGGTCGATATAGCAGAACAGGGCGGCGGGCGCGCCGAAAGCCTGCCAATTGTCGGAAGCGGCCCTCTGGCGCGCCTCCCAGTCCTCGCGCGAAACACCGAGTGCGCTGTAGCGCTCCTTGCCGAAGCGGGATCGGCGCTCACGGTACGGGGACTTCAATGCCGATGGATACATCTCGTACTCCCGCTCGTCCCAAGGACCGCCTGCGACCACGCGCTTGCCGGCACGCTTCTTGAGCTCAGCCAGCGGCCCGCCGGTCAGCACGTAAGCGCGCCACGGCTGGAGGTTCGATCCGGACGGCGCCCAAGCCGCGGCGGACAGCACACGCTCCAGCACCTCCCTCGGGACAGGCCGGTCGGTGAATCCGCGCACCGCCCGTCGACTCGTGACCGCCTCATATACGTCCGTGATCGCTACCTCCCTATCCGCTGAACGTGCCAACCATCCCCCGCCACCTGCTCGGCGGATCGTGGAGTCCCCGCGGCTTCGGCTGCATCGTCGCCGCCCTCCGCGGACGCGGCGGGAATACCGGCGACCACAAGCGCCGCCGCGAATATGAGCGCCCCTGCGCGACGTCGGCGTTCACCCATAGGTCGGCCAGCAGTTCGGTGAGGGCGTGCTCGGCCTCATCCAGTAGCGCGTATTGGTTGCCGGTCACCCGTTCTTCTCTTCTTACAGTCCCTGTTCTGGCCCGAAGGGTGGGCGCTATCTCGTGCTGGTCGTGAACCCTGCGGTCGTCGGGTCGCCGCCGGTGCCGGCCACGATGGACATGGGCAGGCTGACCACGGCCGCTCCTGCGGCCACGTTCCCGACCGTGGACTAGGCCACGTCGAACAGGCCGATGGTCTCGCCGCCGATCATGCCCAGGGCCGCGCTCGCGGCCGCCCGGACGCCGCCACGACTGGCGGATGGGATCACGGGCAGCCTCAGACCATTCGCCCTCAGGGCAACCTGAGTTGCAGTTTCATACTCAGCCACCTAGGTTGTGATGACATACCCAGCTCTCAGGAGGAGTGACCCATGGACATCCAGAACGCCGTCGCCCTGGTGACGGGCGCCAATCGCGGCCTGGGGCGGCACCTGGCCGCCGAACTGCTCGGCCGCGGGGCCCGCAAGGTCTACGCCGCGGCCCGGCGTCCCTCGACCGTCGACCTCCCGGGAGTCGTGCCGCTGCAGCTGGACATCACCGACCCCGCCTCGGTGGCAAACGCGGCGGCGGTCGCGTCGGACACCACGCTGCTGATCAACAACGCCGGCGTCAGCACGAACGCCGGTCTGATCCACGGCGACATCGCGGACATCAGGCTGGAGATGGAGACGAACTTCTTCGGCTCTCTCGGCGTCACCCGCGCCTTCGCCCCTGTCATCACCGCCAACGGAGGTGGTGCGGTGCTCAACATCCTTTCCGTCCTGTCCTGGGCGCACTACCCGCGGCACGGCGGGTACAGCGCGGCCAAGGCCGCCGAGTGGGGGATGACCAACGTGATCCGGCAGGAACTGGCGCCCGCCGGCATCGACGTGACAGCGCTGCACGTCGGCTACATGGACACGGACATGGCCGAACATGCCGACAGGTCGGAAAAGGTCGACCCCGCCTGGGTGGCGGGCCTGGCCCTGGACGGCGTCCAGACGCGAGCCCTCGAAGTGATCGCCGACGACAGGAGCCGCGCCGTCAAGGCCGCTCTCTCCGGCGGGCTGGACCGGCTCTACCCCGCACTCCCCGTGGCACACTGAGTAGGAAAACGCGACGTAGGAAAACACGACGCAGAAGGAGGTCGTCGGTATGGCCACCCCCCATCTCGGCCAGAAGGCAGAGCCGGTCTGCTCGATCGCCCGCGCGCTCGACGTCGTGGGCGACAGGTGGACCCTGCTGATCCTGCGCGACTCCGCCCTCATGGATGTGACCCGCTTCGCCGACTTCAGGGAACGGCTCGGCATCGCTCCCGACATGCTCAGCAGCCGCCTGGGCGCTCTCGTGGACGCGGGCGTCATGGAGAAGCGGCCGTACCGCGAGCCGGGCACCCGGACCAGGTACAGCTATCACCTGACGCCCGCCGGCGAGCAACTGCGTCTGATCCTCGCCGCGCTGCAGCAATGGGGCGAGGAGAACAGGCCGCTCCCCACGGGTCCGAGCGCGCTGAGGCGTTCGGCGGACCGCGGAAGGCCGGTCCGCGTCGCCTTCGTCGACGACGCGGATGTCGTCATCCCCTCGGACGAGGTGCTCTTCACTCTGGCGGCCTCCGCCTCCTGATCGCGCCCCAGGGGTGAGGTTTGTCTGCCTGCGGATGGCGCAGGGTGATCACCTGATCATCACCCAGCTCGGCGCCGTTCCCGATCTCGGCCCCCGTCTCCTGCATGATCTGCCCCGTCACCAGGCTGGCTGGGCCCTGCAGACCCTGGCCCGCGCCGCTCAGACCTATCCCGAGGCCGGTGACTGGTTCGCCGACATTCTGCGCGAGAATCGACCCCCGGTTCCAGCTGGCCATCATCACTGCTGCAAGAACCCCGGCCGCCGATGTGCTGGATCGCCGCCTCGCTTACCTGATCCGCACACCCCCGGCCTACCTGCCGGCCTTCTGGGCCGCCTCCTCCTGACGCCAGCTCGACCGCCGGAACCCGCCACCGAGCGTCATCGCGGGTCGCCGTAACCAGGTGATGGCCGCGCTCGCCCGTCGCCTGGCCACGCGGCGGCAGGTCATCCGCGCGATCGGCCGACTCACCGCTCGAGAGGCGTGACCGTGGGCGCCACGGGAGTCGTCCTGGGCGAAGGCGACACTGTGGGATGCGGATCGCAGCGGCCGGACTCCCCGGCAGGCCCCGGTACCCCCCGGCGACGAGCGCGCCGCCACTGTTCCAACGGCGGCGCCGAACAGGCCGAGTGCCTCGCCGGAGGCTGGTTCACGCCTCTCTCCGCCTTACGTACGGACTACCGCCACAGCGCAGCGAGCGTTGCGCAGAACGCCGCGGCTGACCGAGCCGAGCAGCATCGAACGGATGGCACCACGCCCGTGCGAGCCGACCACGATCAGGTTGCAATGGATGGAGGCGTCGGCGAGTGCCTCGACTGGGTCGGCGCAGCGCACATCCTCCACGTTGGGCACCTCCGGGTACCGCTCGCGCCATGGGGCGAGCCGGTCCGCCGCGACCCGGGTCCGGGCGGCGCGGACCTCGTTCATGTCGTAGGCGATTCCGGAGGCACGAACCCCCAGTTGCCAGGCGTGGACCGCACGCAGTCGGCTATCGCGCAGCCTGGCCTCCTCGAACCCGTAGCCGAGTGCGGCGTCGTCAGCTTCGGAGCCCTCGATGCCCACCACGATCTCCCGGTGCGGGACACTCTGTTCGGGGCGCACCACCACGACCGGGCAATGCGTGTGCCCGGCCACGTGGAGGGGCACCGAACCGAGCACCGTGCCAACGTGCCCGCCGAGCCCTCTGCTGCCGAGGACGATCTCGGTGGCGTCTTTGGCCTGCTCGCGCAACACCACCACGGGGTTGTCTTCGATGAGCTGGGTGGTGACATCGAGGTCCGGTTGCCGAGAACGCACGGTGGCCTCGGCCTCCGCCAGTATTTCGCCCCCGGCCTTGGCCGGGGCATCGTGCAAGTCGGGGGCAGCGAACCTTGAAGCGTCATCCGGCCGGCGATGGACCGCCGTAACGATTCGCAGCGGCGCACGCATCCTGAAGGCGTCATCGGCGGCCCACTTCACCGCGGCCGTGGCGGTCGTCGAGCCGTCAGCACCTACAACGATCAGTCCAGACATGGTGCCCCCTCCTTCCCCCATTTGACCTCACCTGGGCGCGATATCCCAGGTCCACAGGTCCTGGATGACCTGCGTGAGGCCGCGGTTGAGGAGGGACGTGCGGCTTGACCACGGTCTGCAGGACGTAGCGCGCCGAGGTGGGGCCGGCCCCCTCGAATGCCCGGTTCCTCAAAGGAGGTAGGTAAAGCGGTGTGGACGTTGACGAGGCTCGGGAGCCGGACGGCCCCAGATCCAGGTACGGGCGCGGGCGTTGAGCTGGGTCGTCTCTACGGTAGTGGCGTAGGCGATCTCGCTGGGGTCGGCGAAGGTCTGCCCGGCTAAGGCCTGACGTCGAAACAGGTGCCACCAGGCTTCTTGCAGGTTGAGCGAGGCCGGGTCTGCTGACCCGGTGTGACAGTGAGTCAACTTGACCCGCCAGTGACCGTACGTTGCGCGCGGTTTGCGGAGCGCTGCCCCAGAGAGGGACAACGTCTTCATAGCGTCGGTTGTGTGCCGAAGTTGACAGCAACCGTCGGATGCGTCGCGCTGGCGGCACTCGCCCTGACCGCCTGCGTCCCCGACTCGCGCCAGAATGTGGTGGCGGCCGGCGACATCGCCACCATCCGCGGTTCTGGCTCGTCGGCGCAGCTGGGCGCGATGAACGCGTGGCGCTCTGACTTTCACAAGGCTTATCCCGGAGTACGGATCGACTACCAGGCCAACGGCTCGGACGCGGGGGTGCGCGACTTCATCAACGGCGTGACCGTGTTCGCCGGCTCCGACATGCCGCTGAAGCCCGAAGAGCAGGTGCTGGCGGACAAGCGCTGCGGCAGCAGGGCACTTCACCTGCCGATGGTGGTGGGCCCGATCGCCGTGGCCTACAACCTGCCGTCGGCGCCCGGCCTCAAGCTCTCGCCCGCCACCATGACCGGCGTGTTCAATGGAAGGATCACCAAGTGGGACGCCCGTGAGATCGTCGCAGACAACCGGGGCGCCCGCCTGCCTCACACGGACATCAAGGTCCTCTACCGCTCTGACAACTCGGGCACCAGCCACAACTTCACCGCCTACCTGAGGGTGGCGGGCGGCTGGCCGTACAAGCCGTCAGGCACGTGGCCCGCGCCGGGCCGCGGCGTCGAAAGCTCCGGCGGCATCGTCAACGCCGTCCAGGAGACCGAAGGCTCGATCGGTTACCTGGAGTACGGCTTCGCCAGCGATGCCAAGTTGCAGATCGCGAAGGTGCGGAACGGCGCGGGCGAGTTCGTCGCGCTGACACCCGAGAGCGCGAGCAGGAGCCTCAGCGGCGCCAAGGTGGTCGGCGAGAATGGCGACCTGGTCATGAGGCTGGACTACAGGACCAAGAAGACGGGCGCGTACCCGATCATCCTGGTCACCTACGAGATCGCCTGTCACGAGGGCTCGGACCCGCAGCTGCGCAACTTCCTCCGCTACACCGCCGGCAACGCGGGCCAGTCGTACCTGTCCCTGTTCGGCTACGCCCCGCTGCCCCCCGAAGTGATCGTCAGGGTACGCGCCCAGATCGCCGCCATGACATAGCTCCGCTCCTGACAGGGCCTCCGTCGTCCGGATCGACGACTGCCAACCGCCAGGTGAGCAAGGCAGGCCCTGGTTCGGTTCAGCCGGACGGTTTCAGACGACGGAGCTGGACTGGTTGATGATCGCGGCTCTGCTGCTCGTGCGATTCCTTCTGTGAAGCCGGGTGGGACGAACGGCCATCCTGGCCGCTCTGCGTCAGCGCGTCCGGTTGGATGAGTGGATCGGAGTGTCTCGGAGTTCTCTGCGCGAGCTGATGCCGAGCTTGCCGAAGACCTTACTGAGATGCCACTCGACGGTGCGGGCGCTGATGTACAGCTCGGCGCCGATCTCGGTGTTGGTGCGGCCGTCCTTCGCCATCCGGGCGATCTGCTCCTCCTGCGGGGTGAGGTCGTCGGCGGTGTCGGCGGTGCGCTTGCGGACCTTCTCCCCGGTCGCCAGCAGTTCGTGCCTGGCTCGTTCTGCGAAGCCGTCGGCGCCCATCTCGACGAACTCCTCGAACGCCTGCTTCAGGTGCCGGCGCGCGTCCACCCGGCGGCGTTCGCGGCGCAGCCACTCGCCGTACACCAGCCGGGTCCTGGCCAGTTCGAACCTCAGGCGAGTCCGGCTGAGGTGGTCGACAGCCTCGGCGTAAAACCGGTCGGCCTCGTCTCCGCCGCTGACGAGGGCGCGGGCGCGGGCTTGCAGGCCGGTCGCCCACTCCAGTTCGGAGCCCGCGGTGTACGTCCCGAGACGGGCGAGGGCCGCTTCCGCGATCGCGGTCGCGCCGCTGCGCACCGCGGCCTCGACCAGATCGGGCAGCGCCTGGGCGGTGAACGGGCCGAGGTCGCCGCTCGCGGCCCGCTCGGCGGCGGCCGTCGCCTCGGCGTAGTGCCCCAAGCCCAGGTGGAGCAGTGCCGTGGCGCGCTCGGTGAAGTACAGGCCGAGCCCTTCGCCGCGCGCGGTGGCCTCGGCGGCCGCCTCCGTGAGCAGCGGCAACGCTTCCGCCGCGTGCCCCTGGTAGGCAAGGAGGAAGAAGTCTCCGTAGGAGGCCCTGCGGGTGCCGGTGGCCTCCTTGACCGTCGACTCCTCCAGACCCAGCTCCTTGGCGTGCGCCACGTCGCCCCGCCACAGCGCGATGACCCGGCGGACGTTGAGTGCGTTGATGAGCGGTACGAGTGCGCCGCTGGCGCGGGCCAGTTCGGCGTGCCGGGCGTTCGACGCCTCCCAGCGGTCGTCATCCCACAGCGACAACGCGGCGTTCGCGACCAGCACACCGTAGCGCAACCACAGGTCGGGCGGCACCGTGTCGTCGAGGAACCCGGTGACCGCTTCGCGCAGCAGCGGGCGCCCGGCCTCGGTCCCGCTGGTGATGAGGGCGGCCAGGCCGTCGAGAAGATGGTCGGCAGCGGTCGGCGTGCCGGGTGCGGGTGGCGTCGTGCGAGCGGCGGCGGAAACGGCGGCCAGATCGCCGCCGGCAGCCGCGAGGCGACCGGCGACGAGGGCTGCGCTCCAGGCGTCGAGCAAGGTGTGCCGGGCGAGCCTGCCGTCCAGGGGCTCAAGCCTCTGGGCGGCGCGCAGCAGCGCCGCCGGTGCTTCTCGTCCGGAGTGGGCGGCGCGGTCGGTGAGTCCGCGGATCAGGTGGATCCGGGCGCCCTGCAGATCGTCGACCGGGAGGGCTTCGGCTCTGGCGAGCAGGCCGAGCGCGGACTCGAAGTCGCCCGCGTTGAGGCCGGCCTGGGCCGCGGCCAGCGTGCGCTCGATCTTCAGGCCTGGGTCCGTGGTCAGCTCGGAGGAGCGCCGCAGGAGCGCCGCCGCGGCCGCGATCCCGCCGCGGGACTCCACCCCCTCGGCGACGTCGGCGAGTTCGGCGGCGAGCCGGTCGTCCGGACCGGCCGCCGCCACGGCCAGATGCCACACCCGGCGCTGCCGATCGCTGCCGCTGTCCAAGGCATCGGCGAGCGCGCGATGTACGGTACGGCGGGCCTCACCGCCGCCTGCGGCGTAGGCGGCCGAGCGCACCAGCGGGTGCCGGAATCGGACGCTTCGGCCGATCTCAACGAGTTGCGCCTCCTGCGCCGGGGCCGCCTGCTGTGGTCCGAGGCCGAGGCCGTTCGCGGCGCGCCAGAACAGGGCTGCGTCACCGGTGGGGTCGGCCGCCGCCAGCAGGAGCAGCAGCCGGGTGGAGTCGGGCATGGCGCGGATGCGTTGCTCGAATCGGTCCTGCAGGGCGCCGGTTCCGACCGCTGGGAGGGCGAACCCGCCGAGGAGTTCGGCCCGGCCGCTGCGGGAAAGCTCCAGCAGGGCCAGGGGGTTGCCGCGGGTCTCGGCCACGATGCGGTCGGCGATCCGGGCGTCGAGCCGACCCGGGGTCGTCGCGGCCAGGAGCGCCCGGGCGTCCGCTTCGCCCAGGCCGCCGACGGTCAAGGCCGGGAGGCCGGCCAGGAGCGTGTCCTGGTTCGGCTCCCTGACGGCGAAGACCAGGAGGACCGATTCGGCGAGCAGACGCCGGGCGACGAACCCGAGCACCTGTAGGGTGGCCACGTCGAGCCATTGGGCGTCGTCGATGAGGCAGACGAGCGGCCGCTCCGCGGCCGTCTCCGCGAGCAGGCTCAGCACCGCCAGGCCGAGGACGAGCTTGCCGGGGGTCACTCCGGTGGTGTTGCCGAACGCCACGTCCAGCGCCTGCCGCTGGGGCACCGGGAGCGCGCCGGCCGAGGCGAGCATGGGGGCGCAGAGTTGGTGGAGGGCGGCGAACGGCAGGTCGAGTTCCCATGTCCGGCATCGGAGAAGATCCGCAGGCGCGCGTTCGGCAGGTGGTCGGCGAGCACCTGGGAGTTGACCGTCGGGATCATCGTGTCGTTGTCGCCTGCGGCCACCAAGGTGGGCTGCGTGATCCCGGCGAGGCGGGCGAGCCGGCTCGGATCCGGGATGCCCCACTCGACGATCGCGTCGTACTGGGCGCGGGCGGCCTCGGGACCGGTGGGCTTGTCGGGATTCTCGGTCCGGCTGAAGACGCGCTGAGCGTACTGCATGCCGAGCGCGCGGCTGGTCTCGGTGACGCCGAAGAAGATGTGCAGGAGTTCGTCGAGGCCGGCCTCCGCCTGGTTCGCGACGCGCTCGATGTCGAGAGTCCAGCCGTGCATCTGCTTGCCGCCTCGGGGACCGGTCCCGGCCAGAACGATCCGTCTGACCCCGCGCGGCCGGAGCAGGGCGATCTCCTGGGCGACCATGCCGCCGAGTGAAAACCCGAGCAGGTCGACCCGAGCGAGGTCCAGCGCGTCGAGGAAGGCGATGACGTCCCTGGCCATCCGCGTCACCGTGACGGGCACCTGGCCCGAGGACAGCCCGACCCCGGTGTTGTCGAGCAGGATCACCTCGCGGCCCGCGGCGAGCGTGTCGACCAGGATGGGGTCCCAGTTGTCGAGGTTGCCGCGGAAATGCTGGAGGAACAGCAGGAGCGGCGCGCCCGTGCCGGCGACGCCGAAGCGGCGGTAGGCGTAGGTCACGCCGTTGGCGGCGGTGACGTCGAGGATGGGTGCGGTGAGCTGGGTGAGCTCCTGGCCACGGAAGAGAGTGCTCATGATGAGGTCCGTCCTTATCGAGGGAGTTCGTCGCCGTGGTGCTCGGCGACCATGTAGGCCGCGTACCACTCCGGCCAGTTCTCGTCGTAGGCGCCGCCGTTGTGCGCTTCGTGCTCGCCATGGGCGACCGCCGCCCTCTTGAGCGCTTCGACCAGGTCGTTCAGCGACGCGTACGCCGTGGCGGCGGTGTCGACGCGCCCGGGGAACCGGATCGTCACCTCCTGGATCAGGTACGCGTTGCCGTCCGGGTCGCGGAAGGTCGCGAAGGATCCGTAGCTGGCGCGGTCGGTCGCGGGACCGTCGGCCTGGCCGTCCGGGATCTGCCCGAACTGGGCTCCCGGGGCTTGCGGGTGGAAGATCTCACTGACGTCGGCGCCGAGAGCCACGAGCTGGTCCCGGGCCGCGGCGATGTCCGAGACCACCAGGTAGATGCCTTCAGCGGTGCCGGGCCGCTGGTTGGTGATCAGGGTGCCGAACTGGATGGACGCGGGGGAACCTGGAGGCGTCACCTGGACGACGCGAAAGCCGTTGTCGAAGGCGAAGTCGGCGTCGAGACGCCAGCCGAGGTCTTGATAGAACCGCTTCGAGCGGTCGACATCGGAGACGGGGATCACGACGGCTTCGAGCTTCAGGTCCGCCTGCGTCGTGGCGGTCGGCTCGGTGGCGTGCGTGGTGCTGGTCATGGTTTTCACCTTTCAGTGTTGGTGCGGTGGCGGTCCCACCAGTCGAGGACCAGGGCTGCGTAGGTCTTCGGGGCCTCTTCCCAGACGAAGTGGCCCGCGTCGACGATGTCGAGGCTGCTGTTGGGCAGCCGGGCGGCGAGGAACTCGCCGTGCGCGGGCGGGACGACCTGGTCCCGCTCCGGAGCGATGATCCGGACCGGCGTCCGGATAGCCGGGAGCACCTGCTCCAGGGCTCTGAGCTCGGTCGGGTAGGTGCGGACGTACCGCATCGACTCGGCGAAGCGGCGCCCGCCGTACGACGCGAGATAGTCCTCTCGCACGTGATCCCCGAGCGGTGCCGCCGGGAAGACGTTGTCCAAGGTCGTCTGCATGACGGCATGCGCGTTCTGCTCGTACCAGGTGATATCGGGGTCCGACACCCAGCTCGCGAGCGGCTCGCCGAGTTCGAGGTCGGCGGACGCCCCGCCACTGCCTATGACGACGCTGTGGAAGCGGTCCGGCTGTTGCGCCGCCGCGAACAGGGAGGCGCTGGTGCCGATGTCCGGGCCGACGATATGCACCTTGTCCAGCCCGAGCGCGTCCAGAATCTTGTGTACGAACGCGCCCGCGGTGCGCGGGGTGAGCACGTCCGGATGGCCTTGCGACTGTCCGAAACCGGGCAGGTCGACGGCCACGATGTGAACATCGGCCGCCAATTCCGCCCAAGTGGGCTCGAAGGCATACACGCTCTCGGGCCAGGGGCTGAGCAGGAGCGCGTGCGTGTCGCGTCGCTCGCTCTCGGCGTAGCGGACGGTGAGCCCGTCCACGGTGACGGTCTTGGGTTTGATGGGCGAGTCGTTCATGCCCGCTCCTTCGGAAGCTCTTGGAGGTGTTGCGGTAGTGCTGTCAGCCTCGTCCTGCGGCGATGTCGTCGCACCAGGGATAACCCCTGGCCCAACCCCCAGGGACACGTGGGAGTCACAGGTGCGAGGCCCCGGGGACGTGCGACAGGGTCGGAGAACAAGACGACACGAGCGAAGGTGCACGGACATGAGCGAGCCCAGGGGATGCGATGTCGTGGTGATCGGCTTGGGCCCCGGCGGTGAGCACGTGGCCGGGAGCCTGGCCAGGGCCGGGCTGTCGGTCGTGGGCGTGGACGAACGCCTGGTCGGCGGTGAGTGCCCCTACTTCGGATGCGTCCCGACCAAGATGATGATCGCGGCGGCCGACAAGCTGCGCACGGCCCGGCAAGTCGAAGGTCGCGCCGGATCGGCGGCCGTAACTCCGGACTGGAAGCCGGTCGCGGACCGGATCCGCGACGAGGCCACCGACGACTGGAACTCTGCCGGCCTCCCTGGCGGTGCTCGGCGGGGGCGCGATCGGCTGCGAGATCGCGCAGGTGTTCGCCGCCTTCGGCGTGGAGGTGACCGTGATCGAGGCCGCCGACCGGTTGCTCGCGGTCGAGGAACCGGAGGCCTCCGCGGCGGTGGCGAAGGCGTTCGCGGCCGAGGGCATCACAGTGCGCACCTCGGCGCGGGGCCGAGTGGGTCGAGCACGACGGCGACGGCTTCCGCATCCTGCTCGCCGACGGCACCGTCACGGCCGAGCGGCTGCTGGTCGCCGCGGGCCGGCACAACAACCTGCGCGATCTCGGCCTGGAGCACGTCGGTCTGGATCCGCAGGCGCGGGTGCTGGACCCGGACGAGCGGATGCGGGTGGCCGAGGGCGTCTGGGCCATCGGCGACATCACCGGCAAGGGCGCGTTCACGCACATGTCGATGTACCAGGCCGACGTGGTGATCAGAGACCTCACCCGCGCCGACGGCCCGTGGGCCGACTACCGGGCGGTCGGTCGCGTCACCTTCACCTCCCCCGAGGTCGGCTCGGTCGGGTTGACCGAGGCCGCGGCCCGCGAACGCGGTATCGACGTCCGGACGGCGACCGGCGATCTGGGGACCCGCGGCTGGATCGCCGAGGAGTCTGGCCCGATCAAGCTGGTCGCGGACGCGGAGCGGGGCGTGCTCATCGGCGGCACCGTCGTCGGAAGCTCAGGGGGCGAGGTGCTCGCCGCGCTCGTGACCGCGATCCACGCGGAGGTCCCTATCAGGAGCCTGGCCGAGATGCACTTCGCCTACCCGACCTTCCACCGCGCGCTCCAGCCCGTCCTCCGCGCCCTGACCTGATGTGTTTCGTCCGGCGGTGGGCTTCGGGTAGGACGGACGCAAGGTCCCTCGACCAGAGGCCCATAGCGACCTCGCTGCTGAGCGGGCACGTTGCGATTCGGTGTTCGCCGAGAAGATCAGCAGCCGGATCCAAGCATCGTGAAACCTATTCTGACCTGGCAGGTAGCAGGCGTGCAGGGAGATGCCCGCTGAGGCGTCCGGGCGGCCTGCCGCGCGAGCGGGCTCGTGCTGCTGCCAGCCTGCTGCACGCCGACGGCCGCACGGACGTGATCAACTTTCCGAACAGAGCAGGAGGACGGATACAGCACATAGGCGGTTTTCGGCACGTTGAAAGAGTTTCGTCCTAGTCGACGCAATCACGATCGAATCTGCATGTATCGCGCGAGAAGATTCCGACCGGATCACCGATCCGGTGGGTGCGCGTGCCGAAACTCCGTCCATGAGGACTCCGCCGAGCCGATCCCGTCGGCGGACCTTAAGATCGACGATTCTGGCTGGATCGCTGCTCGGATCCGGGACCGCGCGGGTCGCGGGAGCGGCCGCCCGCCTCGGCCTCCAGGCGGGTCGCTGCCGATGGTGCCCGCCCGCCGCGCGCTGGGGAGATGGCGCGGCGGGCGGGTGGTCAGGCGAGGGTGATGCGGTCCAGGTTGGGGCCGCCGTTGGCGGTGCTGGACGTCAGGCGGATCGTGTTCGGCCCGGCGGTCAGCGAGACGGTCACGGTCGTCTCCACCCAGGCGGTCCACGCGCCCGTCCCCGGGAACGACACGCTGCGCACAGCGGCGCCGTTGACCGTGAGGTCCATCGGTCGGTCGGTGGTAGTGCCGTTGGCGAAGCGCAGGGTCATCTGGCGTTCGCCGGCCGCTGCGGCGTCGACGGCGAACTCCGCCGAGGAGCCCACCACGTTGTCGAAGTTGACGAAGCCGGTGCCGGTGAACCCGGCGTGGTTGGACTCCACCATCCCTTGCGAGATCGTCGCGTTCTCCGCCTGGTACTCGGTGCTGGGCGGGGTCGTGGCGGTCATGTCGAGGTAGTCGATGTTCGGGCCGCCGTTGGCGGTGGTGGCGGCCAGCTTGATCGAGTTGGCTCCGGCGTTCAGCGGCACCGTGAAGGTGGCGTCTGCCCAGGTGCCCCAGGCACCGGTGCCGGGGAAGTCGCGGCCGACGGGCGCTCCGCCGTTGACGGAGATGGTCATCGGCCGGTTGGTCGTGGTGCCGTTGGCGTAGCGGAGGGTCAGGGTGGCGGTGCCGGCCTGAGCCGCGTTGGCGGTGAACTCGATGCCGCTGCCCACGACGTTGTCGAAGTTGACGAAGCCGGTGCCGGAGTAGCCGGGGTGGTTCGACTCGACGACGCCCTGAGTGATCGTCGCGGACTCGGCCTCCAGGCGGGTGACCGTACCGGAGGCCGGCCTGGCCCTGATGAGGCGCGTCTCGCCGGGACGGAGCGTCGCGCTGTAAGAGGAGGTGACGGTGCCTTCCGAGGCGCCCGACCAGAGATTGGTGACCTGGGCGGCGCCGGTGAAGCCGACCTGCGACCAGGTGACGCTCACCGTGGAGTTTCCGGTGGTTCCGGTGTTGAACAGGGCCACGATGTAGTCGCCGTTCGACTCACGTTTACGCCATACCTGGTTGACGCCGCTGTTCACGATGCGATCGGCGGCGACGCCGTCCTGGTTGACCGCGATCAGCCGCTCGTTGGTGAGCATGGCCAGGTCCGTGGAGGTGAGCGCGGTCAGGTCGCTGCCGAGCAGCAGCGGCGAGGCGGCCATCGCCCACAGCGTCAGGTGCGAGCGGCGCTGGTCGGCGTTGATGCCCATCTGGTCGCCGTTGCCGATCTGCAGCGAGTCGAGGTCGTTCCAGCCGCCGGGCGCGGCGTACGGCTGCCAGGAGGCCGCCGAGTTGAACCGGCTGCTGATCTTGGCCCAGGTGGTCAGCGGGTAGCCGCTGCCGTTGGGGCCCGGCCCGCAGTAACACTCCACGTCGCCCTGCGTGCGCCAGCTGTTCGCCAGGCGCTTCCAGGTGGTGGCCTGGGCGATCGGCAGGTTGTTGGACAGCGCGAAGTTGATCGGCCGGCCCGTCTGCCGCAACGCCCTGTCCCAGGCCTCGACGTCGGCGATGGTCGTGGCGTCCACGCCGTCGATCTTGAGGTAGTCGACGCCCCACGAGGCCATCTGGTTCGCCCACGAGTTGATGAACGCCTGCGCGCCCGGGTGCGACCACTTCAGCCGGTACATGTTCTTGCAGTTGTAGTTCTTGTGCATGGTCGCGGCCGTGTCGGCGATGTCGGCCGCGTGGTAGGCGGTGCCCTCGACGGGCGTGTTCCTGGTGACGGCGTTCTTGGCGATGCCGGGCGTGACGTAGAAGCCGAACTTCAGTCCCTTGGCGTGCACGTAGTCGGCCAGCGCCTTGATCCCGCCAGGGAACTTGGCCGTGTCGACCGCCCACCGGCCGAAGCCGTCGACGACGAAGCCGTTGGCGTCGCACTTCTGATAGAAGTCGTCCAGGTTCACGTACACGTAGCCCTTGGCCGATAACCCGCTGCCCACCAGGGCGTCGGCCTGCGCCCTCATCTTGGCCTCGTCGGGCCAGCGGCGCACGAAGCTCCAACTGCTCCAGCCCATGGCGGGCCGGATGGACAGGCCGTTGTCCGAGGCCGCCGCGGGCGCCGCGGGTGTCAGGGGTACGGCCAGCACGAGCGCGGCCACGGCGGCCGCGCACCACCTTCGCACGTTCAACGCATCCTCCTTCAGCCGATGCTGATCCGGTCGAGGTTGGGCCCGCCGTTCGCGGTGGTGGCGGTGGCCCTGATCGTGTTGGCCCCCGCGGCCAGCGAGACGGTCACGGTCTTCTCCACCCAGGTCGTCCAGGCGCCCGTGCCGGGGAAGCTCACGTTCGTGGCCGCTCCCCCGTTGACCGTGAGGTCCATCGGCCGGTCGGTGGTGGTGCCGTTGGCGAAGCGGAGCTTCACCTCGTGGGTGCCGGCCGTGGCCGCGTTGACGGTGAACTGCACGGAGGAGCCGGCGACGTTGTCGTAGTTGACGAAGCCCGTGCCGGTGAACCCGGCGTGGTTGGACTCCACGACGCCCTGCGAGATCGTCGCGTCCTCGGCCTGGTAGTCGGTGGGCGCGGGTCCTGCCGCCTCGACGTCGAGGTAGTCGAGGTTCGGCCCGCCGCCGGCGGTCGTGGCGGTCGCCCTGATCGTGTTGGCGCCCGCGGCCAGGGCGGCCTCGACGCCGGCCTGCCGCCAGTCGGTCCACACCCCGGTTCCGGGGAACGGCAGGCTGCCCAGCCGAACGCCGTTCACCGTGATGTCCATCGGCCGGTCGGCAGTGGTGCCGTTGGCGTAGCCGAACCTCAGCGTGGCGTCGCCCGCGGTGGCGGCGTTGACGGTCCACTCGACGTACGGGCCGGCGGCGTTGTCGCCGTTGACGAAGCCCGTGCCGGAGAAGCCGGCGTGGTTGGACTCCACGACGCCCTGCGAGATCGTGGCGTTCTCCGCCTCGTGCCGGTTCTGCGGTGGTTGCCCGCCGCCGCCCGGGTAGGCACCGCCGATCCAGGCCTCGTCCACGCGCAGCCTGGCGACACCGTGGCTGCTGGTCTTCTCCAGCCGCACGTGCCTGGCGGTGGTGGCGGGGATGTCGATGATCTGCACGCCGCGGTGGTTGGGCAGGTTGCCGGTCTTGACCGGGCTGCCCCAGGTGGTGCCGTCGTCGCTGACGTAGACGCGGTAGCCGTTGATGCGCGCCGAGCCGCTAGCCGGATAGGTGGTGGAGTCTTCGCGCTGATTGATCCCGATGTAGCGGACGGGACGGGGGGATCCGAGGTCGAAACGCAGGGACACGGCGCTCGCCGAGGTGGCGTCCCAGTACGTCAGGTAGTCGCCGTCACCGGCGTGCGCGGCGGGGTGGCCGCTCGCCGACGCCGAGGCGGACATCGTGACGCCGGTGTAGATGCCTTCCCGGCCGCTGGAGACGACCTTGAAGACGGTGTCGTACTGGTCCCACGAGGAGATCCCGCTGAGCGTCAGCGTGCCGCCGGCCTGGGTGAAGCTCACCGGCGCCCCGGTGCGCAGGTTCGTCACCGAGGTGATCTTGTAGCCGTTGTCGCGCAGCGACAGCGTGCTGCCCGACGGGCGGGTGATGACGTGGACGTAGTGCAGGTTCGGATTGGCCTTGCTGATCGTGGTGACGCCGTGCGCGCCGCCGTTCCAGAAGCCGGGATCGAGGCCGCCGTACATGTAGCCGCCGCCCTCGGTGCCGTTGAGCGACTCCCAGATCGCCTCCAGGTAGCCGTTGGCGAAGGTGTTGAACGTCTCCTGCGCGGGCGGCATGCGCCCGGCTTTCATCGGCGTCTCGGCCATCAGCGCCTTGACCGACGAGCCCGCGTTGGTGATGAGCCGGCCGAGCGTCAGCCGGTAGTCGACGGCCTGGTCCGACCCGCCGTACCACCAGGGCCCGCTGGTGGGCAGCTTGAAGTCGGCCTCGATGAGCCGGGGCGCCGCGGTGTAGACCGCCTGCGGGTAGTCGTAGCTCGGCGTCATCCCCGTCTTCTGCTCGTTGCTGATCATGTCCATGATCGGCGTGTCTTCGTTGTTGTTCGACAGCGTCATGTCGGGCCGCTCGGCGCGGATGCGCTCGTACAGCCCGTTGCGCTCCCAGTAGGCGTTGTCGTTGTCGATCCAGAACCCGGCGAGCTTCGGATAGCGCGCCATCTGCTCGACGAACAGGTCGTAGCTGAACTCGCCGAAGCCGTCGCGCGTGTGCAGGTCGACGCTGTGGCCCTTGTAGGCGGAGTAGGCCGAGGAGTTCAGCCACGACTGGCCGGAGGGCAGCCCTTCGTTCCACCACTGCGGGTCGTCGGTCATGTAGTGGATGACTTTCAGGCCCTGCGCGTCCGCGGCGTCGATGAGCTCGCCGAGGAAGTCCCTGGAGGTACGGCAGGAGCCGGGGACGGCGCTCGGGTACGGCCGGGCGTAGCCGAGCCGGGAGTGGAAGGTGGCCAGCACGATGTACTGGGTGTGCAGCTTCTTGGCCTCCTGCACCCAGTAGCCGGCGTTCCAGCCGCCGCCGGTGACCGCCGACTCCCACGCGCTGCAGCTGGTGTGCTGGGGCGAGGTACGCATGCCCCAGTGCAGGAACAGGCCGCCGATCGAGGAGCGCAGGAAGGCCTGGCGCGGGTGTTGCAGCTCGGCGCGGGCCGGGGGCGCGACCAGCATGCCGAGGACGAGGGTGAGCACGGCGAGCAGCGCCGCGCGCGGCGCACGGGACATGTGCGGCCTCCTGTTACGGGCCGGTGACGGCGAGGTGGTCCAGGTTCGGTCCGCCGTTGGCGGTGGTCGCGGTGGCCCTGATCAGGTTGGCGCCCGCGGTGAGGGGAACGGTGATGCTCCGGGTCGACCAGGTGGTCCACGCGCCGGTGCCGGGGAAGTCGACGAGGGCGCCGGCGACGTCCATCGGGCGGTTGGCGGTGGTGCCGTTGGCGTACCGCAGGGTGAGGGTGGCGGTGCCCGCGGCGGCCGCGTTGACCGTCCATTCGACGTAGGAGCCGGCGACGTTGTCGCCGTTGACGAAGCCGGTGCCGGTGTAGCCGGCGTGGTTGGACTCGACGACGCCCTGCGAGATCGTCGCGTTCTCCGCCTCGTAGACGGTGGGCGGCGGGCCGTCGGACGGGGTGAAGGCCGGGTCGCTGGAGATGGCCACCCGGTCGAGGCGGGCGCCGTCCTCGCGGTAGGCGAAGGTGACGGTGTGCGTGCCCGCGTTCAGGTCGTAGGTGACGGGCAGGCGGGCCCAGTGCCACGCCGAGCCGAGCGGGATGCCGTTCCAGCTCGTCCAGGAGCCGCCGTCGGAGCGCACCCAGAAGGAGTCGTCGCTGGTCGTGGGCGTGATCACCCTGGCCCACACCGTGAACGTGCCGGGGTCGGGCACGGCGAAGGTGAGCGTGGCGTGGCCGGTCGGCGGGGCCGCCGTCTGGCTGTTGTTGCCGGGGGCGACGCTCACGTAGGAGCCGCCGGACGCGGCCGGGTCCTGCAGGGTCTGCATGGGGGCCGTGACGGTGCCCGACTCGGCCTCGCCGTACAGGCTGACGGGGTTGCCAGGGACGGGCGTGGAGTTCGTGGCACGCACCCGCAGCGCGCCGCCGGTGGTGTTGGCGCCGGTCACCGCGTAGCCGCTGATGCCGCTGACGCCGACGTCGTAGGCGCTGCCGGCGCCGCGCTGGGCGATCACGTCGAGGCGGACGTTCGAGCCGTCGTCGACGATGAACGCCGGGCGGTTGTCATTGCTGTCGAAGCGCATCTCGCTCTTGATCGACAGCCCCTGGACGTGGCGGGCCCAGATGCCGAACGAGGGGCGGGTGCCGTAGTCGCGCGGCGGATAGGTGGTGGGGAACTCGCCGGGCACGCGGGTGGCGTCGGAGGCGGGGTGGCCGCCGGGGACGGTCAGCCTGACGCCGTCCAGCGTGATGTCGGGGCCGATGTCGACGGCGGGCGTGCCGGTGATGGTGCTGGTCAGCTCGGAGCCGCCGGTGGTACCCGACGGCTCGGGTGCCGTCAGGTTCGTGCCGGTCACGTTGGTGAGGTGGATGTTCCTGATCCGGCCGGCGGTAGGCGAGCCCGGGCAGCGTTTGCGTTCGCCGATCTTCATGAAGATGGGCGTGGTGGTCTTGGTCAGCGAGATGTCGGTGTAGTGGACGTCCTCGATGATCGCGCCGTCCATGGAGACGATGCCGATGCCCGCCTTGCCCCCGCCCAGCACGGTGATGTCGTCGAAGCGGATGTCGCGGAAGTTGCCGCAGGTCTCCGAGCCGAACTGCAGCGCGTTGTTCTCGTGGGAGTACACGGTCGTGTCGCGCACCCGGACGTTCTGGCTGGTGTAGGTGTGGCCGAGGGCGTAGTCGCTCTTCAGCGCGATCGCGTCGTCGCTGGATTCGATCCGGCTGTTCTGCACGGTGACGTTCCAGCTGTTGATCAGGTTGATGCCGTCGCGGACGCCGTTCTCGGCGTAGTACGTCCTGAGGTTGTCGATCAGCACGTCGTGGCAGCCGTTCAGCAGCGCCATGAAGTGGCCGCCGCGGCGGATCGAGATGCCGGTGATGCTGACGTCGGCGCACTCGGTGAGCGCGATGGCCTTGTTGCCCGCGCCTGACGGCGGGGAGTTGCTGGTGGACAGGTTGCCGTCGCCGTCGATGGTGCCGGCACCCGTGAAGTGCACGTTGCTGACGTTCCTGCCGACGAACAGCGAGTTGTTGAAGTGGCTGTGGCCGAAGTCCTGGTAGGCGTCGTACGGGTTGGACTCGGGGGCGTCCATGCCGCTCGCCGCCGCCTTGACCGTCGCGCCGGAGTCCAGGCGGAGGGTGATGTCGCTCTTCAGGTGGATGGTGCGGGAGCGGTAGGTCCCGGAGGGGAAGACGACGGTGCCGCCGTCGGCCGCGCTGGCGGCGTTGATGGCGCGGTCGATCGCGTCGTCGTCGTTGGTGCCGCCGTTGCCGGTGGCGCCGTAGTCGCGCACGTTGAACTCGGCGAGCGCGGCCGCGGGCGGCGCGGTCAGTGTTTGGGCGGCCAGGAGGAGGACCGCGAGCCAGGCCAGGCGCTTGGGGCTCATGGGGCCACCTCGATGTAGTCCAGGTTGGGGTTGCCGTTGGCGGTGGTGGCGGTGATCCGGATCGCGTTGCTGCCCGCGTTGAGCGTCACCGGCAGGGACGCGGTCACCCAGGTCGACCACGCGCCGGTACCGGGGAAGTCCCGGGTGACGGTGCTGCCGTTGACCGCGATCGTGGCCGGACGGCTGGTGGTGGTGCCGTTGGCGTACCGCACCCGCAACGTCGCCGCCCCGGCGACACCGGAGACCGTCCACTCGGTGTAACTGCCCGCCACGTTGTCCCCGTTGACGAAGCCCGTGCCCGAGAAGCCCGCGTGGTTGGACTCCACCGCCCCTTGCGAGATCGTCGCGTTCTCGGCCTCGTAGCGGGTGCCCGGCGGGGTGGTGTTGGAGATGTCGCGGCCGTTGTACGACACGCCGATCAGCTGGAGGTTGTCCACGTAGTTCGCGATGTTGCCCGCGTTGGTCATGCCGGTGAACGTGCTGTTGGAGATCGTCACGTTCTGGATGTGCTGGGCGGAGCGGCCGTCGAAGTTGTAGGCGGAACGGCCGCCGCTGACCGTCATGCCGTCGACGGAGAAGTTGCGCACCGTCGGCGGGATGCTGCCGGACGTCTCGTAGTTCATCGTGATGTAGACGGCGTCGCGTTCGAGGTTGCGGCCGGTGAAGCGGCGCAGGTGCACGTCCTCGACGTAGCCGCCGCGGTTGAAGCTGGTCTTGACGTACAGCGCGTACTTGACCGGGTAGCGGCCGGGGAAGTCGGCGGCGTTGCAGGCGCAGTCCTCGGCGAAGACCTTGCGCACGCCGCCCGACATCTCCGAGCCGATGGTGATGCCGCCCCAGCGGCCGGAGAACTTGCAGTTCTGGACCACGATGTTCTGCGAGGGCCGGTTGACGCGGCGGCCGTCGCGGTCGCGGCCGGACTTGACCGGGACGCAGTCGTCGTTGGTGTTGAATCTGCAGCCCGTGATGAGCACGTCGGTGCAGGAGTCGGGGTCGCAGCCGTCGCCCTGGGAGTTGGTGCTGTAGAAGGTGACGTTCCTGACCGTGACGTTGGCGCAGTAGACCGGGTGTAACGTCCACATGGCCGGATTTCGCAGGTTGAGGCCCTCGACCAGGACGTTCGTGCAGTTGTAGAGGCCGATCATGTTGGGGCGCAGCTTGTGTCCCGCGCCGAACTGGCGCCGCTCGACCGGGTAGTCCGACGCGCCCCACGCGCGGAGCTGGTCGCGGTCGGCTCCGCCGCCGCCCCATGACGACCACTCCCCCGCCGGGGCGTTGCCGTCGATGGTGCCGGTGCCCGTGATGGCGATGTTGGTCCTGCCGTCGGCGTAGATGAAGGGCGAGTAGTTGTAGCACTCGATGCCCTCCCACCGGGTGAACACGTTCGGCAGGTAGGAGCCGGGGTCGGTGCGGAAACGGATGGTGCCGGTGACGCTGAGGTTCACGTTCGACAGCAGGTGGATCTTCCCGGTGCGGAAGGTGCCGGCGGGGACCAGCACCCGGCCGCCGCCGGCGGCGTTGCAGGCGGCGATCGCGTCGCGGAAGGCGGCGGTGCAGTCCGTGCTGTTGTCGCCGACGGCGCCGTAGGCGGTGATGTCGAACGTCCGGTCGGGGAAGGTGGGCGGGACGATGCGGGCCAGGATCTCCGGCACCTCGTCCCACGGCGACGCGGCGGCAGCGGCATCGGCTCTGGCCGGCGCCGGGCCGGCGAGCGCGACCGCGCCGGTCGCGAGTACGGCGGCGCGCAGGACTTCCCGCCTCGAGGGCGTGTCCCCGGTCATTGGGTCACCTCGATGTAGTCCAGGTTGGGGTTGCCGTTGGCGGTGGTGGCGGTGATCCGGATCACGTTGCTACCGGCGTTGAGCGTCACCGGCAGGGACGCGGTCGCCCAGGTCGACCACGCGCCGGTACCGGGGAAGTCCCGGGTGACGGTGCTGCCGTTGACCGCGATCGTGGCCGGACGGCTGGTGGTGGTGCCGTTGGCGTACCGCACCCGCAACGTGGCCGCCCCGACGACGCCGTTGACCGTCCACTCGGTGTAGCTGCCCGCCACGTTGTCGCCGTTGACGAAGCCCGTGCCGGAGAAACCCGCGTGGTTCGACTCGACGACGCCCTGGGAGATCCTCGCGTTCTCGGCCTCGTAGCGGGTGGTGCCGCCGCCTCCCGGCACGGCCTGGTAGGCCTTCAGGTTCGTCAGCAGCAGGTGGCAGTTCTGCAGCGACCCGGACGTGTCGCCCAGCGACCGGTAGATGCCCCACTTGGGGCGGACCCGGTCGCCGAGGAAGGTGTCCACTCCCGTCTTCGTCGCGTCCACGATCGTGGTGCCGCCGCTCCTGACCACCCAGCGCACCGCCCCCGACGAGCCGTCGCCGATCCTGATCTCGTAGTCGATGTCGATCCACTTGTCGTGCAGCGGCACCAGGTCGGTCCGCGCGACCAGGATGTCGACCTGGTGGATCTTGTGCTCGATGGTCTGGGCGCCGTTGACCTGCCGCAGGGAGGTGACCGTGATCGGCAGGCTGCCGGTGCCCGGCATCTTGGTCTGGAAGATGTGGGTGAAGCTGGTGGTGGCCTTGAGGGTGCTCGGGATGAACATCGAGTACGTCACGCGCCACAGCTCGCCTGCCTTCCACTGCAGGTAGCTGCTGCTGGAGGTACGGTTGCCCGTCACCTCCTGGCGTTGCCTGTCGGTGCTGGTGTCGCGGTCGACCGTGTGCATGACGAAGCGGTAGTTGTTCCCCTCCGGGTAGATGTGCGGTTGCCCTGCGGGATGGGAGTCGGCGCGGTCGTCCTCGACGGTCTCCCACGCCCCCATGCCGTCGGCGCTCGCCGACGGCGACCACAGCAGCCGCCAGGTCATGCCGGGCGGCAGCAGGGTGGGAGCCGCGAGCGCCGGGCGGGCGGGCAGGAGGGGCGTGGCGGCGACGGTGCCGGCGAGCAGTGCGAGCTGGCGACGTGACAGTTCCATGGGTCCTATCCGATAGTGATCTTGTCGAGGTCAGGCCCGCCGTTGGCGGTGCCCCTGAACGTCGCCGGTCATGCCGTCACCTCCAGGTAGTCGAGGTTCGGGCCGCCGTTCGCCGTGGTGGCCGTCGCTCTGACCGTGTTGGTTCCGGCCGCGAGCTGGGCCGAGACGGTGGTGGTCTGCCAGGTGGTCCAGGCGCCGGTGCCGTTGAAGGCCTTGTTCGCGGCCACCACCGCGCCGTTGACGGCGATGTCCATCGGACGGTTGGCGGTGGTGCCGTTGGCGAAGCGGAAGGCCAGCGTGGCGGTGCCCGCCGCGGCGGCGGTGACGGTGAACTCGACGGAGGAGCCGACGAGGTTGTCGTAGTTGACGAAGCCGGTCCCGGAGTAGCCGGCGTGGTTGGACTCCACCACGCCCTGGGAGATGGTGGCGTTCTCGGCCTCGTAGCGGGTGGCGTTCGGCGGCGTGCCGTACAGCGTGCCGTTGACCCTGACGTTGTGCAGCTGCACGTTGTCGGCGTTGCTGAGCTGCGGGGCCGGCGTGTCGATGGCGGTGAAGGTGCTGTTGGAGATCGTGACGTTCCTGACGTGACTGGCCGGGGAGCCGGAGAGCTTGATCGCGAACGGTGAGTCGGCGATGTCGAGATGGTCGACCGTGAGGTTCTGGATCACCGGGTTGACGATGGGGCCGTGGCCCGGCCCGGTCAGGCTGTAGTTCATGTCGACGTAGAAGGCGCCGCGGTCGCACGGGCCGCCGGTCAGGCCGCGCACGTGCACGCCGTCGACCACGCCGCCGCGGCGGTTGTTGGTCTTCAGATAGAGCGCGTAGAACGACCGATAGCCGGAGCCGGGGAAGATCTGGTTGTCCTCGGCGAAGACGTTGCGCACTCCCCCGGACATCTCGCTGCCGACGGTGACGGCGCCCCAGCGGCCGTAGTACTTGTTGCCGCGGATGACGATGTTCTCCGACGGGACCCCGACGCGGCGGCCGTCGGTGTCGCGGCCGGACTTGATGACGGTGCCGTCGTCGCCGGTGTCGAAGGAGCAGTTCTCGATGAGCACGTCCGAGCAGCACTCGGGGTCGACGCCGTCCACCATGGCGCCCCGGCTGTAGATCTTGATCCGCCTGACGGTGACGTTCCGCGACAGGACGGGGTGGACGGTCCACATCGCGGGGTTCCTGATGTCCAGGTCCTCGATGAGGATGTTGGCGCAGCCGTACAGCTGGACCATGTTCGGCTTGAGGTAGTGGCCGTCGCCGAACTGGCGCTGGTCGACCGGCACGCCGTCGACGGCCATCTCCTGCAGGCGCTCCCAGTCCGGTCCGCGCTGGGAGTCGAAGCCGAACCACGGCCCTGCGGCGGCGTTGCCGTCGATGGTGCCCTGGCCGGTGAGCGCGATGTTGGTCTGGCCGCGCGCGTAGATGAACGGCGAGTAGTTGTAGCACTCGATGCCCTGCCATCGCGTGAAGACGTTCGGCAGGTAGGAGCCCGCGTCGGAGCGGAAGCGGACGGTGCCTCCCGCCTCGACGTGCAGGCGGACGTTCGACAGCAGGTGGATCTTCCCGGTGCGGAAGCGGCCCGTGCCTGGCACCAGCACCGTGCCGCCGCCTGCCGCGTTGCAGGCGGCGATCGCGTTGCGGAAGGCGGGCGTGCAGTCGGTGGTGTTGTCCGGCTTGGCGCCGTAGTCGGTGATGGTGAACGTGCGGTCGGGGAAGGTCGGCGGCACGATCCTGGCCAGGATCTCCGGCACCTGGTCCCAGGGGGAGGCGGCGCCTGCCGTGGCCGATGCCGCTGAAGCCGTGCGGGGCGGCAGCAGCGCGCCGCCGCCCGCCAGGCCCGCGACCTTGAAGAGGTCACGTCGTGAGGGTGTCGTCACCGGATGCTCCGCTCGGGGGGTGACCCGCCCGGCGGCGGCGCGGGTCGCGCGCGCCGCCGGGCGGGGGGCTGGGGCGGTTACTGGATGGCGGAGCGGCGGATCACGTCGGCCGCGCCGCTGCCGTTGTTGTCGGAGTTGGTGGAGCCGAACCAGATCGCGCTCGCGCCCGGCACCTTCTCCACGGCGCGCAGCCGGCCGTACGTGCCGTTGAAGTAGGAGTTGACCGTCGAGACGCTCTCGCCGTTGAGCACGATCCGCCACAGGCGCTGCCCTCGCAGGGCCGCCATGAAGATCGTGTTGTTGACGATCGCGATGCCGGACGGCGAGGCCTCCGAGACGCTCCAGGTGTACTTCGGGTTGGTCATGCCGGAGACGCTGCAGTTGCCCTCGCATTGCGGCCAGCCGTAGTTCTTGCCCGCCTGGATGAGGTTGAGCTCGTCGCGCGAGGAGTTGCCCAGCTCGGAGGACCACAGGCGGCCCGCCGAGTCCCAGGCGATGCCCTGCGGGTTGCGGTGACCGTAGGTGTAGACGCGGCTGTTGAACGGGTTGCCGGGAGCGGCGGCGCCGGTCTTGGCGATGCGCAGGATCTTGCCGTTGAGCGAGTTGAGGTTCTGCGCGTTGCTGGTCTGCTGGGCGTCGCCGGTGGTGACGTACAGGTAGCCGTCGGGGCCGAACTTGATCCGGCCGCCGTTGTGGTACCGGTTCTTGGCGATGCCCTGAAGGATCGAGGTGTAGCCGGACAGCGTGGTGCCGTTGAAGCTCATCTTCGCCACCCGGTTGCCCTCCGAGGAGGTGTGCATGAAGAACACCTCCTGGTCGCTGCCGCCGTTCCAGGTCGGCGACATGGCCACGCCCATCAGGCCGCCCTCGCCGTCGGTGGTCTGGCTGTTGGGCACGGTGCCGACCTGCGTCTTGGTGCCGCTCGGGGTCACCTTGAAGACCCGGAAGGTGTCCCGCTCGGTCACCAGGGCGAAGCTGCCGTCGGGGGCCCAGGAGATGTCCCAGGGCACGTCCCAGCCGCCCACGACGGTGGTCGGGGTCTGCGGCACGGTGCCGCAGCCGCCGGTGGTGAAGGCGGCGCCGGCCGTACTCGGCGTGGACAGCTGTCCCGCGGTGTCACGCGCGATCACCCGCAACTGGTAGGTCTTGTTGCACTCCAGCGGCACTGTCGTGGTGGTGGCCGGCGGCGTGCCGGTGACCTCCTTGAGCAGGGCGTTGGTCTGGTCGACGATGCGGTAGGCGGTGACGCCGTTGTCGTCGGTCGAGGCGCCCCAGGTGACGCTCGCCTGCGTCGGCTGCACGCCCGACACGGTCGGCTGGCCAGGCTGGCTGGGCGGGTCGTCCGCCGGCGCCGGCTGGGTGCGGCAGCTCACCTCGGGGCTGCTGGCCGAGACGTTGCCCGAGGCGTCCCTGGCGAACACCGAGATCTGGTAGGCGAAGTCCGGGCTCAACCCCGTCAGCGTGTACGGCGGAGCGGGCGCGGTGCCGATCTGGGTGCCGAGGTGGAAGATGTCGTAGGCGACAACGCCGATGTTGTCCGTCGAGGGA
This sequence comes from Nonomuraea sp. bgisy101, assembly GCF_057708945.1. Taxonomy (NCBI): domain Bacteria; kingdom Bacillati; phylum Actinomycetota; class Actinomycetes; order Streptosporangiales; family Streptosporangiaceae; genus Nonomuraea; species Nonomuraea sp. bgisy101. Next base: position 25,946 of record NZ_JBYITD010000026.1, read on the forward strand.
CCCCAGTCGAGCTTGAGGCTGTTGTGGGTGATCTCGCTGCAGGACGGCTGGCCAGGCGCCGTCGGCTTCTCGGTGTCGCCGGGTCCCGTGACGCTGAGCCGGTCGAGGTTCGGCCCGCCGTTGGCGGTGGCGGCGGTCGCTCTGACGGTGTTGGCGCCGGCGTTCAGCGTGGCCGTGACCGAGGCCTCCTGCCAGGTCGACCAGGCGCCGGTGCCGGGGAAGTCCTGGTTGACGGCGGCGCCGCCGTTCACCGTGATGCTCATCGGCCGGTTGGTGGTGGTGCCGTTGGCGAAGCGGAACTTCAGCGTCTGCGGCCCCGCCGTCGCGGCGCTGACCGTGAACTCCACGGAGGAGCCCACCACGTTGTCGTAGTTGACGAAGCCGGAACCGGTGAAGCCCGGGTGGTTGGACTCGACCACGCCCTGCGAGATGGTGGCGCTCTCCGCCTGGTAGTCGGTGCTGGGGGCGGCGACCTCCACGTCCAGGGAGTCCCAGTTGGGGTTGCCGCCCGCCCCTGCCGCGGTGGCGCGGATCTTGTTGGTGCCCGCCTGCAGCGGCGCGGTGAGGGTGCTGGTGGCCCAGGTGGACCAGGCGCCGGTGGGGTTGAAGGCGCGGTCGTCGGCGACCAGCGCGCCGTTGACGGAGATGTCGCTGGGCCGGTTGGCGGTGGTGCCGTTGGCGTACCTGAGAGCGAGGGTAGCGGTGCCTGCCGCGGGGGCGGTGACGGTCCACTCGACGTAGGAGCCGGCGACGTTGTCGCCGTTGACGAAGCCGGTGCCGGAGTAGCCCGCGTGGTTGGACTCGACGACGCCCTGGGAGATCGTGGCGTTCTCGGCCTCGTAGCGGGTGGGAGCGGCGTGGGCCGCCGTATCGGTCAAGGCGGTGAGCGTCCCGGCGGCGAGCAGGATGGCACAGGCTGCCCGGGACCGACGTAAGTTCATGGCGCTCCTTGAAGCGGGGTGGCGAAAGATTGGAGCTTTTCCCCGTGTTCCCACAAAAAGTCACAACCGTCAACAGATTTCAGGATATGGAGCGGTCCATTTTTTAGGAAGCTTTCCTAACTCGTATCTCGGTCGACCGGAACAGAGATCCGATGTGTTAGCAGACTCTGGACTCCTGCAAACAGTTGCTGTATCTCATAGGTAGATCTCTCCTGGCGAAAGATTGGATCTGTCTCCCGGACTTCGCAGCCTCCAGTGGCCCGGGAGACCTCACCCTCCCCTGCGCAGAGCCGGTGAGACATGGGATGTCTCACCGGTACGAGGAGACTTCACCGTGTTCACCAGAACCCTGGCGGTGATCGCCACCGCCGCCCTGCTGCTCCAGCCGGTGCCCGCCGCTTCCGAAGCGGCCACCGTCCACCAGGCCGAGAACGCCACGATCTCCCAGGGCGTCGTCGAGTCCAACCACGCCGGCTACACCGGCACCGGCTTCGTCAACTACGACAACCTCATCGGCTCCTACGTCGAGTTCACCGTCGACGCGACCGCCGCGGAGACGACCCCGCTGACCTTCCGCTTCGCCAACGGCACCACCGCCGACCGGCCGATGGCCATCACGGTGAACGGCGCGCCGTTACGCACCGTCTCGTTCCCCGGGACAGGTGCCTGGACCTCGTGGCGCGAGGTGAGCGCCGACGCGCCGCTGAACGCCGGCGCCAACACCATCCGCGCGACGGCCACCACTGCCAACGGCGGCCCCAACCTCGACGCGCTGACCGTGGGCACGCCCAGCGGGCCCGACTGGTCCGTCTCCGTGGTCGAGTCGACCATGGCCCGCTACTCCCCCGGCACGCTCGGCGGCTGGGGTTACACCCGAGGTCTGTACCTGTGGGGGCAGTACCTCGTCTGGCAGCGCACCGGCGACCCCCGCTACCTGCAGTACATCAAGGACTGGGCCGACCGCTTCGTCGACTCCTCCGGCAACATCTCCAACAGCTTCAACAACCTCGACAGCATGCAGTCAGGCAACGTCCTGCTGGCCCTGTACAAGGAGACCGGCCAGTCGCGTTACCGCACCGCCGCCGCGAAGATCAGGAACCGGCTGAACACCTACCCGCGGACCTCCGACGGCGGCTGGTGGCACTCCACCTCCTCCAGCCGGATCGACCAGCTGTGGGCCGACGGCGTGTTCATGGTCAACCCGTTCCTGGCCCGCTACGGCGCCTGGGTCGCGGCCGACACCTTCACCCGCACCGAACCGGCCAAGCAGATGGAGGTCTACTTCAGCCACCTGCGGCGGAGCAATGGCCTGCTCTACCACGCCTACGACGAGCCGGGCGAGCCCACCGCCTCGTGGGTGAAGCCCTCGCTCGGCAACACCAACGGCATCTCCTGGTGCCGGGCGATCGGCTGGTTCGGCATGGCGGCCATCGACATCCTGGAGATCATCCCGGCCGACCACCCGCGGCGGCAGGCGCTGATCGACATGCTGCGCCAGCTGGTGCCCGCCTACGCCCACTGGCAGGACCCGGCCACCGGCCGATGGTTCCAGGTCGTCACCGAACCCGGCGACTCCGCCAACTGGACCGAGACCTCATGCTCGGCCATGTACACCTACACGATCTCCCGCTCGGTCGAGCGCGGCTACGTCGACGCCTCCTACCAGGTCAACGCCGACCGCGGGTACGAGGGCGTGCTGCGCAAGGTGTCGGTGGGCTCGGACGGGCGCACGAACATCGTGGACATCAGCGAAGGCACCAACGTGGACGACGTGCTCAGCTACTACTACAACCGGGCCAGACCGGCCAACGACTTCCACGGGCTGGGGGCCTTCCTCATCATGAACGAGCAGATGATCCGCACCCGCCACTGACCCGACCCGCCGCTCCCCACCTGCGTGGACGGCGTAACGGGGCGGGGAGCGGCCAGGTCAGCGGTACGCGGTCGCGGGGCGCGGTCAAGGTTTGCTGCCATCAACCGACGCGGCCGTGGCGGCACAGCTACGCCGATCGACGCCGCGGCCGACACCACCACGCCCCGGTCGATTCCCGACCAGCTCACTGGAGCGGGTCGGTCGCGTCCGGCTGGCCGAGCGCCGTCCCTGGACTGGCCGGCTCGAGGCGCCCGCAGGCGAACCTCGACGCATCCGGCCCTTCGCCCGCCATTGCGCCTGCCGAAAAGCCAATCCACGCAGTTCAGCCGGCATGGGAGTACTCGTGGAGAACCCTGCGCATGCCGAGAATTCCATCCACGCAGGTCAAGCCGCCACGCGATGATGAGGCTGGAGGCGCTCTATGCGGCATTCGCCCGTGAGATGATCAACATCATGACTGGTCTACCTGACATGCGCCAGCGTGGTGTGCCCGGCTCTCCGGAGATGCCCAATGCCATCGTCAGGACTTCCGCATCGGGCGGATTCCCGGGCTGCGGCCGCGTCGCAGTCCTGGTGGCGGCACGGTGAACGGTGCGGACATCGACGTGGTCGACACCTTGGATGAACTCAGTCGGCAGACGGTAACTGCATGGCTGCAGAGCGCCCCCTCTCACGGTCTGAGGAAGACCCGCTTGCGAGTGGTAGCCGCGTTCCTGCGCTGGTTGCACGCCGCCGAGCCGGCTCTCGGCCTGCTCGCCGTCACCGGGGCCGAAGTGGATCATTACTGCGCGGCGCTCGCCGGTGGGCTCGCGGGAGGCCAGGGCGTGTCCAGGCCATTGGCGAACGCGACGGTTACGAGGAAGCGCGCCATTCTCACCTCGCTGTATGCCTTCGCTTGGCGAAGCGGGGCTCTTCGAACCTCTCAACGCGCTGCAAAAGCCGCCGAGGACAGCAACAGCGGCACGAGCGGAGGATTCACTCGGGACGAACGCCGGCTGCTGCGTCGCGGTATCGCACGGCTGGCAGCCGACGGCCGATCGACCGAGGCGGCCGCGGTCGCGCTGCTGGAGGCGACAGGCGCCTGCGTCGACGTACTGGCCACCGTCGCGCCGCAGGACTTTCGCCTCGTCGCCGACGGCGACCGCGAGCACCTAGTCATCGTGATCCACACCAGTCATGACGACTTCGTCGCATACCCGGTGCCTTCGGCGGTCCACTCACTGGTGAGGGCGCTATGCCACGGCCGGCCAGCTGCGGAGCCGATACTTCGCCGCGACAACAGCAAAGCCATTGACCAGGAATGGGTCAGCACCGCGCTCATCCAGGCCGCCATTGCGGGCGGGTTGCCTGAGCAGCAGGCTATCTGCTTGGACCCACGCATGTTGCGCCTACATACCCCCAACGGTTGATGTGCAGCAGCTTGCGCAATCGAATGGACGTGGTCGCGCGACCAGAGGGGGTCGCGGGCGGGCGCGTCCGAGCGGGCCGGCCGCCAGCCGCGCCCAGGCCGAACAGCCAGCGCGGGCGGCGGCACCGGCCAGCGAGGTGACGAAGAGGGAGTCCAGCGCGGCACTCACGGTTGTGTCGACGACGCGTGAAAACTGGGTACTGGCCCACATTTCGTGATCGCAACGACTCTCACGTCGCTTCTGTCCGGTGACAACGAACCTCGAGCTTGTGACATCGAGGCTTCAGCGGCTCAAGGTGCGCTCCGATCGTGGGTCTCGCCATGATCGGTGTCCGGCGCCATGGTCTGGATACGCGCCTCCGCGACCTGCCGCATGATGCGGCGGGCCCCGCACGCCTCGGCGGTGGCGTACGCCTCTGCGGCCAGCGCCACCGCGTCGTCCCGTCGCCCCTGCGCGGCGGCGATGTAGATCAGCCCTACCCGGTTGGCGGCGACAGCAGCCAGCAGCCCGAGCTCCCGGCATAGCCGTACCGATGCCTCCAAATGCTCCCGGGCGGCGTCCAGCCGGCCCGCGGCATGGTCCGCGATCCCCAGGTGCCGGAGCACTTCCCACTGGGTGTATCGGTCGCCTGCCGCAGTGGCCAAGTCGTACGACTGCTCAAGGAGAGGAACGGCGCGGTCGGGGTCGCTCCGTACGACCTGGTGGAAACAGCCTTCCCAGAACACTGAATCCGCCTCGCCCGCGGCATCACCCAGCGTCCGGTACAGGTGTGTCGCACGCTCGAACAGCGCCAGCTCACGTGGGTCTTCGCGCCGGTCATCGAGGAACCGCGCGTGCAAGATCCGTCCCCGGGCCACAGCGAGATCGGCTTCGAGCTTGTCCAGCTCCCGCTCCGCCGCTGCCAGCTCACCGACATCGCCGACGAAGACAGCATGCTCATAGGACAGCTTGGCCTTCTCGATGCGTCCCTCCATGCCTGCCCCGCTCATCTCGGTGATGCCCCTCGTTGCGGTCCATGAGACCGTACGCCGGCGATCTCAACAAGCTCTCAGACCCATCCAACCTTCGATGGCACGAACGCAAGGTTCGGTGTCACAGGACAACGTCACCATGGCCATGAGCAGGATGCGCTTGCGGAGGAGCGCGGTCCCAGCTCGCCCGGACATCTGCCGCTTGATCATTTTGATCTTCATGTGGAACCAGCGATGTCAAGCGATGTGCTTGTGGATCACTCCGAGATAGAGGCCTTCGCGGTCCGTCACGTGCTCATCCTTGCGTGATGGGAAGAAAACCGCGCAGACGTCGGCGGGCTGGGTTCGGATGCTGAACTGGGTCCCGAATGTCAGGCTCTGCTCGACCTCGTGTGCGCAGCCGCTGACTTCCAGCGCGGAGACGAATGCCTCGCGGCGCACGGTAGCTGAGTGGGAGTGGGAGTCCGGCAGGACGATCGAGGGCAGGTGTGCGTTGGAGCCTGCCCGGAGCCGAATCCAGATGCCGCTGACGGATTGTTGGGTGACGACCAGGTCCAGACTGCCCCACGAGTAGGGATATCCGTCGAGGTCGTGCCCCTTCATCACGATGGCAGGGTGGGGCCGTCCAGGGCCGAGGATTTCCTCGGCCTGATCCAGGGGCATGCCGCAGTGGAGCGGACCGACCTGCCCGGTGAGGCCGAACTCGACGACAAGGTTCAGCAGGGTCATGGGATTGAACTGTGGCATTGGGTGACTTCGACCGCATCCTCATGTGATCGTGATGATCGGCAGAAGTGCTGTGCCGGGCGGGATGGCGAGTTGTCGAGGTGTGGGACCGGAAGGGGTCGGCACGTCGGCCAGGCGGTCGAGCAGCTGATCCAGCGCAGCCTGGCCATCGTCTACTGCAGCGCGTTCCTCGTCGGTGAGCGGGATGCTCATCGACATGCGTTGCAGGTTGCCTTTCTGCCAGGCCTCCCCACCGGCCGCGGCCTCGGAGGTGACGGCGTCGCGGTCGAGAAGGACTTCGATGGTTCGGACGTTGCGGGCGAAGTAGCCAGCATTTGTCATAGGCCTTGGTCAGCGTAGCGGGGGTGATCTTGGCGTAGGACTGGGCGGACTGCGGGGTCCCGCTCTGGAGCGTTCGCGCAGAGGCGCTCGGACGGCTGGCCATCGTGATGTGGGCACTGGCCGCCGCCGGGCTCGTGGTGGCTCAGGCTGAACGTGCGAGAAGGCAGCCGTCAGCGAGCGACCGGCTCGCGATGTGACCTGTTTCTCCCCTGTACGGCCCGCACCACCAGCAGAATCCCGATGACCAGCGCCCACGCGCCGAGCGTGAACCTGGTGGTGATGACAATCGTGTACCTCAGGACGGAGATCGAGCCGTCCATCAGCATGGCGGCGAGGTGCGTGAGGGTCTCCAGCGACAGCAGCAGGCCCCCGATCCCGCCGGTTATCGCTGCCACGGGACCCAACCGCCACAGCAGGAGCGAGGCCGCCGCGATCACCAGACCGAGCAGCAGGGCGGGGATGATCGCGAGCAGCACACCTGGCATGTCGTCTTCGCCGGGCAGAACCAGCCCCCAGGCCAAGAACAGCAACGCCAGCGGGATGACGAGCCCCATGCTGATCGCCGAGGCCACGCTGTGCCGCCACACGGCCACGCAGAAGGCGGGAACCACCAGAATCAGCAAGGCCATGCTGATCATGATCGACCTGGGCATGATCGCCTCGACGACAAAGACCTCCACGCCATTGAAGAACAGGGTGAGCGCGAGCAGGCCCATCAGGACCATGGTCACCACGGAGGCGGCCAGCTGCGGGGCGGCGGGCCGGACCCCACTCCCCCGCGCCTGGAATCCGGGACCTTGCGCACCGGGAAAGCCCATCACCGGCGCGCCGCCAGGACCCCCATGACCAGGCCAGGCCACCCCATACCCCGGCACCGCGGGGCCTTGTGGGCCCGATCCCGGCATACCGGGGCCCTGCGTCGCTGGGCCGTGCGGGCCTGAGACCGGTATCGCCGGGCCTTGTGGGCCCGAGGCCGGGTCGGGCAGGAGCAGCGTGCCCGAGGGCTGGGGCGCCGGACCGCCTGGCGCGGGGAGGGTCGGCAACGCCCCCATCTCCCTCGCCACGCTCACCCCGGCCTCCTGCCCGGTCAGCAGGCCAAGCAGTTCCTCGATGCCGGGGCGTACCGCGGGATCCTTGGCGAGGCAGCGCGCGAGCAGCGGTCGCAGCGACTCAGGCACCCCCGACAGGTCCGACTCTGCGGTGAGGATCGCGTACATCAGGGCGGGCATCGTGTCGCCCTTGAATGCCTGCTGCCCGGTGGCCGCGTACACCATCGTGCTGGCCCAGCTGAACAGGTCCGCCGCGGGCCCGACCATCGCGCTCTCGAACTGCTCGGGGGCCATGAACGCGGGCGTGCCCATCACGCTGCTGGTGGCGGTCTGGTCGAGGGCGCGGGCGATCCCGAAGTCGATCACGACAGGCCCCTCGGCCCCCATGATCACGTTGCCCGGCTTGAAGTCCCGGTGCACGACCCCGGCCCGGTGGATGGCGGCCAGCGCGGTCAAGGTGGCCACGCCCAGCCGTTCCAGCCCGCTGCCGAAGCGCTTACCCTCGCCCTTCACCAACCGCTCCAGCGAGGGCCCTGCGATGAACTCGCTCACAATGTACGGGCGGCCATCGGCCACCCCGACATCCAGCACCCGGGCGGTGCAGAACGGCGCCACCCGCCGGGCGGCCTCCGCCTCCCGCATGAACCGCCGATACGCCTGCTCGTCGCTCACCTGCGCATGGAGCACCTTGACCGCCACCTTGGCGCCGTCGGCGTTCTCTCCGAAGTACACCGACCCTTGCCCGCCCCGGCCGAGCACGCCGCTCAGCTGGTAGGAGTCGATCTGGCTCGGATCAGCGGAGGCGAGAGGAAGCACGAAATGACCATAGTGCGCCCTTCACACCTCCGGCCACCGCCTCCAAGAGAGCGGCCCCATGGCGTGGATCATGTTTGAGACCACCACCGCGTGCTCGGCCCAGTAGTACCGATCGAGCGCGCCTGACGTGGCAAACATGCCTGAAGACCCCCGGATAGATCTTCAGGCGGGTTGGAGGCTTCGGATCCACAAGATTGTGCGCCCAGGGAGGCGTACTTCCGGGAGCTCGCCGACATCGTCGCTTCCGGTCGCCGGCTCAGCGACGAGGAATGGACCGCGCTGTACGCCAAGCACGACCAGTACACCGCACCGTGAACCACGCGCGGCTCTGGCAAGTGCCGCATGTCGTCGCCTGAACACCGGCGAGGGTCCCGACGGCGGTCACCGAGACCGTGTACCGCAAGCGACCGCGCCCGGTGCACCTCGAAGGAGCCGAAGCCATGGACCGGAAATTCGAGGACACGTAGTCACCCGAATACGAAAAGGCCGCCTCTGATCGCTCAGAAGCGGCCTTCGACCTGGGTGGAGATGAGGGGGTTCGCCCCTCTGACCCTTCGATGCGAACTGCGGGCGGCATCAACGTCGATGCCTCGTCGGCCTGCTCAAGCGAGTGATGACGAGTGATCGCGTAGGCCCTTGCACGCGGCTGTCCGCGCGTCACATCTCCTGGGATGCCGGCTTCAGCAGCTCCTCGCCGCGCTGCCAGGAACGCAGCCAATTGGCGCGGGCCGCGTCGGCCGCGGCCTTGGCGTCGCCGGAGCGCAGCGCGGCGAGCAGGACGCGGTGCTCCTCGTAGGCCTCCTCGTGGACGGGGACGTAGCCCCAGATGTGTCGCTCGATGCGGCGCAACTGCTCGTCGAGCGATTCGAGCATCTCGATCAGCACCGGGTTGCCGGCTCTGCGGTAGTAGACCCGGTGGAACTCCTCATCGAGCGCGCTGAGCCGGTCGGGAGCGGTGGTGCGGGCCATCGACTCGAGCAGGCCTTCCATGAGGTTCAGGTCGGATTCGGTCATCAGGGGCGTGGCCAGTTCGGCGGCCAGCGCGTCGAGCGGCGCGCCGGCCTGGAACAGGTGGGGCGCCCGGTCGAGGGGCAGACCGGCGACCCGAGTCATCCGGCTGGCGCTGGCCTCGACGAGCCCTTCCTGGCCGAGCCTGATCAGCGCCTCGCGCACGGGTGTGCGGCTCACGCCGAGGAAGTTCGCTATCTCGACGTCACGCAGGACCTCGTGGGGCTGCAGGACTGCATTGAGTATCCAGCTGCGCAGCTCCTCGTAGGCGAACTGCTGGGCGCTCGTGTAGCGCCTGGCTGACTTCACTAGCGGCAGGGGCACCCTTCAAATATATCGGCTAACGCCTCGTGTCGCGATCCCGGCAGTGGATGAACCGCGGGAAGCCCTTTGTGTAGGGCCGATAACAGGGGGCTTGTCGGGAAACGGCAGACCGATATACTGGCTGTCCAACCCGCGACGAGCCCCGGTGATCCCCCAGGCCGACATGGCCTCCGCTGGGGTACGGCCCCGGCCCACGCCCTTGACCTCGCGTGCGGCCCGAGCCTCGTGTGGGCGCGGAGAAAGAAGGCAAGACGGTGAAACCTCAGACTCGGATCGCCGCGTTGTCCCTGGTCGGTCTCCTGGTAGCGGGGTGCTCCGGTGGTCAGAGCCCTGCCTCCTCTACCGTGGGGAAGGGCGGCGGCGTGCTGCGGATCGGCACCACGTTCACCTGTAACTCGATCAACCCGTTCGCGTCCACCGGGACGACCTGCGCGATGATCTTCCGGTACAACTACCCGTTCCTCGTCCAGTACACCGGTTCCGGCGCCTTCGAAGGCGACCTGGCGACGAAGTGGACCACCTCACCCGACGGCCTCACCTGGACGTTCGACCTGCGTCCGGGCGCGAAGTGGTCGGACGGCAAGCCCCTCACCGCGGCCGACGTGGCCTTCACCATCAACACGATCGTGAAATACCGGAAGGGCGCGACCGCCTCGGAAGCCGGGTCGGTGAAGAACGTCAAGAGCGCCGCCGCCCCCAGCCCCACCCAGGTCGCCGTCACCTACGAGAAGCCGACGGCCAACGTGCTCGGTCGCCTGGTGAAGATCCCCGTGCTCCCCGCCCACGTGTGGCAGCAGCACGCCACCGGCGACGGGATGCGGCTCAAGCAGACCCCGAACGCCGCGCCGCTGGTCGCCGGTGGACCGTTCCGGCTGGCCAAGTACACCAAGGACCAGATCGCGCTCATGGAGCCCAACCCCCACTGGTACGGCGACGAGCCCAAGCTGTCCGGCTTCGGCCTGCAGTTCTTCAGCAGCCCCGACGCCATGGTGAACGCGCTCAAGACCAACAGGATCGACTACGCGGCGCCGCTGCCCATCACCGCGGCCAAGCCCGTCGAGCAGGCCGGGTTCACCGTGACCCGACAGCCCGGCTTCCGCATGCACGACCTCATCATCAACCAGTCCCCCCACCAGAAGGCCCACCCCGAGCTGCGCGACCCGAAGGTGCGTGAGGCGTTCGAGGCCGCGGTCGACAGGAAACGCATCATCGAGGTCGCATATCTCGGCTTCGGCACGCCGGGCGGTTCCATCATCCCGCCGGTGAGCGGCGACTGGTACGACCCGTCGGTCACGCCCGACGCCTTCGACCTCACCCGTGCCGCCGCGCTGCTCGACGAGGCCGGCTATCGACCGGGTCCTGACGGCGTCCGCGTCGCCGGCGGCAAGCCGATGTCGTACGAGGTGATCATCCCCGACGTCGAGGGTGGCGAGGGAGAACGCGCCCTGCAGATCGTCACCGAGGACTTCAAGAAGATCGGCGTCCAGCTCAAGCCGCGACCGGCCGACAATGCCACCGCCTTCGACCAGATGACGGGCACGGACAAGAAGTACGACCAGTACACCGTCGCGCAGTGGGGCTGGATCGCCCAGCGTGACCCCGACTTCCTGCTCAACGCCATGACATGTGACCAGTGGGGCAGCTGGAATGACACCGCCTACTGCGACAAGAAGTACGACGAGATGTACGAGCGGCAGGCGAGCACGGTCGACGCTGGAGCCCGCAAGGAGATCGTCTGGCAGATGCAGAAGATGATCAAGGACGCCCGGCCGTACGTCATCACGCACTACGACGACGTCGTCGAGGCCCACACCAAGAGCTGGAGCGGGTTCGCCACCTCCGCGCTCGGCATCCTCGACTCGCAGTCCCGCTTCGGCCTGCTGTCGGCCGGCTCCGGTTCCTGAGGATTACCTGTGTCGCGTACCAGCCATCTGATCAGGCGCCTGCTGGCGACCCTGGTGACCGTCTACGCGGTGGTGACGCTGAACTTCCTGCTCTTCCGCGTGCTGCCGGGAGACGCCGTGGCGAACCTGTCACGCGTCCCCGGCGGCTCGCCGGAGCTGACCGCCGCGCTCCGCCGGCAGTTCGGCCTCGACCTGCCGCTCTGGGACCAGTACTGGATCTATCTCGGCCGTCTGGCACACGGCGACCTCGGTGTGTCCTTCGCCACGCAGGAACCGGTCGTCGACCGTCTGGCCGAGGCGTTCGCCAACACGCTGCCCCTGGTCACCATCGGGCTGCTGCTGGCCCTGCTGCTCGGCCTGGTCAGCGGCGCGCTGGCGGCCTGGTACCGGGGCGGGTGGGTGGACAGGCTCAGCACCAACACCGCGATCGCCTTCTACTCGGTCCCCACGCACTTCCTGGGGCTGCTGCTGATCCTGCTGCTCGGCGGCTACCTGCCGGCGCAGGGGATGCGCGACGAGTTCCTGATCGACCCGTCGGGCACCGAGGTCCTGGCCGATCTGGTCAAGCACATGACTCTGCCGGCCATGACCATCGCGCTCATCGTGTTCGGCCAGTACACGCTGGTGGTGCGCTCCTCGATGATGGAGACGCTCGGCGACGACCACGTGCTGACGGCACGGGCGCTCGGCGCCGGACCCGTCCGCACGCTGACCAGGCACGTGCTGCCCAACGCCATGCTGCCCATCACCACACTTGTCGCGCTATCGCTCGGCGGCCTCATCGGCGGCTCGATCCTGGTGGAGAGCGTCTTCTCCTGGCCTGGCGTCGGCCGGGCCATGTACGAAGCGGTGGTCCAGCGCGACTACCCCATGCTGCAGGGAGTCTTCCTCGTGCTCACCGTCTCCGTGGTCACCCTTAACCTGCTGGCAGACCTGCTCTACGTCCGGCTCGACCCGCGGGTGGCCCGATGAGACGCCTGCGCGCCAACCCGCGGGCCACCGCGGGCGTGGCCGTCCTGCTGCTGCTCACCGCGGTCGCCCTGCTGGCCGGATGGCTCGCGCCGTACGACCCGGCGGAGCAGGTCGGCCCCGTCTTCGGCCCGCCCGAGCCGGCCCACCCGCTGGGTCTCGACGACGGCGGTCACGACGTCCTCAGCCTCCTGCTGTACGGCACCCGCCCGACACTGTTCGTCGGCGCGGCGGCGGCCCTGGTCGCCATCCTGGTCGGCGGCGTCGTCGGGGTGGTGGCCGGCTACTTCGGCGGCTGGGTCGACGGGCTGCTCATGAGGATCACCGACTACGCCATCGTGATCCCGGCCCTGCCACTCGGCATCGTCATCGCGGCGGTGTGGGGCAGCAGCATCGGCCATCTCGTCGTGGTGATCGCGCTGCTGTTGTGGACGTCCACGGCCCGTGTCGTCAGGGCGGAGACCGCCTCCCTCAGGAACCGGCCGGCCATCCGGCGCATCCTCGGGCTCGGCGCGAGCCACGCGCGCGTCATCGTCCGCTTCCTGGTGCCGCAGCTGGCGCCGCTGCTGAGCGCGATGGCCGCGCTCACCATCGCGCTGGCGATCTTCACCGAGACCGCGCTCACCTTCCTCGGCCTCGGCGATCCCGACACCATCACCTGGGGGACCATGATCCGCTTCGCGTTCCAGCGGACGGCGATGACGCAGGGCGCCTGGTGGGCCTTCGCGCCGCCCGGCATCGCCATCTCGCTCGTCGTCATGTGCTGCTACTGGGTGTCCCAGTCGATCGAGGACACCCTCAACCCCCGGCTCAAGGTCGCGCACGTGTCCCGCGCGTACTTCCAGGTGGTGAACAGATGAGCCTGCTCAGCATCCGCGACCTGGAGGTCGCCTTCTCCACCCGCGGCGCGCCTGTGCGCGCGGTGCGCGCGGTCAGCCTCGACCTCGCGCCAGGCGAGCGGATCGCCCTCGTCGGCGAATCGGGTTGTGGCAAGACCACGACCATGCTGGCCATGATGGGCCTGCTTCCCGCGAGCGCCACCGTCTCAGGGCAGGTGCTGCTCGACGGCACCGACATCCTGGCCGGCGGCGAGACCACGATGCGGCCGCACCGCTGGACCGACATCGCGATGGTCTTCCAGGGCGCGATGAACGCGCTCAACCCGGTCCGCAGGGTGGGTGCCCAGATCGTCGAGGCGGTCCGCATCCACGGCGGCTCCAGGCAGGAGGGCAGGCTACGCGCCCGCGAGGTGCTCGACCTGGTCGGCCTGCCGGAGGACGCCGTGTCCCGCTACCCGCACGAACTGTCGGGCGGCCAGCGGCAGCGGGCGGTCATCGCGCTCGCGCTGTCGTGCCGGCCCAGGATCCTGCTGGCCGACGAGCCGACCACGGCGCTCGACGTGATCGTGCAGGACCAGATCGTCACCCTGCTGAGGCAGCTGAGCGACTCGCTCGGCCTGGCCATTGTGCTCGTCACCCACGACCTGGCGCTGGTCCCGCGACTGTGCGACAGGGCCGCCGTGATGTACGCGGGTTCGGTCGTGGAGAGCGCGCCGTGCGTCGACATCGTGCACAGCCCTCGCCACCCGTACACCAGGCGCCTGGTCGACGCGACACCCGACCTGGCCGGCGAGCGGCCGCTGGCCTCCATCCCCGGCGCGCCGCCCAGGCTCGACGGGCCGCTGCCTGGCTGCGCCTTCCAACCCCGCTGCGGCGAGGCGGTGGACCGGTGCGCGACCATCGCGCCACCGCTGCTCCAACTGGCCGGCGGCAGGTCCTGCGCATGCCACCTGGCGGAGGTGGTCGCGTGAGCCTCGTCGCCGAAGACGTCGTCGTCACCTACGGCCGTCGGCTGGGGTCCGGCATCCTTTCGCGCCGGCGGACCCCGGCCGCCCCGGCCCTCGACGGGGTCGGTCTCACCCTCGGCAAGGGGTCCATCGTCGCGCTGGTCGGCGAGTCGGGCTCGGGCAAGAGCACGCTGGCCCGCTGCCTGGTCCGCATGCAGGAGCCGGGTGCCGGCCGGGTCAGCGTGGACGGCACCGACCTCACCGCCCTGCGGGGCAGGCGGCTCAAGGACTTCCGCCGCCGCGTCCAGATGATCTATCAGGATCCCTACGAGTCGTTGATCCCGCGCCAGCAGGTCAGGGACATCGTCGCCGAGGGGCTGGCCATCCACGGCGTCCCGAGAGCCGAACGCGACGAGCGGGTCCGCGAGGCGCTGACGGCGGTCGGGCTCACCCCGGTCGAGTCCTTCCTCGACCGCAGGCCGTTCGAGCTGTCCGGCGGACAGCGCCAACGGGTCGCCATCGCCGGCAGCCTCGTCCTCGAACCCGCCTACCTGATCGCCGACGAGCCCGTCTCGATGCTGGACGTCTCGGTCAGAGCGGGTGTGCTCAGCCTGTTCGGCGAACTGCGCCGCACCAGGGAGCTGGGCATCCTGCTCATCACCCACGACCTGGCCACGGCCGTCCACGTCGCCGACCGGATCGTGGTCATGCATCGAGGAAGGATCGTGGAGGAGGGTCCGGCCAGGCAGGTGACGGCGGAGCCCGCCCAGGATTACACCCGTGCGCTGCTGGCGGCCACGCCTGACCTCGGCCGCACGTGAAGCCACGTCAAGAACGGAGATCCATGCGCATCGCCATGGCCCAGATGTCCTCGGGGCAGGACAGGGCCGACAACCTCCGCCGGATGGCGGCCACGCTCGACCGGGCGGCCGGTCAGGGCGCGGAGCTCGTCCTGTTCCCCGAGGCGTGCTCCTACCGGGGCCCGCTCTCGGCCGAGCATGTCGAGGACAGGACGGGGCCCACGCTGTCGCTGCTGTCCGAGCGGGCGGCCAGGCACGGGATCGCTGTCCTGGCCGGCGGGCTCTGGCTCGCCTCCGGCGATCCGGGCAGGCCGTACAACGCCTCCGTCTTCGTCGGCCCCGGCGGCGAGCCGGCCGCCGAGTACCGAAAGGTGCACCTGTTCCGGCTGCGGACCGCCGAGGTGGACGAGGACGAGGGTGCCTACACCACCCCGGGCGAGCGCCTGGTCACCGTCTCCTACCGCGGGTTCACCTTCGGCCTGTCGATCTGCTACGACCTGCGCTTCCCTGAGCTGTACCGGGCGCTGGCCCGCTCGGGCGCGGATGTGCTGTGCGTGCCGTCCAACTTCTCCGCCGTCACCGGCGCCGTCCACTGGGAGCCGCTGCTGCGCGCCAGGGCGATCGAGAACCTCTGCTACGTCCTGGCCCCCGCGCAGGAGGGTGTCAGCCCCGACGGGTTCGTCACCCACGGCCACAGCCTGGCCGTCGACCCGTGGGGCCGCGTGCTCGCATGCGCGGAGGACGGCACCGGCCTGGTCATGGTCGAGCTCGACCGGGGCGCGCTCGACCAGGCCCGCGGCGCGCTCAACGCGCCGAACGAGACCGTCCCTGCCGTGTACGGCGGGCAGGTCGCGCTGGAGCCGGCCCATGGGTGACCTGGCGACGGCCGTGCGGGTGCCGGCGGGTCCACGCCGGTTCGCCTACGACAGCGGCGAGCCCGCAGTGGTCGAGGTCGGCAGCGGGACCAGCCTGGTCTTCGAGACACTCGACTGCTTCTCCAACCTGCTGAGCTCGCCCGAGCAGCGCTTCCGCACCGAGGCCGAGCTGATCGAGCTGGTCGGCGCGTTCAACCCGGTGTCCGGCCCCGTCGCAGTCAGCGGTGCCGTCCCTGGCGACGCGCTGGCGATCACCGTCGGGCAGATCAGCCTCGGCGCGCGGGCCGTGACGGTGCTCCACGCCGATCCCGAGCTCGACCTGCCGTTCGGGGACACCCGCGTGTGCGCCGTGGAAGGCGACACGGTGTGGTTCCCGACCTCGCTGGGCCGTCTGGCGCTGCCGGCCAGGCCCATGGTCGGCACGCTCGGAGTGGCCTCCGCGGGTCCTGCCTTCCCCTCGCTGCTGTCACACGCCCGCTGCGGCGGCAACATGGACTGCCAGGCGCTGCGGCCCGGCAGTGTGCTCGTCCTGCCGGTGGAGGTGCCTGGCGGGCTGGTGTCTCTCGGGGACGTGCATGCGCTCATGGGCGACGCCGAGATCACCGGCACCGCGCTGGAGGCCGGCGCCGAGGTCACCGTGAGGGTCGACCTGCTGCCGGGGACGGGCCGGGCGATGGCCGGGCCGTACCTCGACGAGCCGCACCGGATCGGCACCGTAGGCTGTGCCCACGGCGTGAGCGTCGACCAAAACCTCCGCTCGGCCATGACCGAGCTCCGGCGCAGGCTGGTCGAGGAGTGCGGCTACCGGCCCGGTGAGGCGTACGAGCTGCTCGGCGCGGTCGCGGAGGTCACCGTGAACCAGTGCGTGCACGGCGGCTGGTCGTCCGTGCACGCGGCGGTACCCCGCTACGTGCTGCCATCCCACCTGTCCCACCCCTCTCCCTGATACGAGGGATCATGCACCGATCGCGCAAACTCTCCGTGTACGACATAGGTCGCACGCCGCTGTACGCGTGCCAATACGACCAACGCTTCTCCTACTGCCTGTACGTCCCCGACGACTACGCGCCAGAAGGGGACACTGTCTACTCGCTCGTCGTGCTCGTCCACGGCACCGAACGGGACGTCCAGTCATACCGGGACTCCTTCGAGGACTTCGGCAGGGCCAACGACTGCATCGTGCTCGCGCCACTGTTCCCCGTCGGCATCCCCGACCCCGGCGAGTTCGACGGCTACAAGTACCTCGAACACCGGGGGATCCGCTTCGACGAGGTCCTACTCGCCATGGTCGAGGAGATCTCCGCCTGCTACCGGGTCAACGGGAGCAGGTTCCTGCTGTTCGGCTATTCGGGCGGCGGCCAGTTCGCGCACCGGTTCGTGTACCTGCATCCGGAGCGGGTCCGCGCGGCCTCGATCGGCGCGCCAGGCGCGGTAACCCTGCTCGACGAGGACCTACCGTGGCCTGCGGGCGTTGCGGGAGCCGAGGCAACGCTGGGCAGAAAGGTGGATCCGGCCGCGCTCAGCGGTACGGCCATGCACCTGGTGATCGGCGCCGACGACACGGGGACCCAGTCGAACAGCGTGCCCGCGGGCCATCCCGCCTGGATCCCCGGCGTCAACGACGAGGGGGTCCCGCGCACCATACGGCTGCAGGCTCTGCGGCGCAGCCTCGAACGGCACGACATCCCGGTCCGCTACGACGTCGTGCCGGGCGTCGGCCACTACGGCCCCGGCGTGGTGAGCAAGGTGAAGGACTTCTTCACCCACGTGCTCACCGTCGACGCCGACCAGCCGCCGCCCGAGCGGGCCTTATCGGGTGCACGGTGATCTGCGCCGGCCTTCTAATCCGACGATCGCAGACATCCGATCTGCCTAAGGTGTCAAGCTGTACCAGTGCCAGCGTTCGGCATTTGATCACGAGTGTGGCTCCGTCACGCTTGAAATCCATTCGCGGTGGATCACAAGCGCCGCCATGCTCGGCTGAGGAGTAGCCGGCATCCAGGTAGTGCTCGGCGGGTAGCAGGCCGCGCCGGGCCAGGTGCTGATGGATGGTGGCGGTCATCGCCGTGTCGGGCACGGTGGCGTCGGTGGTGGCCACGTTCGTGATCAGGTTCGCGGCCTCGTGCCGGGGTCGGTGCCCCCGGGGTCGGCGAGGATGTCTTGGGTGTCGGGGCACGCCGATTTCCTCAGGGACTTCAGGGGTGACACCGTCCACCCCTCCACGCTGGAGCTCATCTCCGAGCTGGGGTGGATCGAGGAGTTCCTGCGCCTGCCACACACCAAGATGCCCGACGTCACCGTGAACCTGGGCGGCCAGGCCGTCACCTTCGCGGACTTCAGCCGGTTGAAGGTGCGCTGCCCCTACATCGCCTTCATGCCGCAGTGGGACGTGCTCGACTTCCTGGCCGGCAAGGCGCAAGCGTATCCCTCCTTCCGCCTGCTGCGCAGCACCGAGGCGACAGATCTGATCACGGCGGACGGGCGAGCGGTCGGTGTGCGGGCGACCACCGCCGAGGGGCCAGTCGAGGTGCGAGCCGACCTGGTGATCGCCGCGGACGGCCGCCACTCCACCATCCGCACGAAGGCCGGCCTGGAACCCGTGGCCGGCTCGCCTCCCATGGACGTGCTGTGGTTCCACCTCCCCCGTCGCGAAGGCGACGAGATGCCCTTCTTCCAGGGCGGCAGGGGCGCACTGATCTCCATCGACCGGGGCGAGTTCTGGCAGCTCGCCTACGCGATCCCAGCGGCCGCGTTCGCCACGATCAAGCAGGCGGGACTGCCCGCCTTCAGGGAACGGGTCGCCGGTCTGGCGCCCGCCCTGCGCGATCGCGTCGAGCAGATCGACAGCTGGGACCAGGTACATCAGCTGACGGTGAGGGTCGCCCGGCTGCCTCGGTGGCATCAGCCGGGAGTGCTGTGCATCGGTGACGCCGCGCATGCCATGTCACCGGCGGGCGGCGTGGGGATCAATTTGGCGATCCAGGACGCGGTGGCCACCGCCAACCTGCTTAGCCCCGCTCTCCTCCGTCC
The DNA here is from genome assembly GCF_057708945.1 of Nonomuraea sp. bgisy101. Taxonomy (NCBI): domain Bacteria; kingdom Bacillati; phylum Actinomycetota; class Actinomycetes; order Streptosporangiales; family Streptosporangiaceae; genus Nonomuraea; species Nonomuraea sp. bgisy101. Next base: position 44,769 of record NZ_JBYITD010000026.1, read on the forward strand.
GGGGGTCCCCAGCGAGGACGACCTGGCCGGCGTCCAGTCGCGCAGGCAGCGCGCCGCGCAGATAACGCAAGCCTTCCAGCTCGGCATCCTGCGCGATCTGTACCCCAAGGACCTTCGCGACGACACGTCCGAACACGTGCCGCCGATCTTCACCGCTTTCAGGGCCCTACCGCCGCTGCGCCACGTCATGGGCCGTTTCATCGGCATGGGCGTACGGCCGGAGCACCTCGCCGGTTGACGCGAGGCGGGGCTCAAGGGCCTTTCGTTCACGCGCCCAGCCCCGTTCATGCAGAACGTAGGGGACACACGTGTCAGGCATGATCAGGCAGCGACCCTTGAGGTGACCGGCGCCCGGGCCGCGGCGTCCGCGGCGCGGGAGTGGAGTTCAGCGATCTCGGGGTGTGGTGGCGGTTTGCCGAGGAAAGGAGGGTGTTGAGCCTGGATCCTACGAGGGTCGATTGCATGCCGGCGCTCTCCAAGGCCTGGTGGTCGGCGGCAGCGGCCCGTTCGAGGTCGCCTTCGTCGAGTAGTGCGGCGGCCAGGCCGATTCGGTCCTTTGTCCGTACCCGGTCGAACCCTGGTCTGCGCAGCCGTAGCGCGGCTCCGAAGCGATGGCTGGCGGGGTGCCGGCGGTGGCCGAGGTGGGTGAGGTCACGGGCACTGACAGCCCTGGCACCGGCGTGGTCGGCGGCGTCGAAGTAGGCGACCCGGGCTCATGCAATGGAACTGGATCGCACGCTAAGCCGCGGTTTGGGGAGGTCGGGATGGGGCGGCGCAGGAGGAAGCTCACGGGCACCTTGCCCATGGTGCGCGGGCTGTGGCGGCTCGTGGACCGGCGGCTGGTGTCGTCGGTCCACGGGCCGGACAGAAGCAGGTGGTGATGACGGGGATCTACTCGCTGTGCAGAACCTTGGCGATCGTCAGGCGTGCCGCCGACCTGGCTGGGAGCAGCGCGCCGAGGACGGCGATCGTGACGCCCGCCGACGCCAGCAGGACCAGTTGCGGCACGTGCCAGACGGCCTTCATGGAGTCAGGGAAGACGACTGAGCCCACGTTGTCCACGACGATGCGGTGTCCAGCCATCCCGAGCGGGATGCCCAGCAGCCCGGAGGCCGCGCCCAGCAACGCCATGGAGGTCGTCGTCATCGCCGTGACCTGCCACGGCGTCATGCCGATCGATTTGAGCATGCCCAGGTCGCGGCGTCGTTCCCTGGTGTTCAGCAGGACGGTGTTGAAGACGCCCAGTGCCGCCACAAGCGTGAGCAGTACGGCGAATACCGAGGAGAAGCCGACCACGGTGGCGGTGTCGATGGACTCGCCCTTGTCCGCGTCGATCTCCGCGCGCAGGCCGGGGTCGGCGGCCTTGACCGCCTGGGCGTAGGCCTTGGCGTCGGTGCCGGGCTTGAGCCGGACCTGATAGAGGTCGGCCTGGAGCCGCGGGGCGAGCGTACGTGGAGACGGTGTTATGCCACAGCGGTCCGCACCAGGGCCGATGAGGCTTTCCTCTTCTCGATCATGTGACGCTCGAATGTGATGGGCGCCAGGCCGTCGTTGGCACTGTGCCGCCGGGTGGTGTTGTAGAAGTCCGCGATCCAGGTCGCAATCTTTAGACGAGCCTCGGCCCTGGTGCGGAACCGGTGGCGGTGCACGTACTCGACCTTGATGGTGCTGTTGAGCGCCTCGGCCGCTGCGTTGTCGAGCACGCGGCGCGCACCGGCATCACCGAGCAGCCCGCCGCCCATTCCAGTGCTCCCGCGATCTGGGGAGATCCGAGGTCAGCAAGGAGCTGCGCCGACTGGAGAGTGCCTACCAGGGCCGCATCGGCGCGCTCGCGATCGACACTGGAACGGGCAAAACCATCAGCGGAGCGCATCCGAGCCGGGCTCCCCAGAGACTGGACCATCGGCGACAAGACCGGAGGCGGCGCCGTTCCTTACGCTGCCGCCAGCGACATCGCGATCGCCTGGCCGCCGTCCGGTGCACCCCTGATCATCGCGATCTACACCCACCGGAACGTGGTCGACGCCAAGCACGATGACCGCGTCATTGCCTCCACCGCGTCGGTGCTCGCACGCGGACTCGGCAAGATCTCCTGACGCTTACGGAACGGGAAGGCCCGCGGCGAGCTGGCCGAACACCTCGCGCAGCAGCGGCGCGAGCGGAATCGGCGGATCGGCGCTCAGGCAGTGCTCCACGGCCACGGCCATGCCCGCGCCGATCACGGCGGCGACCAGTTTCGGGTAGACGTCATGTGCCACGTTGGTGCCGGTGCGCTCGGCGATCGCCTTGGCCAACTCATCCTGTGCGGCCGCGTTCGCCTTGAGGACCTCGCCCTGCAGCGTCGGCTCGGCCAGCAGGAGCCGGAGCGCATCCCGCCAACGCTAGTCGTGGGGAGGCCCGCCATCGTTGCCCTCGCCCGGTGCGAGTTGGGCCTGCACCGCACTCACGATCGAGTCCCACAGATGCTCGGTGACCGGCCGGACTCGCAACTCGTCGGCGATCCGCAGCACGCGTTCCAGGTGGCTGGCGGTAATCGCCTCAGCCTTGCTCGAGAAGTAGTTGCGGAAGGTGCGGACGGACACGTTCGCCGCCGCAGCGATGTCCTCCACCGTCACGTTGCTCCACCCGCACTCGACACACAAACCCGTGGTTCATCCGCCTCGCATCCGGGCCAACCGCGTCTACAACGGCGACTCGCCCGTACCGATCGACCCGAGCAGCTCGATCGCCATGTCCGAGCCGATGCCCGCCACCACACAGCGCCCAGCCATGTCCACCGCCCACTCGGCAAACCGTCGCGGCTCCGGATCCATGGCCAGCCAGCGGAACACCGAATCCGCGATGTCGTCCCGGGTACGCCTGATCAGGTTCAGCATGACGGCCTCGATGTGCGACAGCGCCCGCTCCTGAAGGACGTACAGCCCGCCTCGTTCCCGCTTCTCCCTTACGAGCAGATCGACACCACTCCAGGTCACGGCCCCGGTACGGGGCATGCGCGCCCAGACCTCCCGCTCCAGTTCCTCCCACGCGTGGAGCAGCAGACCAGGGGAGGGAGGCTCGGGCACGGACGGCGCGAGCGCGGGGTCGTCGAGGAGCACGGTCAGTACGTGCTGTGCCTCGACGAGCCGCTCCGGCGTCCGGTCCGACCGCTCGATCTCGGACCAGGGCCCGTCCCAGGGAAGAGGCAGGGAGCGGAGGGATGCCGGCAGGACGTGGTCGCCCTCGCCCCGCCAGCGCTCCACCCCGGGATCCCATGTCTCCTCCTCGCCCAGCTCGCTCACCGCTCGCCCCGCTTCACTCGACATACAGATACCGCTTCGCGCTCATGACTGCCCCGGTTCGGCCAATTTGCTGGGCATGAGTCCTGGGCCATCCCATTCGAGTTCTCTCTGATGAGCAGGCCGCCCGGTATCGCCGCTTCTTCGAGGAACCCTCGGCCACGAACCTGGAGTAGTTCCTCCGGCTGGATCGCGCCGTGCCGAACGCGGCCGGCCGGCGTGGTCGCCATCCCGGCCCAGGTGTTCAACGACCATCCCGACCGGGACGCTCGCTTCGTCCGTTCGTGGAACGGGACGCCTCGGACATGGGGCGTCCCGTTCCATCGTCTACTCCCAGTCGACCTTCGGCCGGTTCTGCGCGTCGTACGTGGTGACCGACTCCAGCTTGTCGCCGCTGCCGCTCTGCAACACGAACCAGCGCTGGTTGAGTATCGGCACCTGGACGATCCTCGCCTCGACGTCCCCGCTCCTCCAGTTGTAGACGATCCGCTTCACGTCCTCGGAGACGTTTCCCCAGACGAGGTAGCGCGAACCCACCTTCTTCGTATAGCTGAAGGAGCCGGAATCCCTAGCCCCTACACCGTGGCTCAGCATCTCTCGCTTGCCGCCCGAGGCGTCGGACATGTAGACGAGGTGCCAGACGTCCCCGATCTTGTGGGGGTCGTACCTTCGCTCATCCCACAATCCCTTCTCGATCAGGCGCGCCTTCTGCACGCGCAACTCCGCGTCGGTGCGCGGCGCGCCCCAGACCTCCATGAAGACCCGCTTCTTGCCGACATCGGCCAGATGCATCACCAACGGCGAGTAGACGTGCCGCTCCTCGGGCGCACCCGTGACCTGCGTGGCCACCTGTTCCTGCCCCTGCAGCCGGGTGGGCGCCAGGTTCGCGGCGAGCAACCCCGCGCATCCCGCCAGCGCCAGCGCCGACACCGCTGTGGCCGCCCAACGGCGCGCCTTACGGCGCTTGCCTCCACGCACCACTTCCGCGTACGGCACCGCCCCCAACTCGACCTCGTCGGCCGCCTCCCTCAGCAGCAGGGCAATGCCCTGGCCGGTCATCTCGCGCTCGCCGCCCGTCATTTCCGCCCTCCGCTCATCATCGTGTCCATCAGGCCGGGTACCTCCCGGAGCTTGGCGATGCCCTTGGCCGCGTTGCTCTTGACCGTGCCGACCGAGCAGCCCATCGCCGCGGCCGCCTGCGTCTCCGTCAGGTCCTCCCAATAGCGCAGCACCACCGCCTCCCGCTGCCGCGTGGGCAGCTGAGCCAGGGCACGCAGTAACATCGACCGGTCCTCGGCCTGCGCCACCGTGTCCCCCCGCGCAGGTCCGTCGCCAAGCTCCCCGAGCGAGGCGTCATCTCGCGCGGACAGGAACTCCTTGAGGCCCCTGCGGTGGCGCCGGGCGTGCAGGTTGATCAATATGCGGCGCACGTAGGCATGAGGGTCGTCGGCGGAGCTCACCGTACGCCACGACGCGTACGCCCGTTCCAGCGACGACTGCACGAGATCCTCGGCAGCCTGCTGCTGGCCCGTCAGCAGGTACGCCATACGCATGAGCCGCGACCAGCAGCTCATCACAAACCCGCGGAACTCCTCGTCCCGGGCCTGCTTGCGGTTCCCCATGGAACACCTCCTCGCTTCATAGAGTCCACGAGCGCCCCGGACCGTTGCCTCGACCTTCGCGGCCCACCAGATGAACGCTGGACGGGACGCCCTCGCTGTACGGCGTCGCCGCCGTCGGCGAGGACGACGTCCAGCGGTGGCGGAAGAGCCGGAGATCGAGGAGGGGGGCGATTCTGGTCCGCAGGACGGTCACCTCGACCCCGGCACGGGCCAGCAGGAGGCCGAGCATCATCCCGGCCGGACCACCTCCGGCTATCACCACACTCATGCGCCCTCCCTAGGCTGCGGGAGCAACGCCTGCGCGGCGGCCCAGACCCTCGGCATGCCGAACTCGGCCACACCACGGAGCAGATCGCGCAGGGTCTCGTCGGTGGCCCCGGCCGACCTGGCCAGCTCGGCGTGCAGGCGCAGGGATTCGCCGAGCGTCTGGTAGAAGACGTCCACGACCAGGCAGGCGAGCGCGCGTTCGCGGACGCTGAGATGCGGGCGGGCCCAGCGCTGGGCGAACTGGTCCTCGGTGAAGGCGGCCAGACCGGGGTCCATGTCCTCCAGGGCGCGTACGGCTCTCGCGAGCGGTCCGGTCAGCGGGGTGGGTTCGACGGGCTTGTCGTCCTGCGCCGCGGGCAGGCCGAGCTCGGTCAGGCGTTGGAAGGCGGTGACCACGATCGGGTAGCCCACGTAGGGCGCCAGGTGCCGGTAGAGCTCCCTGACGGCCTCCGGCTCGACGCCATTGGCCAGAGCCATCTGCACGTGCATCGCCAGGGGCAGGTCGAGGTGAGGGTGGCACAGGTCGGCGGTCAGGCAGATGAAGGCCTTCTCTCGCGTGGTGAGGTGGGCCAGGCCCCAGAGGTTATGGCCGGCGCCGACGGCGCACTGGGCGAAGACGGGGTCGAGGGCGGTCAGGGCGTCGGCTCCGGCGAGCTGGGTCATGGGGCGCTCCGTTCAGGACAGTCCGAGCGCGCGCAGGCGCAGGCGGTCGAGGGTGTATTGAGGGAGGATGCGGCCGAGCGTGCTCATCAGGCGTGACTTCTTGCCGACCGGGTAGCGGGAGCGGGGCTTGCGGGCGGTCAGGGCGTGCAGGACCGCCTGGGCGACCACGTCGGGGCTGGAGCCGGAACGCTCCTCCTTGAGCCCGGCGGTGGTCATGGTGCGGTAGGCGGTGCCGTACAGGCGCCTGCCCTCGGGGCCGAGGGAGGCCAGGCGGGGTTCGACCTCGTCTTCCAGCTTGTCGACCGCGTCGGTGTGGATGGAGCCGGGTTCGATGAGGACCGCCGCCACGCCGTACGGCTTGAGCTCCATGCGCAGCGCGTCGTTCAGCGAGCGGATGGCGTGCTTGGAGGAGCACAGCGGCCCGCCGAAGGGCAACGTGATCCAGCTGCCCACCGAGCCGACCGTGATCACCCGCCCGCGCGAGGCCCGCAGCTTCGGCAGCATCGCCTGGGTGACGGCCACCTGGCCGAACACGTTGACCTCGTACTGCCGGCGCAACGCGTCCAGCGGGACGAACTCCAAGGGCCCGGTGACGCCGATGCCGGCGTTGTTGACCAGGGCATCCAGGTGGCCCAGGCGCTCGGCGGCCGCGGCGATCTGGCCCGCGTCGGTCACGTCGATAATGATCGGGGTGACCGTGGGGCCGAGCGCGGCGCCATCGGCCTCCTTGCGCACTCCGGCGTAGACGGTGACGCCCTCGCGGGCCAGCAGCAGCGCGGTGGCGCGCCCGATTCCGGTGGAGGCGCCGGTCACCAGGACGGTCTTCGACATGAAGGGCTCCCTAAGATCGTTGACATTCGGGCTCAGTAATAGGCGCGCATCAGCTCGGTCGCCCACTCCGGCTGCACCGTCTCGCCCTGCGGGCCGAACTCGGCCATGTAGGGCTTGATGTCCAAGACCGGGCTGCCGTCGACGGCGTCCAGGCCGCGGACATGGATGTCCAGGCCGTCCACGGCAAGCAGTCGGCAGCGGGAGACGCCCAGCAGGTTCGGGCGGTTCCTGCCCCGCTGAGCGAAGATGCCGACCTTGGGCCAGTCCGAGTTGCCCCGAGGGTGACGGGCGGAGGTGTTGATCGAGGACGGGTCCACAAGATGGAACTGGAACACCACCTCCAGGTGCGAGAAGGCATCCAGCCTGGCGAGCGCCTCCGGCCCGAAACGGGTCCCGTCGAGGCGGATCAGCGCCTTCTCGGTGTTCCAGTCGTCGTCGAGCGCCTCAGCGCGTCCACCAACGACCGTTCCCACCGGCTGCACGACGATTCGTTCCATATTTCCTCCGTAGTCGAGTCAAGGTCATCGAGTGCTTTCTTCCCGGACGCCGACGGCCAGCAGCCGCATCAGCGTCCGCCGAGCCGGGCCGACGCCCGCATCAACGTGGCCATCCTGGGCACGTTCGCGACCTCTCCTTGCAGCGTGGGCTCGACCAGCCGCCGCTGCATCAGGAGCTGGAGCCGCTGCATCACGGCGACGGGCAGCTCGTGTCTTCTCTGCATGGCACGTAGCAGGTCCACCCGGCGTTGATCCACCGCGCACGAGGGCGCCGGACAGGATGTTGGCGGTCCAGCCGTGTCCTGGATGGCGTAGTCGGACTGAGGAGGTGATCGATTGGCTCGCGCCGACCCTTCGGCACTACCTGACCAGCGACTGAATCGGGCCGGCCGCTCGCTCCTCGGCCTTGAGCAGGCGGTTCTCCTTGATGAGGAAGTAGATCAGCAGGCCGCTCATGATGAAGTGGCCGCCGGCGGTGTACAGGCCGGGGAAGTAACCGCCCTTGAGGATCGGGAAGACGAAGTGGGCGATACCGTTGAGCAGACCGGCGCCCAGGGCGTACCACCACAGGAAGAAGTTGGCCACCCGGATCCGGTAGAGCGCGCCCGCGCCGGCGAAGAAGTAGAGCGCGCCGAAGCCGAAGACGAAGACAAGCAGGAATTCCTTCTCCGGCCAATCCCGTGGCGAGTCGAACAGCTCGACGATCTCGTGGGGGAAGCCGCCGGTGTACTCCTCGGCCATGTGGATGAGCTGGAAGCCCACTGCGCACAGGTAGACAGCGATCACCTTCCTGGACTTCACCGGGCGGGCGTAGCTGAAGGCCATCCAGCCGCTCCAGCCCAGCACGCTGGCCACCACGAGGATGACGGCACCCTGGATGGGTAGGGTCAGCAGCGCCCATGCACAAAAGGCGGCGGCAAGGATCGCCATCACGGTCGCCGAATAGGGTTCAGGTCGTTTGGTCATGGCCGGAACCCTAGGAGGATGGCGCTGTCGCTCGCCTCTGTCAGGCGACTGATCGGCGCCCGTGGCACATCAGTCACCTGACAGAGGCGATACACAAGAGCCGCTGCCTCGCGGTTCCTGATGGCCGTCTGCCTGCTCGCGGCGGGCGTGCTGTTCGCGGTCACGACCGGCTGGTTCCGCGGCAGCCCCGAGAGACTGGAGGCGGCGGGCACGTCCAGCACATCAGTCAGGTGACGGAGGCGATCCGCGAGGACCCTGGCTAGCGTCGACGCCATGCAGCTGATCAACGACCAACTGGCCGTCAAGGCTCGCGTCCTGCCCAAGACCGGCGATGGTTTCCTCATGCTGGCCGGCGAGGTCGGCACCTGGCGTGGCGGCTACTTCGCCTCTCCTCCCACGCAACTGCCTGCCCATCTGAAGGCCCTGGCCGCGGGCATCGAGGTGCGCGAGGCCAACGTGTTCCGCGCCGTCTTGCGCACGCCGGGGGAAGGCGACGAGTTGCTCGCCGCCAGAGGTATCCGGCCGGCGCGTTACGACGTCGTCGTGCTGATCCGCACCGAGTCCGTGGAGGCCGCGCTGGCGGTGCGCGAGAGCGCCGCCTACGAGGAGCTTGCCGACACCATGGCCACGGCGTCCCGCCGCACCCACCAGATCGTCGCCGGCAACGCCGGGCGCCTCGGCGATGTGGACCACAGCCTGGACCATTGCTTCCTGTTCAACTACTTCTACGCCGACGACCGCGAGACCCTACTGAAGGTGTGGGAATACACCGCCGGGTGGTTCCAGGCCAAGACCGCCCTGCCCAACTCCGCGCTGATGCAACCGCTGGAGGGCGAACCCGCCGGCTACGGACTCGTCAACCACGCGAGCTGGCCGAACTGGCGAACCTTCCTGCCCAGCCTGATCTTCCGGCCCACCTTCCGCAGCTTCGTGCTGGCCAACTTCAAGGCCAACGGCGTCGCCGCGCAGCCGATCATCTACCGCCGGGTGTGACCTACCCTCAGGTCAGTCCCGGGAGCCTGGTCAGCTCGGCGCGCGAGGAGACGCCCAGCTTGGGAAATGCCTTGTACAGGTGAGAGGCGACCGTGCGGGAGCTCAGGAACAGCTGCGCGCCGATCTCGCGGTTGGACGCGCCCGTGACGGCCAGCCGTATCACCTGGAGCTCCTGCGGGGTCAGCATGGCCAGTGGATCTCCGGCGCGGGTGCGGTCCGGCAGGGAGAGCCCTGTGGCGCGTAGCTCGGCGGCCGCGCGGGCAGACCATGGGGCAGCGCCGAGCCGGTCGAAGGCCTCCATGGCGGCCTGGAGGTGAGTGCGTGCCTCGGCGCGGCGCTTGTGGCGGCGCAGCCACTCCCCGTAGACCAGGCGGGTGCGTGCCTCGTCGAAGGGTTGCTCGCCCTTGGCGTGCAGGGCCAGCGCCCGCTCGTACAATCCTGCGGCCGCGCTTCCTGGAGCCAGCAGGGCATGGAGTCGATGCAGTACGGCAAGCGGCCTGGCCTGCCCTGTGGCCCGGGCCCACTCCGCGTACCGGCCCAGCGGTTCCGTCGCGCGCTGGGGATGTCCCGCCCGCGCGGCGGCCTCGACGTAGTCGGGCCAGGCGTACCGCCAGAGGAAGGCGTGGCGTGTGGGCCCCGTCGCTGCCTGCTCGATCCGCTCGAGCACCGCCTCGTAGCGCCCCGCTCCGAGGTCGAGCATCAACCGCGCGTACTCCGCCCAGTAAGCTCCCGGCATCCACCTGCGGTGGCCGGCGTCGCGGATCGCCTGCTCGGTCATCGCCGCGCATTCCTCTTCCGCGCCGGCGACCGCGGACAGCCAGGCGTGCACGCCCGCCAGGTAGCTGCTCCACTGCGGCTGGCCGACGTCGGCGGCCAGGGCCAGACCCGCGGCCACGGTGGCTCGCGCCGACTGGTGGTGTCCGCTGATGAGCTGGGCGATGGAGAAGCTCGTCATTGCCTGGGGCATGCGTCCTAGAGCCTGTCTCGAAGTCTGTGATCATCGGCGTGTCGTAGAAGGGCAAGCGAAGAGGCCTCCGGTAAAGGGTTCATCGACCAAGAAGAACCTGTAATCCGGAGACCTCGTGGCCACCTTAGCGGTGACGCGGCGGTTCGACCTCACCGATGCACAGTGGGCGCGGCTGGAGCCGTTGCTGCCAGTGCCCAAAGGACCAGGTCGGCCATCGCAGTGGAGCAAGCGTCAGCTGATCGATGGGATCCGCTGGCGGGTGCGAGTCGGGGCGCCGTGGCGGGACGTGCCGGAGTGTTACGGCTCCTGGCAGGCGGTCTACAGCCTGTTTCGCCGCTGGCAGCGGGCCGGTATCTGGCAGCAGATCCTCACCCGGCTACAGGTCCTGGCCGATGCCGCGGGCCTTATCGGCTGGCAGGTCGGCGTGGACTCCACGATCTGCCGGGCCCATCAGCACGCGGCCGGCGCGGCCCGGCACGGTGATCTGCAGGCCGAGCCGCCCGGCGGAGTACGGCCGGAGCCTGCCGATCACGCACTCGGACGTTCCCGCGGCGGGCTGTCGACCAAGCTGCACCTGGCGTGCGAGCAGGGACAGCGGCTGCTGGCGCTGGTGCTGACTGCCGGGCAGCGCGGGGACGCACCGCAGTTCACCACGGTCATGGCGGGAATCAGGGTGCCCCGGCTGGGAGCGGGCCGGCCCCGGACTCGGCCCGAGATCGTTCGCGCCGACAAGGCGTATTCTTCCCGGGCGATCCGCGCTCACCTGCGCTCACGCGGAATCCGCTGCACGATTCCCGAACCGGCAGATCGTGTCGCCGCCCGGCAGCGGCGCGGCAGCCGTGGTGGCCGGCCTCCCACCTTCGCCCCCGTCGACTACCGTGCTCGCTCGGCGGTGGAATGCGGCATCAACCGGCTCAAACGTCACCGCAGCGTGGCCACCCGCTTCGACAAACTCGCCGTTCGCTACGAAGCGACCATCCACCTCGCCGCCATCAACGACTGGCTCACCCGCCTTTGAGACAGGCTCTAGTCGTCCCTCCGCCCGGCAGTCCTCGACGAGCCGGGCCGAGCCATCCAGCATGCCGTCGAGGTCGGCGCGGACGACGGCCTGATAGGTGAGAATGAAGCGCACCTCGAACGGTATGCGATCAGACAGATCCGGCATCGGGTAGGTGAGCGTGGTCACGGCATCCCCCTCGAGGATCAGCCGGAAGGCGTGGTTGAACGTGTGCACCACAGCGGCCAGCCCGTCGCCGTCCGGGCACAGTTCCTCGGTACGGCGGGCCAGCGCGACCCGGTCGGGGTGCGTTGCACTGGCCCAGGTGTAGAAGCCCGCCAGGCTCAGCAACGACAACTTGGCAGTCATGTCGCCGACCGCTTCGGCGCCCTCGTGGAGCAGGCGGACACCCTCCAGCGGCCGGCCCGCCTCGATCTCCAGCTTCGCTCTCACCTGGGCCAGCTCGGCCAGCACGGCCACGGCCGGCGTTGCCTCCTCCGCCAGCCGCCGCGCCCGGTCCACCAGCTCACGCGCGCGCTCCCACAGGCCCGCCTCGGCCGCGGCCGAGGCGGCGGCCGTCCACCGGCGTGCGGCCTCGGCGGGATCGGCCGACAGCTCGGCCGCCCGCGCATAGGCCGCCGACACCGCTGCCTGCCCGCCCCGCTGCCGGGCGCGCAGCGCCAGGCTCTCCAGTTTCCCGGCGATCTCTTCGTCGGGTTGCAGGGTGACGGCAGCCAGGTGCCAGGCTCGCCGGTCGTCGTCGACTGCCTCGGCCAGCGCCCGGTGCGCGGCCATCCGGGCGGCGATGTCGCAGGCCAGCAGCACTGCGGTACGCACCAGCGGATGGCGGAAGAGGACGCCCCCCAGGCCCACCCGCACCAGGCTGGCTCGCTCGGCCGCGGCGAAGTCGGCCAGCGAGGCTCCGAGCAGGCCGACGGCGCGTTCGAGCACGTCCAGCTCGTCGTGGTGATCGAGGGCCGCCACCAGCAAGCAGGAGCGGGTGGCGTCGGGCAGCGCCGCGATCCGATCGCGGAAACCGGTCAGCACCCTGTCCGTCACCGGCTGCGCCGTACCGAGGGAGAAGGACAGCGGGACCAGGGCGCCCTTGTGCTGCTCGGCGGTGAGCATGCGGGGCAGCTCGACCAGCGCCAGCGGATTGCCCTGGGCCTCAGCGACGAGCCGGTCGCGGACGGCCGGCGGTAGGTCCGCCGCCTGCTCGGCGAGAAGCTTCTTGGCGGCCTCGGTGTCCAGCCCGCCCAGCCGCAGCTCGGGCAGCCCCCTCGCAGGGAAGGCCCCGTCGCCCTCCCGCGCGGCGAACAGGACGGCGACGGGCTCGGCATGCAGGCGGCGTGCGGCGAACAGCAGCGCGTCGGCCGACTCGCCGTCCAGCCACTGCGCGTCATCGACCAGGCACACCACCGGGCCCGCCACCGACAGCTCGACAAGGAGGCTCAGCGTCGCCAGCCCGACGAGGAAGCGGTCTCCCCGAGTGGAGCTGCCGAGGCCGAGCGCGCCGCGTAACGCCTCCGCCTGCTGCGGCGGCAGCGCCTCCACGTGATCGAGGACCGGACGGAGCAGCAGGTGCAAGGCGGCGAACGGGAGATCGGCCTCGGATTCGACACCGGTCACCCGCAGCACCCGCGCCCGCGCTTTCGCCGCGGCGTACTCCAAGATTGCCGACTTGCCGATGCCCGCCTCACCGCGCACCACCAGAGCGCCACACCGGCCCTCCAGTATCCCGCCGATGACGGCCTGCTCTGTCTGACGCCCGTGCAGCATGGCACTCCAAGAACGTCTTGTCCCTGATGTGACCTGTGGGAACGTTATCGCTTGCCGAGGGTTGAGGACGATGCGGGGAACCGTCAATTTCCGCCCTTTCCGATCGTGAGGACCCTATGGAGGGGGTCGGTGACCACGGCGGGGTCGTCGATGCGCAGGGCGATGTAACCGTCGGGGCGGAGACGGCAGTGCCCTCTTGGATGCGCTGAGGAGTCCGACCGACATCGAAAGCCGCGGACGAGCCTGTCGGCAGTTGATTTCAAAATCAAAATCAATGTCGCACAACCTAGGTTTTGAGGCAGCGGTAGACGGTGGCTCGTGAGACTTCGAGACGTTCGGCTATCTCCGCCACCGGACGCCCGGTCTACACCGACTCCGCCACACGCGAGCATGTCCTCACCGACCAGATCGCGTTCCTTCGCCGCTGCCTTCAGCTTCAGCAGAGCTGAAATCACCTCTCGGAAGCGCAGAACACCCTGGAGAGGCGGAGGGAGCGGACGTCGCTCCGGCTGCAGGTTCGCGATGCCGTACGCATGAGGGCAGCCCCAACCGCCGGGTGCCCTCACCCATGCCCGTCGGGCTACTTCGGCACTGCTCACCTTAGCGGCGCACCCTCTGGCGACGCCGCCCGGCGTTCTCAGGCCGCGCTCGGTGTGGCCGCGCGGGTGGGGAAAGAGTCCGGTCGAGGTAGTCGGCCACGACCCGGGCGTCGTCGCTGCGCACGGCGATGTATCCGTCGGGGCGGATCAGGACCAGGGTGCCGGGCCGAGCCCGGTAGAGCCGGGGTGCCTCCTGGCCGATGAGGGCCTTCGGGCAGCCGGTCTGGCCGGAGTCGGCGACCTGCAGGACGCTGACGTGCGTGCCGTGGAGGGTGGCGAGGGGATGGGTGGTTTCCACGCCGAAGCCCAGGAGGGTCCAGTGCGGGCCGCGGGTGACGTCGAAGAGGCGGAGCGGGGCGCCGTCGGGGGTGGTGCCGCGGGCGTCGGGCGCACGGTCACCGGCCTTGGGGCCGCGGCGCGGGCCGCCGGCCACGGTCAGGGCTGAGTCGGGGTAGGCGATGTCGAGCTGGCTGGTCTTGGCCAACATGCGGCTGATGATGGCGGGCCGTTTGATGAGCGGGAAGAGCACGTGGTCGCGCAGGAACCGGCGTAAGCCCTTGAGCACGAAAACGGATTCGAAGCCGCGGGAGCTGTCGGCCAGGACCTTGGCCGCGACAGGGATGCGCTCGGCCCCGTAGCTGTCAAGGATCTCCTCGGACGCGCCGGCGAGGGCCGCGGCCAGCTTCCAGCCGAGGTTGTAGGCGTCCTGGATGCCGGTGTTCATGCCCTGGCCGCCCGCTGGGGAGTGCACGTGCGCGGCGTCACCGGCCAGGAAGACGCGACCGTACCGGTAGCGGCGGACCATCCGGGCGTTGAAGCGGTAGCGCGAGAGCCAGGTGGCGTCCGTCAGCGTCACCCCGGTATGGCCGGACCGCGAGCTGAACTGCTCCCGGAAGATCTCCAGGGTGGGCTCGGGAACGGAGCCGTCGGCGCCGGGCAGCACGCTGGCCTGGTACTGCCAGGCGCCGCCGGCGTTCGGCAGCGGCGCGACCGCCAGGTAGGAGCCGTCCTCGCCGAACCAGGCGGAGGAGGCGTCCGCGGCGAGGCCGTGGATCTTCACGTCGCCGACCAGGAAGAACTGGTCGTCGTGGGTGCGCCCGTCCATCGTCGCGTCGAGCAGGTGCCGGACGGTGCTATGCCCGCCGTCGCTGCCGACCAGGTAGCGGGCCCGCACGATCTGGCCGTTGGCCAGCGTGGTGGTGACGCCGTCCTCGTCCTGGGTGAAGGCGCTCAGTGCGGCGCCGTAGAGCACCTGTCCCCCGAGAGCGGTCAGCCGGTCGCGCAGGATCTGCTCCACCCGCCACTCCGGCAACATCACCAGGTCGGGATACGGCACGCCCGGCCGTGCTCCCGTGGCAGTGGCAGTGGCCAATTCCACGGCGAGCTCGTGTCCCTGGTAGACCCGCAGAGGCAAGCCGACGGTGCCGTTGGCCAGGATCTCATCGATCACGCCCAGATCGTCCAGCACCTCCAGACTGCGCGGCTGGAGCCCCTTCCCGCGCGATCCAATCGCGGGCGCCTGACCGGCATCGACCAGCAGGTGATCGATGCCCCGGCGGGCGAGCTCGACGGACAAAGTCAGACCGGTCGGGCCGGCGCCTGCTACCAGGACCTGAGTGGTGCCGGTTGTCATCGGCGTTCCCTTCACTCGACAACAGTCCACTACGGCGTAGTACTACATCGTCGTACTACGTTGTAGTACGACGATGTAGTAGAGTCAAGGCGTGCCGAGGGAAAGCGATCGACGCGAAATGCTGGCCGACACCGCGATGCGACTCATCGACGAGGTCGGCCTCGCGGGAGTGACCCACCGCGCCATCGACGCGGCCGCCGGCGTCCCGGTCGGCACCACCTCCAATTACTTCCGCACCCGGTCCGCCCTCTACGAGGCGATCGCCCACCGGATCCTGGACCAGCAGCTCGCCGCCCTGCAGGCCGCACCGACGACGCCACCCGACCGCAAGGACCTCGTCGACAGCCTCACCGCCGCCATTGACGATGGGACCGGCCCGGCACGCAACCGCTATCTGGCCCGGTTCGAGCTGTCCCTGGAGGCCGCCCGCAACCCTCGGCTGGCCGCTCTCATGCGCGAACTGCGCGCCGTGACCTTGCGCATCCGCACCGCCCAGATCCGCGCCGTCCACCCCGCCGCCACCGACGAGCAACTCGACGCCCTCGGCTCCCTGTTGACCGGAGTGACCTTCGACCGCATCACCGTCGGCGTCCCCGAGATGGACACCCGGGCCCTCGTCCAGGCCCTCATCGCAGGGTTTCTGCCGGCAGAGGGTAGGAGTGAACCGTAAGGCACCTCCGTGGACACGGCCGCCGCGAGATCCGCCGGCGCCGGGCAAGGTCGGTCTACACCGCCGGCAACGCGGGCCAGTCGTACCTGTCCCTGTTCGGCTACGCCCCGCTGCCCCCGGAAGTGATCGTCAGGGTACGCGCCCAGATCGCCGCCATGACATGGCTCCGCTCCTGACACGGCCTCCGTCGTCCGGATCGACGACTGCCAACCGCCGGGTGAGCAAGTCACGGCCCTGGTTCGGTTCAGCCGGATGGTTTCACTGCCCTGGCGGCCGGAGCTCCCACAGCCTAGGCGAAGCTCTACAAGGCTGACCGCGCAGACTGCCATCATCCTGGAGATCCGTACACCCAGGTCGGCCAGCTCGGCGCCGACCTGCTTGAGATCCTCTTCCGCGCTCATCGTCAGCGGCCTGGGCGGCCACGGCCCTGTGGGGTTGGCGATGACGGCGAGCAGGTGGGCCCGGCGGCTGCCATGTTCGAGCATGATCAGGGCAAGCTCCGCGAGGCGTTTACCCCGACGCTGGATGGGTCTGGCTAATACGCCTGACGCAGCAGCAAGGTGACGAAGCCGAGCTTGCCGCGGTAGCCCTTGAGCCACATGTCACGGTGCTCCAGCGCGGCGGCGAGCGCGGTGTCGCCGGCGGGTCCCGGGTTGTCCACCGCCCATCGGATCAGCGAGCCGGTCCACGACCATTCGTACTCGTCCCACTCGCCCAACGAGCTGGTGTGCGCGTAGACGGTGCGATACCCGGGCTCCTCGGCCTGGGCGACAAGCCCGGCCAAGTCGGGGTATTGGCCGATCTCGGCCTCCAGCTCCGGCGATGGGGGCGTCTCCCAGAAGCCCTCACCCACCAGCACCAGCCCATCCGGCCGGGTCAGCTGCCTGATCGCCTGCAGGCTCGGCGTGAGACCGTCGAAGGCGTGCGTGGAGCCGACGCAGAGCACGAGATCGTACGGCTCGGCAGCGCTGAAGTCCGCCGCTCCCATCTCGTGCAGCCGGATGCGCTCGCCCAGCCCGCGCGCCTCGGCGTGCTTGGCCGCGGCGGTCAGGGCGCTGGCGGAGATGTCCACGCCGTCGGCGGTCGAGCCGGGAAACAGCTCCAGCGCCCGCAAGGTCCACATCGCCTCGCCGCAGCCGAGGTCGAGGATGCGGGCCCCCTGGCGGAGCTTGGTCCGCTGTAGCAGCTTGTCCAGGCTGGCGGCGCTTACCGGGGCGGCGATCGGGTGGTCGGAATGGGCGATGCTGCTGATCAGGGAGCGGTCCATCGGTTCCTCGTTCACGGCGTGGGCGTCCGGGTGTAGGTGAGGAACAGGACGCCGCTGGGCAGGGCGGTGCTGTCGGTCAGGGTGTGGTGGTGTGGACTGAAGGGCGTTTTGTCGCCGAAGAGCGGGATGCCCGCGCCGACGGTGACGGGGTTGACCTTGAGGATCAGCTCGTCGATCTCCGAGTGGAGCGCCCCGGCCAGTTCGCCGCCGCCAACTAGCCAGATCCCGAGGCCGTCCTGGGCCTTGAGTTCCCTGATCTTCGCCACGGGGTCGGTGGCGACGATGTCCACCGATGGGTCCGGGCTCGGGCCGAGGGTGCGGGAGAAGACGTAGTGCCGCAGGTGCGGGTAGGCGTTGGTGACACCCATGTCCAGGCCAAGCTGGTAGGAGCGGCGGCCTTCGACGACGGTGTCGAAGCGGGTGCCGGGCGCGGTGATACCGAGTGCCTGGCGCGCCATGACCGGCAGGGTCTCGGGGTAGTGCGCGATGATCTGCTCGACGTAGTCGGGGGTGGGGGTGAGGATCCCGCCCGGCCCGGACGGGTCGGCGCCTGCGGGGTCGGCGATGAAGCCGTCGAGGGTGGTGGCGACGTAGTAGGTGAGCTTTCGCATGGTCGTGCTCTCTTAAGCGTCAAGGGGTCGTTCGTGGCCGACCGCGTCGAACAGGAGCTTCGCGGCGACCATCGCACCGTCGGTGCGGATCGTGTCGGCCACAGCGGTCGCTCGCGCGCGGATCTCGGGGGTCAGGGCTGTTGTGAGTGCGGCTGAGAGCGATTGTGTGGTCGGGGTCGGGCCGTTGTGGGCTACGCCGATGCCCAGGTCTGCCACCCGGCTCGCAAAGTAGGTCTGGTCCACTGTCTGCTGGGGAACCACCACCTGCGGCACGCCCGCCCAGGTGGCCGTCGTGGTGGTGCCTGCCCCGCCATGGTGGACGACAGCAGCCACGCGGCTGAACAGGGCCTGGTGGTTGGCCTCGCCGACGGTGAAGCAGTCGTCCTGGTCATCGATCAGGGCCAGGTCGGCCCAGCCACGGGACAGGAGCGCGCGGTGGCCCTGCGCGCGGATCGCCTCGATGGCCGCCCTGGCCATGTCGTGCGAGCCCGTCGTGGGCATACTGCCGAAGCCCACGTAGACCGGTGGTGTGCCGGCGTCCAAGAACGCCTCCACCTCGGGCGGGAGCGGGCGTTCGTCCGGCAGGAACCATGCGCCGGTCTGCACAACGTCCAGGTCCGCCGGCTCCTGCCACGGGCCCAGGATCGGATCCGCAGCAAGCCACGGCCTGTCGGTGAAGGCGTAGTCGCGGACGTTGCCCACCGGTGGCAGGCCGATCGAGGCTCGGTGAGTGTTGACTATCTCGGCGAACAGCACGTTCGAGCTCTCCGCGTCCAGGTCCCACAGCGCCTGGTGGTCGGTCACCTCAGGCGGCAGCGGCCGAAACGGCCGCGGGGCCGGCGGATGGTGCGGCGAGGGCAGGGTGACCGCCTGGTAGCAGGCATACACGTAAGGGATGCCGAGCTTCTCAGCCACCGACCGTGCGGAGGCCACGGCCGGCAGCACACCGGTCGCCAACATCACGTCACATCCCTCGGCCGCCTCGGTAAGCGTGCCGAAATGCGCGGCGACCAGCTCGGCCACGATCTGCTGGAAACCCGCAGCCCCCGGCGGTCGCGCCTCGGTCGCCAGCGAGCGCACCGCCGGGCCGACTGGCACCATCTGCACGCCCACGCCAGCCAGCCGCTTCGCGAACTCCTCATCCGGCGGCGCGCACACCCGCACCTCCGCACCGAGCTCCCGCAGCCGCACCGCGAGTCCCACTATGGGTTCGACGCCCCCACGCGAGTCGTACGTCGCCAACAACACCCGCATTTCGCGGCTCCCCCAAGTCCATCCCACACCACGCCATAAATGACACATTTTGTGGCTGAATCATCACGTATGTGATGTTCTGCCCGTGGGAGATCTTGGCGTAGTCCTCGCCGAGCCGCAACTCACACGCGCCCGATCGTCCGCCGGTCACCGTGGCCCATCTCGCCGGTAGATGTGCCGATTTCCGAGACGATCCATTGTCGGCCTGCGGTCCGTGTGGGTGTGTTGCTCCCGTGCTGTGGGGTGGGAGCGGAGGGGACACGCCCGACGTCTCACCCCGCGAAGTGCCGTAGCCGGGAGGGTAGCCATGGCCGTCGATCGTGAACGCCGCGCTGCCACGGTCACGCGGCTGATCGCGCTGCGCACTGCGGGAACCCTGACAACCGAGCACGTCCGCCTGGCCGCCCGGGGCCTGAAGGTCACCGAGCGCACGATCTGGCGCTGGCTCGATGAGCAGAGCAGAACTCCGCCGCAGCAGGCCAGGACCGGACAGCCCGGCTGCCGCGCCTACGCGCTCACCCCGATTGACCGGGAGGCCTTCGCCCGCCAGCTCACCCCGGCCGAACGGGCCGCCTGGATCCGTGGCGAGGAAGGCCGCAGGCAGGCCTCGGTGTATCTGACGCGGCCCCGCTCGCTGCGCAACCACACCTGGGAAGCCGACCACAAACAGCTGCCGATCGTGGTGCTGCCGCCGCGCGGTCCGGCGCTCAAACCGTGGCTGACCACGGTGGTCGACGACGGCACTCGCGCCCTGCTCGGGTGGACGCTCGCCGTGACCCCGCACACCGGCACGGTGCTGACCGCCTTCCACATGGCGTTGGTCTACGACGTTGAGCGCGGCCCGTTCGGTGCCGTACCCACCCTCGTGCGCGTCGACCGCGGGCTGGAGTTCGCCGCGGGCGCCGTCTACGACGTGCTCGCCGCTGTGTGTCGACCGGCACCGGCTGCCCTCCCGCAAGGCTTACCGCAAGGGCAAGGGGGAGCGGATCCACCGCAGCATCGATCAGACCCTGCTGCGCGGGCTGCCCGGCTTCACCGGCGGCCCCCGAGACGACGCGGGCAAGTTGTACGGGCCGATCGACGACCGCTTCGCCGCCCGCGCCAGCGCTCAGGACGACAGCGACCCACACAACAGGTCAAGCCGATACGGATCGAACACTTCGCCGCCAGGTTCGCGATCTGGGCGCGCTGGTACAACACCGAACGTCCCCACCGAATGCTGAGCGGCCGCACCCCGCTGCAGGCCTGGGAGGCCGACCTCGGCGGGCTGGTCGAGCAGGGTGTAGCGGCCGGCGAGCATGACCAGGTCGACGTCGGTTTCGCGGACGGCACGGGCGAGCGGCTGCCACCAGTTCATACCGACGCCGACACCCTTGACGACTCCCTGCCCACGCAGCTCCAGCAGGGCGGGCACAGCCTCCTCGACTGCCTGTTGCCAGTGGTGGGGGGTCATGTACGCGTGCGATGTCGATCGAGGAGAGGCCGAGGCGGTCAAGGCTGTCCCCCAGCGAGCGGCGCACCCCGTCGGCGGAGAAGTCCCACACCCGCCGGTGGTCCGCGGGCACGTCGAAACCCTGGTCGTCACGGCCGCCGCCCTCTGCGGGGACCAGCAACCTGCCCACCTTGGTGGAGAGCGTGAACGACTCGCGGGGTCTCCTCGCCAGGAAGGCGCCGAGCCGTCGTTCCGACAGCCCGAGGCCGTAGTGCGGCGCGGTATCGAACAGCCGGATGCCCGCGTGTGGCGGGCTACAGGAGTCGGTGCCTTGTGCTGAAAGACTGGGGCACCGAGGAAGAGGTTATGTCCCGGTGTGAGCTACAGATCTTGTAAGGCGGGTTGCGCCACACCCACGTAAGGCATCCCATCATCCTGGCCACCAGCGCCAGCAACCCCAATTAGGCCCTGAGCTGGGAAATCAGCTTCCCGCTTCCAGCAGGTCTGTATCGAACCGGGGATGCGCACGAGGCAGTCACGCCGGTGACCTTGCCCGGCTGAGCGTGGCCCGGTCGTACCCCTGGAGCTGACCCACCTTTCGGCACCGGGAGAGCGCGCCGAAAGCCCGTAAGACGGGCCCGAGTCTCACTCCAGGGGCAGAGGGCGACGTGGCACGGGCGCAGTATGGATGAGAGATGTGGTCGTGTGCCCGTACGGGGTGAACAGGTCGAGGATCGGTTCGAGCTCGTCGACCGCCCGCAGGTGCATCGTGAAGTAGAAGCAGTCGTCGCCGGTCATTCTGTAGCATTCGACTATCTGGGGAACTTCCTGGGCGATCTTGGAGATGCGTTGGAGTTCCCGGATCGCCGGGCGGATTCGAACCATCACTGTGACCGGAAAGCCCAGGGCCCGCGGGTCGACCTCAGCGCGATAGCCGGTGATCACTCCGGTCTCCTCCAGCCGCTGCACCCTGTCCGCCACCGCGGGGGCCGACAAGGCGACCCGGCGGCCCAGCTCAGCGAAGCTCACTCTGGCGTCGACCTGCAACTCGGCGAGGATACGAAGGTCGAGGGCGTCGATTCCCTTTGGTTCGTATGTCCGCTCGGGTCTGATCTTTCGATTCGCCATTCTCCTAAATTACGGCCTGGCCAACGATGGGGTCATGCCGACAACCGGCCCTCGCGCCGTCCTCTCCGCGGTGCCTCCGTGGACCTACTTCATCGGGAGCGCCGTCTTCCACTACCTCGGCCCGGCTTTCGCCGTGCTCCTGTTCACCAGGCTCGCCCCGCTCGGGGTCGCGGCGCTGAGGATCTGGAGCGCCGCACTTGTTTTCGCGCTCTGGCGTCGCCCCTGGCGGACTCTCGTCCGGCTCGATGCCGAGGGTCGTCGTACGATCATCGCCTGGGGCGCGGTGCTGGCGGCGATGAACGTGTGTTTCTACCTGGCGATCGCCCGCGTACCCCTGGGAACCGTCGCCGCGATCGAGTTTCTGCCGGTCATCGTGCTGGCCGCGCTCGGTGCCCGTACGGCACGTAACCTCATGGCACTCGTGGCAGCCGTCGGCGGTGTCTACGTGCTGACCGGCATCCGGCTGGCCGGGGAGCCGCTGGGGTTGGTGTTCGCCTTCGCCAACGCGGTGCTGTTCGCTGCCTACATCGTGCTGGCCCACCGTACGGCTCGGCGTCTGGGCGGCGTCAGCGGCATCGACGGTCTGGCCGCCGCCATGCTCGTCGCCTGCGTGTTCGTCGCGCCGGTGGCGGTTGGGCAGGCCGCTCCTGCGGTGATCGACCCGATCACGCTCGCCGCCGGGATCGGGGTGGGGATCTGTTCGTCGGTGATCCCGTACGTGTGCGACCAACTCGCTATGGCACGCATGGCTCGCTCCACGTACGCGCTGCTGGTGGCGTTGCTTCCGGCCACGGCAACGATGATCGGCATCGTGGTGCTCAGGCAACTCCCCTCACTCGCCGAGCTCGCCGGAGTCGGGCTCGTGGTGCTCTCAGTCGCGCTCCATCGGGAACTTCGGCCTCCTCCAACTGCGGTGAAGACCACGCTCTCACAAGAAGGTAAGACGAAATGCGATACATGAAGCTGGGCTCATCGGGACTGCAGGTCTCCCGGATCTGCCTGGGCATGATGACGTACGGCGATCCAGGTTCCTGGGAGTGGCTGCTGCGCGAGGACGCGGCCATGCCTATCGTACGGCGCGCGGTCGAGGCCGGTGTGACATTCTTCGACACCGCCGACATGTACTCCAACGGCGCGAGCGAGGAGATCACCGGGCGGCTGCTCAGCAAGCTCTTCGCGCGCCGCGACGACTACGTTCTCGCCACGAAGGTCTACTTCCCGACGGGGCCGGGTCCGAACGACCGAGGACTGTCCCGCAAACACGTGCTGGCCGCCATCGACGCCTCGCTCACCAGGCTTGGAACCGACTACGTCGATCTGTACCAAATCCACCGCTGGGACTATGAGACGCCGATCGAGGAGACCCTGGAGGCCCTACACGACGTGGTGCGGGCCGGCAAGGCACGCTACATCGGGGCCTCCAGCATGTACGCCTGGCAGTTCGCCAAAGCGCAGCACACTGCTCAGACGGCAGGCTGGACCAGGTTCGTGTCGATGCAGAACCACTACAACCTTGTGTACCGGGAGGAGGAGCGAGAGATGATCCCGCTCTGCCTGGATCAGGGGGTGGGGGTCATCCCGTGGAGCCCGCTAGCGCGCGGACTGCTCACCGGGAGCCGCCGACGCGACGGTCGGCGGCGTACGGTCCGGTCCGGCAGCGACCGCCTGGCCGACAGCATGTACGAGGACGCAGATTTCGACGTCGTCGACGAGGTGCGTGCGGTCGCTGGCGAACGGGGCCTGCCTCCGGCGCAGTTCGCGCTCGCGTGGCTACTCGGAAGGCCTGGTGTAAGCGCCCCGATCGTCGGGGCAAGCAAGGTGGGTCATCTGGACGACGCGATCGCGGCGGTGGATGTGTCCCTGAGCGAAGAGGAGACGGCCCGACTGGAGGCCCCCTACCGGCCACACCAGATCATCGGCCACTCTTGAACGGGGCGATGGTGTGACTCAGTCTCCGACGGATAGTTGTTCGGCACAGCAGACTCCTTCTTCCGGGAACCAGGGTTCCCCAGAGATCAGACGTCCACCAAACCGGGTCAACTCCAGAAGTTCTTGCCCGGATCGGCCTGCGTCTGTCAGCGGACAAGACTCGCGTGGTCCACATCGACGACGGGTTCGACTTTCTTGGCCAAACATCCGCCGCCAGCGGAAACGGGGCACGAACGAGCTCGTCGTCTACACGAGGCCGTCCAGGAAAGCCGTCCAGGCGATCAAGGATCGGATCTCGGAACGGACCTACAGGCACGCTTTTGAGGAGACTGAACCAGAAGCTGGCCGGGTGGGCGAACTACTTCCGCCACGGCGTGTCCAAGAAGACCTTCACTGCGATCGACCACCATGCGTGGCAGCGGATCGCTCGATGGCTCCTTCGCAAACACCGGATTCCTCGCAGTCACTTGCGGAGATTCTGCGACCAGGGCTGGAGATTCGCTGAAGGATCGGTAGCCTTCCGCGGCGCATCCGGTGTCGCTATCGTCCGCTACCGATATCGCGGAGCGGCCATTCCCAATCCGTGGACGTGGACCATCGAACCGGCAGCTTCAAGCTGATCACCGGGCAAGACACGTAGAGAGCCGGATGCGGTGAGAATCGCACGTCCGGTTCGGGACGGCGGCTCGAGGAAACGGACCGTGGCAACACCGACACCGCGCCTCGGGCCGACCGCACGTGGACAATCAGGATGTGGGCCTATTGAGCGACACTAGGGTGAAGCTCTTCGCTGACGTAGCGGGCGAAATCCTTATTGCCTGGTAAACCCCGCGGCTGTCTCATGTCTGTATCCGATTGTGGTGGTGCAGGTGACGCGGGACGTCGAAGAGGGTTTCGCCTGGTTCTTCCGGGCGCAGTTTCCGCGTGTTGTGAGCACGGTCTACCTGATCTTGCGTGATCACGGCCATGCGGAGGAGATCGCGCAGGACGCGTTCATCCAGCTCTTCGAACGCTGGACGAAGATCTCCCGGTACGAGCAGCCCGAAGCGTGGGTGCGCAGGGTCGCCATCCGCATGGCCGTGCGGCACGCCCGTCGCGAACGCCTACGCAACCTGCTGGAACGGCGCGGCGACGGCTGGGCCACGCCTGACGACGTGCCGGTGGACGTCCACGCCGCGGTGCTGCGACTGCCGCCGGCCCAGCGCGCCGCGGTGGTGCTCTTCTACTTCGAGGACCGGCCGATTTCGGAGATCGCCGACTTCCTGGGCTGCACCCGGTCGACGGCCAAGGTCCACCTGCACAAGGCCAGGCAGCGGCTGGCGGCCTTCCTGAAGGAGGAGGTCGACGATGTCCTTTGAGCGGCGCCTCCGTGACGGGCTGGCCGCGGCCGCGGCCCGGGTGGAGCCCGACACCGAGCGGGCGCTGGTCCGGGTATGGCTTCATCGTCGGCGCCGCCGCCTTTTCCGTCCGCTGTTCGGGGCGGTGGCGGTGGCGGTGGCGGTGGCCATGATCGTCCTCCTGGTGCCCGTCTTCCTGGCCATCTCGGCCGAGCGCCGGGACGAGGCCGTCACGCGGGAGCTCGCGGCGACGTACACGGCCGAATTGCCGGACACGCCCGGGCTGAACCTGGCCGGAAGGTGGTTCCTCACCGTCCGGGCCGACGGGTCCGCCAATGTGGGCGGGCCGCCGGGGCTCACGATCAGGGGGCCCGGTCCCGCGGGCACGTACGTCCGGCTCGACGACGAGCGGCTGCGTACCAACCTCTTCTACAACGACCTGTGCACGGGAGAGGGGCTGTACGGCTGGCGGCGTGACGGTGACGTGCTGATCTTCACGGTCGTGGAGGACACCTGTGCGGCGCGGCGGATGTTGTTGACTACGAGCACGTGGAACCGGTAAACCTTCCCGCCGCATCGGGTCTGTCTACGGGTATGAGGAAGCATCACTGGTCGGCAGCACTGCTCGTCGGGCTGGCTTTGACCGCGTGCGCGGATACGGCGGCCAAGGAGCGCGCCTTATCGCCTGGCTCCTCGGCGGCCGTCGAGGCGAGATTGCCTGAGGGCACCTATCGGACGTCCCCTGTCGGGCGGGACCGGATCGAGGCGGTGTTGGAGGAAGGCGGCTTCGACGCCAAAGAGATCGCGGGCGTCACGGGGCGGATGTCGTCGCAGGATCGGGTCGTCTTCACGGTGAAGGCGCAGAGCGGCCGCTGGACACAGTTCCAGTCCTTCAACGGCGGGCCAGACGAACTGGGCTGGAGTGGCACCTACCGGGTGATCGACGTTGGGACCGTGGCGGCCACGGACGCCTGCGGGACGGTCACCTACACCTACCGGCTCTCCGGTACCCAGCTGCGGCTGAAGATGACAGAGGACACCTGCGAGGGTATGGCCGGCGACAGCAGGACGGGCGAGCTGATGGCGCAGACCATTTTCTTCCACAGTGCTCCCTTCGAGAAGGTGTCCTGATGCGCGCCATCATCGCGGTCCTGCTGCTTCTGACGGCGACCGCCTGCAGCCAGGCACCCGCCAAGCAGCCCACGCCACGGCTGGGCTATCAGGGCATCGCCTGTCCCGCGGACGTCCTGGCGGAGATCGTCGGCGTCGAGCCCTCGTGCGGCTACCTGACGGTGCCGGAGTCACGGGCCACGCGCGACGGGGCGACGGTTCGGCTGTTCGTCATCCGCTTCGGACCACCCGGGACGGCGTCGCCCGATCCCATGGTGGTGGTGGGCGAGACGCTGGGGCAGCGCAAGAACTACGGAGAACTGGCGCCCTTCGCGCCGCGGACCCACCGTTCTGTGATCTTCCTCGACCAGCGGGGCATCGGCTTGTCGGAGCCCAGCCTGGCCTGCCCGGAAGTCCGGGCGATCGCTCCTGAACTGGCCGGGCTGCGGATGGCGGAGGCGAAGGGGCCGCTGCTGGAGGGTGTGCGGGCCTGCCGTACCCGGTTGGAGCGACGGGGGATCGACCTGACCGCCTACAGTCTGCGGGAAAGCGCGGCGGACGTGGCTGATCTGCTCGAGGCACTCGGCCTGGAACAGGTCAACCTCACGAGCTTCGGCACCGCGTCACTCCTCGCCCTGGAGGTCATGCGCCGCTATCCCGAGCACATCCGCTCTGTCGTCCTGGACAGCCCCGCCCTCCCCAACCTGCGGGTCGACCCGGACAACCGCCTGCGCGAGGTGCTGGCGAGGGCCGGCCAACTGTGCGCCGACGCTCCCGGCTGCCGGGCGCTGACCAAGGACCTGCCCCGCTCGTTCGACGACGCTCTCGCCCGGCTTCGCGACGAGCCGGTCACCGTCACCGCGCGGTCCGCCTCGGGCAGGGACGTCAAGGTCGTCGTGGACGACGTGGCGCTCACGAGACTGGTCACCTCCGCCTTGGGCTACGGAGGCAACCTCCAGACGGTCGCGGAACTCGTGACCGGACCTCCCGACTGGGCGAGCGCCGCCGCGGGCCTGGCCAGCGACGAGGGCATGTGCGTGGGGTTCATGCCCGAGTGCGCCGGCGGGCTGACGCACGGCCTGTACTACTCGCTGACCTGCCCGCATGCTGCCGGACCGCACGCGGAGGCGTGCACCGTCTGGCCCGCCGGCGAGGCGCCGTCCGGCGAGCCGGTCGCCTCCGACATCCCCACGCTGATCACCATCGGTGGTCTGAACACCTTCAGCGGCTCGGCGCAGGATGTGGCGGCGGCGGCGAGCTCGCTCACCCGCGCCCGCCTTCTGGAGATCCCGTTCGGCAACTACGGCGCCTACCGCGAAGACTGCCCCCGCCCTATCCGCAACGCCTGGATCGACGATCCTGCCGCCCCGCTCCGGAACACCGGCTGCGTGAAGGAGGTCGGACCACGTGTGCGCTGACGTGCCGTTCGCGGGCCGTACGGCAGAGCGCCAGGCGATCCGGGCCGCGCTGCACGAAGGCACGGGGATCTTGGTCGTCGGCGAGGCTGGGATGGGCAGAAGCAGGCTGCTGGCCGAGGCGGTCCCGTGGCGCGAATCCGTGGTGCGGGTGGTGGGCACGGCCCCCGAGACGTCGTTCGGCGCGTTCGCGCACCTGCTGCCCGGTACGCCCGACCCGGTCAACGCGGTCAACCCGGTCGGCTGGGCGGCGGAGCGCCTCGCTGGGGAGGTCCTCGTGGTAGGGGACGCGCACCTGCTCGACGCGTCCTCGGCGGCGCTGGCCGCTCACCTGGTCAGGCACCTGGGCGTACGGCTGGCGGCGAGCGCGCTGGCGGGCGCGCCGATCCCGGGCCCGCTGCTGGCGCTGTGGAAGGACGGCATCCTGCGCCGCCTCGACCTTGGACCGCTGTCCGTCCACGAGACGGCGCAGCTGCTGGCCGGGATGCTCGGCGGGCAGGTGGAGCGGCTGACGGTCCGGCGGCTCTGGCACGCCGCCCAGGGCAACCCGCGGTTCCTCGTCGAACTCGTACGCTCCGGGCGGCTCTCGCATAGCGGCGGCCTGTGGCGGTGGCAGGGGGAGATCGAGCTGACCGACCGGCTCCGGCAGCTGATCGAGGAGGCGATCGGAGAGGTGGACGAGGCCGAGCGCGAGGTGCTGGAGTTCGTCGCCTTCGGCCTGCCGCTGGACCTCGACGCGCTGCTCAAGCTGGTGTCCGCCGAGGCCGCCGAGCGGCTGGAGCGGCGCGGCCTGATCATGGTGGAACGTTCCGCGGCCCGAGTGCGGCTGCGTCACCCCCTGTACGCGCACGTGATCCGCACCTGGCCGGGACCCGTCCGGACCCGTCACCGGCTGGCGAAGGTCATCCGGTTGCGGAGCAGCGACGACCAGGAGGACCTTCAGCTGAGCGCCCGCGAACGCGAGGTCGCCCGCCTGGCCTCGTGGGACCTGACCAACAGGGAGATCGCCGAATTGCTCACGGTGTCCCAGCGCACGGTGGGCAACCACCTGTGCCGGATCTACGCCAAGCTCGGCGTCAACGACCGCCGCGGCCTGGCTCGCCTGCTGGCCTGAGCGGTGCCTAAGACGAGGAGCAGCCCTTTCCCTGCGCCGGGATCCAGGCCGGAGCACCATGATCTCGACGTCCGACCTCGCCCCAGCAACACCAGCCAACCGAACACCCGAATCAAGGTCAGATACAGCAGACGAACCGACACAATCCGCGATCTTGCCCGCACGGTGTTTGGAGGTCAAAACCGCAGATCAAGCACCACGCGATAAGTTACGAAGCGGTACAGGGTTCCCGGCCTGGATAGTCCGGTAGGTATGGAACCCACGGCCGCTCTTGCGTCCCGTACGCCCCTCCGCCACCAGCTCGGCGAGCAGTTCGCACGGCTCGAAGCCCTTGTCGCCCGTGCATTCGAGAAGGACGTGCAGCGAGTCCACCACGGTGTCCAGCCCGATGAGGTCCGCCGTGCGCAGTGGCCCCATCGCGTGTCCGAAGCACTCCTGGAAGATCCGGTCGACCGCCGCCGCGTCAGCCGTACCCTCCTGCACCACCCGGGCCGCGTCGTTGACTGTGGCCATCAGCACCCGGTTCGACACGAACCCCGGCGCGTCGCCGACGACGATCGCCTCCTTGCCCATCGTGCCGAGCAGCTCGGTCGTACGGCGCAGCGTCTCCGCCCCGGTGAGCGGCGACCTGATCACCTCGACCGCGTCCTTCAGCGGCGCCGGATTCATGAAGTGCGTGCCGATGACCCGGTCAGGCCTGTTCGTGTACGAGGCCAGCAACGTGATCGGCACGGCGGACGTGCAGGACGCGAAGACGGTCTCCGGCGGGCAGACCTCGTCGAGGCGCCGCAGGACGGCCTCCTTGACGGGGATCCGCTCGCGGACGCATTCCACGACGAATCCGGCTTCGTGCAGCTCAGCAGGGTCGCGCACCCAGCGCACCCGTTCTGCCGCGCCCTCGGGCTCGAGTGGTGTGCGCCCGAGCAGGCGGCTCATCCGAATGCCGTCGCGCAGCCGTACGGGCCCTGCTGCCAGTGCGGCGGGGTCGCTGTCGACGACCACCACCTGGTGTCCCGCTTCGGCCGCGCACTGGGCCACGCCCACGCCCATGGTCCCGGCGCCGACGATGCCAACCCCGGTCACTAGGGCACCATCCTTACTGCGGGGCCCGCATAGGGTCTTGTGGAAGGGACTCGGCGGGAGCCGGGGTGACGGCCTGGTTCGGTCGCCTGTGAAGGGCCTCGATGACACCGCCGCCCCCGATTTCCCCGGGGCTGTGAACTGGCAACAGAGGGACGCGCCGTAGAGCGCCGGTTAGTGACCACCCAGCTGTCAGCCTCCTCGCCGAGTCGTCGCTGCCGCCGTGAGGAGTTGTCGTGTCGCTTGCGCTGCCCCGGGCGCTGATGTTCGTCGGAGTCGACTGGGCCGTCGATGAGCACGCGGTCTGTGTGATGGACCCGTCCGGGGAGGTGGTGACCGGGTTCGTGATCGGGCATGCGGCGGACGCGATCGCCCGCCTGGTGCGCCGTCCGGCCAAGTTCGGCCCGGCCGGGCAGCTTCCGATCCCGATCGGGCGCCCGAACGGCCGCCTGGTCGATCTGCTGTTGGAGGCCGGGCATCCCGTGGTCCCGGTCAAGCCGAACGCGATCAAGGTGTGGCGCGAGAGTGAGGGGCCCTCGGGCGCCAAGAACGATCTCAGGAATGCCGAGGTGGTCGCGGATTATCTGCGGGCTCGTCAGCGTCGGTTGCGCGTGGCCGCGCCGTACTCCGACCACACCAAGGCCGTGCGCACCGTGGTGCGCACCCGCGGTGATCTGGTCGAGGCCCGGGTGGCGGCCACCAACCAGGTGTCGGCGCTGCTTGCCGCCTACTGGCCCGGCGCCCTGGCGCTGTTCGCCGACGTCGAATCGCGGATCAGCCTGGAGTTCTTGACCCGCTATCCCACCCCGACCTCGGCGGCGCGGCCGGCGATCAAGGATCTCGATCGGTCGACCGCCGCCCACCTCGGGGAGCATCCGGACGGTGAGGTCTTCACGTCGCTGCCAAGGTCGGGTCAGATCAACGCCGCCCAGATGCTCACCGAGGAGGGCGACTGCCGTCCAGCTGACGAGAGCGCCGATTCGGTTGCCGCGCTGGCCGGGTGCACCCCGGTCACCAAAGAGTCCGGCAAGCACCGCGCGGTGCACTTCCGCTGGGCCTGCAACAAACGCTTCCGGCAGGCGATGACCACTTTCGCCGACAACAGCCGGCACGCCAGCCCTTGGGCCAAGAAGATCTACGAGCAGGCCCGCGCCTCGGGCAAGGACCACCCGCACGCCATTCGCGTCCTGGCCCACGCATGGATCCGCGTGATCTACCGCTGCTGGCTCGACGGCAGGCCGTACGACCCCGAACAACACAGGTCCGCAGCAGCCCTCACCAAGCAACTGACCGGCCAAAATGCGGCGTGAGGTTGACGTAGGGGGTGTCATCGGCACACCACCCGTACCGGACCGGTCGTCGCCGGTGGGGGGCTCGCGCTGCCGTACCCGAGGAGCAGGGTGTCCCCGGTTCGGCTCAGTACCTCGAATCCGCTGAACCTCAGGTTTACCAGCATGACGCGGTTGACCTCCGTCGGGACGAACTCCGCGGTGGGGCGGCGGCCCGTGGCCAGCGCGTCCCGCACCAGATGGCCGATCAGCGCCGGTCCCACCCCGCGTGACATCACCCGGCAGGACAGCAGCAGGAGCTGGAGGCAGCTCGTGTCCTCGCGGTGCTCAGTGAGGGCCAGACCCACGGTGCCGTACGCGCCGAAGCGGTCGGTCAGGTCGGCGACGAGCACCTGATGGGAGGGCGAGTCACAGAGTGCGCGCAGCTCCGCCAAGTCGTAGGTGCGGCCGGTGGTGTTGAGCTGGTGGGTGCGAACGGTCAGCTCGCTGGCCCGGACGAGGTCGTGCTCGGCTGCTCTGCGTACGGCCAGCTCCAGGCCGAGCGTGGCGAGGAACTCCGCCGGGGGGCCGGTGTAGCTCTCCTTCGCCCGCCTGCGCTCGGCCTCCCGCCGGTAGAGCAGGCGGCGCTGCCTGGACTCCTCGGTCACCGGTCCCGTACGGAACTCCGGGAGTCCGGCGAGGGAGCCCGCGGCTTCCGCCGGATACGTACGTACGGCGGGCAGGGCGGCACTCACCTCCGCGCGTTCCAGCGGGTCGTTGTCGATGAAGGCCACGCTGTCGACGCCGATGCCGAGGGTGTCGGCGATCCGGCGCAGGGCTTCCGACTTGGGACCCCAGCCGATCTCCTCCAGGGTGAACAGGCCGTCCAGCCCTTGTTCGATCAGGTGGTCCAGGGCTCTCGCACGGTCGCCGCGGCTGGCCACGGCGTGCAGGACGCCGCGTTCGTCCAGGGTTCGCAGCGCGGACACGGCCTCGTGGAACGGGACGGGCCGGTCGCCCTCCAGCACCGTGCCGTCCCACAGGGTGTCGTCCAGGTCCCACACCAGGCACTTCACCTCTGCGGTCATGGGGCGGTCTCCTTCTCGAAATCGCGGGGCTGAGGTCTTGGGGCCGTCTTCGCGAGATCGCGGGCGGGGGCGCCGGGCTGAAAGCTGTGCCGTCGCAGCAACCGGTCGGCGATGTGCAGCTCCGCGACGTGGGCGGAGCCCTCGATGATCTCCATGACCTGCGCATCACGGGAGAAGCGTCCGACGGCGCTGTCCGGATCGCAGCCGGCCGCGCCGAGCAGCCGCACCGCGGCCCGGCTGACCGAGCCCGCCGCCCGGGCCGCCGCGTACTTGGCCATGATCGTGGCGGCCACGGCCTCGGGGGCGCGCTGGGTACGCAGCCGGGTGGCCCGCGCGCACAGTTCGCGGGCGGCGGCGCTCTCCACCGCGGCGCGCGCGAGTTCCGCCCTGACCAGTTGGTGCTCGGCGAGCGCGATCCCGGCCTGGGTGCGGCGGACGGCGTGTGCGGCCGCCGCGTCCAGGCAGGACTCGGCCATGCCGACGCATCCCCAGGCGACGGTGAACCGCCCGTGATCCAGGGCGGTGGCCACGACGTGCGACAAGCCCAGGCCCACGGGCGCCACGAGATTGTCGCGAGGCACCCGGACATCGTCGAAGCTCAGGTGCGCGATCTCGGCGGCCCGCATGCCCAGTTGGCCCTCGACGGGCTCGCGCCGGACTCCCGGCAGCCGCCCGTCGACGAGGACCGTCGTGGGACCGCCCGCGGAGGCGCCGAGGACCAGGAAGACGTCCGCCGTGCGGCCGAAGGTGACCCATCTCTTGGTGCCGGTCACGTGGATCCAGTCGCCGTCCTCGCGGATCTGGGTGCGTACGGCGGCCAGGTCGGTGCCCGCGCCGGGTTCGGTGGCGGCGAATCCGGCGATCGTGCGTCCGGTGGCCAGGCCGGGCAGCCAGCGGGTGCGCTGCGCGTCGGTCCCCCAGCGGGACAGGGCAGCCGCGACCATCGCCTGGACGGTGACCAGGCCGCGCAGCGCGCTGCAGGCTCCGCCGATCTGTGCGCAGAGTTCGCCCAGGTCGGCCTGGTCGCCGCCAAGCCCGCCGTACCGGGCCGGGATGTCGGCGCCCAGCAGTCCCGTCCTGCCCAGAGCTTGGCGTACGTCCCTGGGCAGCCGTCCGTGCCGGTCCCAGTCGCCGGCGTGCGCGGCCGCGAAGCGCGCGAAGCCGGCGGCCTCGGCGCCGATCACGAGGCTGTCTTCTTCCTGACGAAGGCGGCGACATCGGACACCGTACGGAAGTGGTCCAGACTCAGGTCGTCCACACCGATCTCGAAGCCGAACCTGTGCTCCAGGAACGTGACCAGTTCCAGGGCGAAGAGGGAATCCGCGATTCCCTTGGCGAAATAGTCCTCGTCGGGGGTGATTGCCTGGCCCAGGGCGGATTCGAGGAATCCTTGGATCTCTACGTCAATGGCCTGCTTCACGCTCTTCCTGCCCTTAGAGAAGGTGTGTGGTTGCGCCGGTGTGGCCGATTTCGACGAGCAGGATGCTCCACGCGGCGACTGGACTCGTACTGACCACCACGACGCGGTCTCCGTCGACCACGTGCTTGTCCTCCCACGCCGTGTAGAGGTTCAACAGCGAGTCGTTCGAGCCCAGATGTCCGTAGCGCCGCAGGTTCTCCGCGCAGGAGGGCAGGAGCTCCACTCCCAGCGTCTCCCGGACGAACGCGTGACCGCCCGCGGAGAGGTTCTGCACGGCCAGCCCCGCCAGGTCCGTGGGGCGCATCCCGCTGCGTTCCAGGAGGCGTGCGAGCAGGTCGCGCAGCCTGTTGCGGGACTCCACCGCGAGGCGGAAGGAGTAGTCGGCGGTGTTCCGGCACTCCTCGCGCCAGTCGGCCACCGACCTGTCGCGGAAGTCGACGCGGAAGAGGTCCCAGTACGAACCGTTCGTCTCCTGGAGCAGGTCGAGCACCCGGACGGGGCCCGTGCGGGCGAGCAGGAGTGCCTGGCCGCTGTCGCCGTTCAGGGTGACCGGGTGGCGGTAGCGGCCCGGGGTCGCCGGTTTGCTGCCGTGGGCCACCAGTACGTGGTGCAGCTCGGGGTCGGCGGCGAGCAGTCCGCGCGCTGCCAGGAGCGCGGGGGTCAGGGATGCGCAGCCCAGGCCGCCCACCGAGAAGGTGAGGGCCTGGTGCAGGCCTAGCGTCTCCTGGAGCCGGGTCGCCGCCGAGATCAGCAGGTCCTGCGGGGCGCGCGGCTCCACCAGGATCAGAGCGTCGATGTCCTCGGGGCGCAGTCCTGTGTCCGTCAGGACCTGCCGGGTTGCGGTGGCCGCCAGGTCATGGTCGTCGAGGGTGTCGTCCGTCAGGACCTGTTCGATGCCCAGGCCGGTCAGGGTCTCCCGCTCCTGCGGGGTGAGGGCCGGGAGTTCGGGGAGTGCGGTGAGGGGCGTGGACCGGTCGGGCAGGTGCCAGGCCGCGGCCCGGACAGCCAGGGGCGCGACCACGTCATCGCTCTCCGGCCAGGTCAGGCTGCCCCGCTGGTTCTGGCTTTCCAGCGAGTTCGGCGAACGCGTCTGCGAGGTGGTCGGCGAGTTCCTCCATGCGAGCGGTGGGGAGCTGCCCGTCGTGCGCGAGGTGGATGACCAGCTCGCCGTCGCTCAGCATGCTGGACACGGCGACCGGTAGCCAGGCGAGCAGCGAACGGTGCTCGACCATGAGCGGCACGGAGCGTATCCACGCGGCACCGCGGCCGACCCGCAGCGCCTCTCCCCCGGTCGCGGTGTGTTCGACCAGGACGGCGGGCTCGGGGAGCGCGCGGATCCGCTCGGTCATCGGGGTGGCCGCACTGAGCTGGCGCAGCATGCCGTACCCAACCCCATCGTTGGGTACGGCATGCAGGTAGTCGGTGGCCGAGGCGAGGGCGTCGTCGGCCCGCTGTCCCTCCGCAACCGGGATCACCGCCGGGTATGAGCTGGTGAACCAGCCGATCGACCGGGACCTGCCATACGGGCGGAAGGGGTTGTGGGTGGCCTCGCCGACCAGCATCAGATAGGCGTCGGCGCGCCCCGTCCACCGGCTCCACGCACAGGCCACCGCGGCGGTGGCAGCGGTTCGGCCCGCCGTACCGCTGATGGCGAGCGCAGGAGCGACGCGGTCCGCTGGCAGCACCCTGCGCAGCACTCCCGGGGGCGAGGGCGAGCTCGATGGTTCGAGTCCCGTGGGCAGGCGGCCGGTGGTCCGGCCGCCCTCCAGCACCGCGGCCCAGTAGCCGGCCTCCGCCGCGACTTCGTCGCTCGTGGACATCTCGGTCAGATGCCTGCTCCACCGGCTCCAGGCGGCGCGGGTGGCGGGGTCCTGGCGAGGGGCCGGCCCGGAGTCGCGCAGCGCGGCGTTGAAGTCCTCCAGCAGTGGGACCGCCGAGGTGTGGTCGTAGGCGAAGTGATGGACGACCAGCGTGAGCAGACCGGTACGGGCGGAGCCCCGGTCGTAGAAGCGCATCCGCAGCATCGCGCCCCTGGCGGGGTTGATGTCTTTCAGCAGCTCGTCCTTGTCGCTCTCCAGCACCGCGAGCTCGGCGCTCTCCCCCATGGCGGGCAGCACCGTGACGTCCAGGACGTCGTGGGGCCGGGCGGTACCCACGTCGATCCGCCATCCCGCGGCGTTGCGCCGCACCCGGTAGCGGAGCGGTTCGTGAAGGTCGAGGAGGGTGGCGGCGGCATGGCGCACCGCGTCGCTCCGTACTCCTGCCGCGATCTCCAGAACCTCCACCACGACGAAGTCCTTGGCGGTGTCCTTCGCGCGGTCCAGCATGCCGTGCATGAGCGGGGTCAGCGGGATCGGCGTCGAGGAGTCCGGGGGCGGGGGGCCGTCCGCCGGCGAAGGCAGCACCCCGGCGGCGAGGTCCCGCAGCCTCGGCCGCTCCAGGACGTCCTGCGGGGTGATCGACAGGCCCGCGCTCTCCGCGCGGGCCGCGACCGCGACGCTCAGCAGGGAGTCCCCGCCGATCTCGAAGAAGTCGTCGTGGGGGTGCACCGATTCGCGGCCCAGCAGCTCAGCCCAGATCAGGCTGAGCGTCCGCTCCGGGTCGGGTGTGCCTTCCGCCGCGGGCAGAAGGGGGGCCGGGCGAGTGGCCATCTCCATCATCCTTTTCCTGTCGGTCTTCGCGTTGGGCGTCTGGGGCAGCCGGTCGTGGACGATGATCCGGCTGGGGACCATGTGCGCGGGCAGTCGTTCCGCCAGCCATCCGCGGAGAGCGCCGGAGTCGAGCCTTGGCTCTCCTGCCACGTGTCCTGCCATGCGTACGGCGCCGCGCGGGCCGGTGTCGGGCAGGACCACGGCCTCCCGCACGCCGGGGTGTTCGAGCAGTACGCGCTCGATCTCGATGGGCTCGACGCGGTAGCCGCGGATCTCCAGTTGCTGGTCGCCGCGGCCTTCGAAGACGAGGGAGCCGTCCGGGCCGAGCCTGGCGAGGTCCCCGGTTCGGTACATCCTGGCCCCCGGGCGATCAGAGAACGGGTCGGCGACGAAGCGGGCGGCGGTGGCGCCGGGGAGCCCGTGGTAGCCGCGGCCGACGGCCGCCCCGCCGATGTACAGCTCGCCCTGTTCGCCTGGCGCGCAGGGCCTGCCGTCGGCGCGCAGGACGTAGGCGGCGCAGTTGTCCACGGGCCGGCCGATGCCTGGCAGGGTGTCGGCCGGATCTGGGGCCACTTCTGCCCAGGTGGCGACGACGGCGCACTCCGTGGGGCCGTAGTGATTGAGTGTGCGGAAGGGCGCGTGTGCCGGAGGGCGCACCCGCAACCTGTCCCCCCCTATGCTCAGCACCCGAAGCCGCAGGCCCGGCACGTCCGGGAGGTCACCCAGCACCATCTCGCCCAGCGGGGCGGCCAGGCAGGCCACGGTGATCTGCTCCCGCGCCATCCAGCGCAGCAGGTCGGCGGGCGGGCGTGCCGCATTGTGCAGAACGTGCAGGGCGGCGCCCTGGGACAGCGCCGAGAGCGTCTCCAGTACGGCGGCGTCGAGGCCGGTGGCGAGAACCTGGGCCACCCGGTCCTGCCGGCCCAGCCCTGTCGTCGCCGCGTACCAGGTGAGCAGGTTGCCGAGGCTGGCGTGGGTGACCTCGCAGCCGTGCGGCCTGCCGGTGGTGCCCGAGGTGTGCGCGATGTAGGCGAGGGAGTCCGGCGGCGGGTCGGGCGGCAGAACGCCCTCATGGACGCGGCCCCCCGCGACGGGGATCACCTCAATTGCCACGGGACGTCGTTGTCCCTCTCCCAGCACGGTGAGTGGGTTGCCGAGTCCGGTCAGCAGTTCGGCCATCCGGGCTTCTGGCAGACCGGTGTCGATCGGCACGAAGGCCCCGCCCGCCTTCAGCACACCCAGCCATCCGGTCACCAGGTCCAGGCCTCGCCCGGCGACGACGGGAACGGGGGTGCCGGCCGTGACACCGGCGGCGACCAGCCGCCGCGCGAGGTCCTCGGCGCGGGAGTCCAGTTCCCCGTAGCTGAGAGTACGGCCTGCTTCTGAGTCGACCACGGCGGGCCGGTCGGGGTGGCTGGCCGCCCACCGCTTCACCGCCCTGTGCACGGACAGCGGTGCGACCGGGCGCTCCCGGCCGCGCAGTACGGACAGCGCCTGGCCGTGCAGTACGGACAGCGCCTGGCCGTGCAGTACGGAGTCGCTGGAGCGCTCCGGCGCCTTGGCGGCGAGTTCGGCCAGCCGGCGGTCCGGGTCGTCCACGGCAGCGCCGACGAGGTCCTGGAAGAACGTGGCCAGTTGCTCCGCGGTCGACAGGTCGAAGAGGTCGACGGCGTACTCCAGGTAGCCCGTCATCGGGCTGTCCGGCTCGTCGTTCAGCCCGATGGTGAGGTCGACCTTGGAGGTGCCGGGCGCGACACCGCCAATCGTGCCGCCCGCGGGCGCCAGGTCGAGCGAGGCCGGTGCGCTGAAGTGCCCGGCGGTGTTCTGGTGTATGTAGGAGACGGTGAACACGGGATGCCGTGACGGATCCCGGCGTCCGCCCAGATCCGCGACGATCTTCCCGAACGGAATCTCCTCATGGTCCAGTACGCCTGCCACCGTCTGTGCGCAGCGCCGTACCAGCTCACGGAAGGTCAGGTCCTCGTCGACGCGGGTACGGAAGGGCAGCCCGTTGTTGAAATACCCGATCATTTCGTGGGTGTCCGGGTGGGAGCGGCCCGAGGTGGCACCCCCGACCACGACGTCCTTCTGGCCGGCCCACAGGTGCAGCAGCGCGTCCACGACGGAAAGCATCGTGACGAAGGTGGTCACGCCCTCCTGCCTGCTGAACTCGCGGAGCGCCAGGGCGTGTTCCGCGGAGAGGCTGAACGGCAGCAGGGCGCCCGCATGGGTCTCGACCACAGGGCGCGGCCGGTCCAGCGGTAGCTCGGTGGTCCGCAGGTCGGCCAGTTCCTCGCGCCAGAACCGCAGTCCCCGCTCCAGCCGATCGCCGGTCAGCACCTCGCGCTGCCAGGCGGCGAAGTCACCGTATCCGCAGGTGAGTTCGGGCAGCGTGGCAGGTTGTCGGGTCAGCCGGGCGGTGTAGTAAGCGCCGAGGTCGCGGAAGAACACGGTGGGCGACCAGCCGTCGAAAACGATGTGGTGCCACGTGCAGAGCAGGATGTGCTCGTCGTCGGCCACCTGCAGCAGAGTTGTGCGGAGGAGGGGGCCGGACGACAGGTCGAAGGGGGCGATGGCCTCGTCGTGGGCGAGCCGGCGGGCCTCCGTCTCAGGGTCCACCGATCCACGCAGATCGACCACGGTGAGAGCGGGGGCAGGGGCGTCGAAAAGCACATACGGGCGGCCCATGTCGTCCAGGACGCGGGTGCGCAGCACCTCGTGCCGCGCGACCACGTCGAGCAAGGCGGCCCGGAGCGCCTCGTGGTCCAGTGGGCCGCGGTGGCGCAGGTCGCCGGGGATGTTGTAGAGCGGTCCCGGCGAGGCCAGCCGATCGAGGTACCAGAGTTGTTCCTGGTTGTACGAGAGCGGGATCCGGGCCCCCGCGGGCAGCCTCGCGATCCTTCCGTCCGCGGGGGTTTCGCCCGGGGCTGTCAGGCGGGCGGCGATCAGGCCGGCCATCTCCCGTACCGTGCGGTGCTCGTAGAGGTCGGCGAAGGTGGGCCTGACACCGAAGCGGCTCTCGGACTCGCGGAGGAAGGTGATGCCCGCGATGGAGCTGCCGCCGAGGGCGAAGTAGTCCGAATCCGGGCCGATGTCGGGGGCTTTGAGGATGTGCGACCAGATGTCGGCGACCCCGCGCCGGATCTCCGCCGCGTCCGCCGCGTCCGGTGCCGGGCCGGACGCCGTGACCGTGGTGTCCTCCGGCGGCCGGTACCAGCAGGAGTCGGGTTCGAAGGGGTACGTCGGGACCTCGGTGCGGCGGATTCCCGCGCCCTCGTAGTGGCGGTCCCAGTCGATGGTCGCCCCCTGCTCGTAGAGCCGTGCCAGGGCGTCCAGCACACAACCGCCGCTGAGGAAGGGGAGCACGGTGAGTTCGGGCGCGAGCTCTCTGATTCGGCGTGACAGGACGCCGTCGCCGCCGAGCTCCAGCAGAAGGACGCCGTCCCGGTCGAAGTCCCGTACGGCCCTGCGGAGTCCGGCGTCGTCGACGTCCGCGGTGCGCTCCAGGTGCGTCGCGTCGCGCCAGGCGTCCTCGGGCGATATCTGCCCCCGGATGACCTGTACCGCGAGATTTCCCGGTCCGGAGCCCACCAGCCTGCCGGTGTCCAGCCCCAGGGACCTGGCCAAGCCGTACAGGGCTAGGTGCCGCCTCAGCAGGACCTGAGCGCCGCGGTCGCCCGCTCCGAAGAGCCGGTCCTCCTCGTCGGCGAGCGCGGGAAAGTCCTTACGCAGGGTGTGCCAGAGCGCGTCGCCCGTCGCCGTGTCGCCTACGTCGCCGTCGCCCGAGAACAGCAGGACGAGTGGCGGCGCCCGATCCGGAACCGGCTGCGTGGGCGGCTGAGCGCCGAGCAGCGCGTCGGCGAACTCTGGGAGGTCTCGCACCGCGAAGGCCCGCCGCCACGGGTGATCGTCGCGCCCCCGGTTGAGCGCGTGGGCGACGGTGGCCAGGTCGTCGTCCGTGGTCTTCAGGAATTCGCCAAGGCTCCGCGCGTACCGGACGTAGGCCTCCGGGGAGGCGGCCGAGAGGGTGACCAGTTCGGCGGCCGGGCGGACGCGGTCCGAGCGCGGCCGGGGCCGGGACTGCTCCTCCACCACGGCGTGCACGTTGGTCCCGGTCAGGCCGAAGGAGCTGACACCGGCACGGCGCGGGCCACCGTCCGGCGCGGACGGCCACGGCTGCCGATCGACGGACACTCTGACCGGTTCCTCCGGGACGAGTGACGGGTGGGGGGTGCGGAACCCGGCGGTCGGGTAGAGCGTGGCGTGCCGCAACCCGGCCAGGACCCGGAACAGGCCCGCCATGCCCGAGGCGTGGTCGAGATGGCCCACGTTGCCCTTGGCACCGCCGATCAGCACGGTCCTGCCCGCGCCCTCCAACGCCTGGCGCAGCCCGCCCACCTCCACCAGGTCACCAAGCGGCGTACCGGACCCGTGGCACTCGATGTACCCGGCGTCGGACACGGACAGACCCGCGTCCCGCCAGGCGGCGGTGAGCAGTTCGCTCTGGGCGTCCTGGCTGGGTGCGCTGAGGGCGGTGGCCCGGTAGCCGTTGTGGTTGACCGCGACGCCGCGCAGCACCGCGTGGACGTGATCTCCGTCGGCGACGGCGGCCGCGAGTGGTTTGAGCAGGACGAAGCCGCCGCCTTCACCGCCCACGGTGCCGTCGGCATCGGCGTCGAACGGGCGGCAGACGCCGCTGGGGGATTCGATGCCGGGCAGCGGATCGTACTGAGCGGCGGGCCGCAGCAGCGCCTGCACGCTGAGCCCGCCCGCGATCGCCAGGTCCGCCCGCCCCGCGCGGAGCTGCCCCACCGCGTCGGCGAGCGCGGCCAGGCTGCCGCTGCACGCGGTGTCCACCGCGAGCACCGGGCCCGCCAGGTCCAGCAGGTACGCGACGCGGGCGGCAGTCGCGGCGGGCAGGGTCCCGAGGATCTGCTGCGGGTCGTCCTCGCTGAACAGGGTGGCGTACTCGGGGCGGGGCGCGCTGAGCACGACCGCCGTGCGCGTCCCCCGCAACGAGCGGGTCGCGTACCCGGCGTTCTCCACGGCCCGGTGAACCAGTTGGAGTGTGAGCCGCTGATGCGGGTCCATCAGCTCGGCCTCGCGCCGGGAGATGCCGAAGAACCGGTGGTCGAAGAGGTCGATACGGTCCAGATACCCGCCCGGCACGTAGGCGGTGCCGACGTCGCCGCCCGCGTGGCGGACCCTTTCGTCGGCCGGCTCACAGAGTCTGCTGTGCCCGGCGCCCAATCCGTCGTGCAGGGCGTCCAGGTCGTCGGCGCCCGGCAGGGACAAGGCCACTCCGATGATCGCCACCGCGTCCCGGTTCATGTCGTTACCTCGCCTCACAGTGCGTAGTCGCGTTCGTGATCGGTTCCGGTGGGCTGTTTCAGCAACTTCGCCATGGCCTCGACCGTGGAGTGCTCCAGGAGCGCGGCCACCGGTACGGGTACGTCGGCGATCGCGGTGAGCCGCTGCGCGAGCTGCATCAGAGTCAAAGAGGTGCCCCCGGCCTCGAAGAACTTCTCCTGAACGCCGATGTCGTCGGCCTCGCGTTCCAGCACCCGCGCCCACACCTCGGCGACCTTCTGTTCCGCGTCGTCCCGCGCGGCGCGGTGCTGGACGGGCGGAGCCTCGCCGAGGTCGCGCGTTTCCAACGCGCGCCGGTCGACCTTGCCGTTCGCGGTGTACGGCAGCGCGCGGTGCAGCCTGACGACATCAGGGACCAGGTACGGCGGGAGCCTGCGGGCCAGGTGTTCCCGAAGCTCAAAGACGCTCGGAGCATTGCCCGCCACGGGTACGACATGGGCCACCAGCCTGCGTCCCTGCGCCTCCCCCACCGCCACGACGGCGGCCTGGGCCACCGCGTGGTGGCGGGTCAACTCCCGTTCGACCTCGCCGGGTTCGACCCGGTACCCCCGGACCTTGACCTGATCGTCGGCCCTCCCACGGAAGACCAGCCCCCCACCGGGCAGGCGCCTCGCCAGGTCCCCTGTCCGGTACATCCGGGCTCCCGGCGGCCCAAAGGGGCAGGCCACGAAGCGCTCGGCCGTCAGCGCGGACCGCCCGACGTACCCTCGCGCGAGCCCCTGTCCGCTCAGATAGAGCTCGCCGGTCACCCCGTCGGGTACGGCCCGCAGCCGCTCGTCGAGCACCCAGGCGCCGGTGCCGGGGATCGGTTCGCCAATCTCCGGTTCCCTGGTGCCGTCCAGCCGCGCGCTGATCGTCGCAGCGACGGTCGATTCGGTCGGGCCGTACCCGTGGAACATCACGCGCTCCGACGC
Source organism: Nonomuraea sp. bgisy101 (assembly GCF_057708945.1). Classification (NCBI taxonomy): domain Bacteria; kingdom Bacillati; phylum Actinomycetota; class Actinomycetes; order Streptosporangiales; family Streptosporangiaceae; genus Nonomuraea; species Nonomuraea sp. bgisy101. The sequence continues at coordinate 86,919 of NZ_JBYITD010000026.1, forward strand.
CCAACGGGCGGCGACCTCACGCGAACAGGCCTCGCCCACGGCGAAGAGCACCAGTCCTGGCGGAAGGCTGCCGGGGGGCAGCACGGCCAGGACCGCGGACGGCAGCGTCGCATGGGTCACCCGGTGCTCGGCGATGGTTCGCGCCAGGGGTGGCCCCGCCAGCAGGTCCTCCGTGGGGGCGAGCACCAGCGCGGCCCCGTTGCAGAGCGCCGTGGCCGTTTCCCAGAAGGCCCCGTCGAACCCGCCCGCGGCGAAGTGCAGCACCCGGTGCCCCGGACCGATGGGAGCGGAGCGGGCGGCCCCCGCAAGCATTCCGGTCACCCCGCGATGGGTGACCGCGACGCCCTTGGGACGGCCCGTCGACCCCGACGTGTAGATGACGTAGGCGAGGTGGTCGGGCAGCATCTCGACCTGCGGCGGCTCCACCGGGTACGCCGCGAGCCGGCCCGCGAGGACATCGAGGTGCAGGACCGGTATCTCCGGCGGGCACCAGTCGACTGGCGTCGCCCGGTCGGTGAGGAGCAGGGTCACGCCGGTGTCGGTCAGCATCGTGCGGAGTCGTTCGCCGGGGTGCGCGAGGTCCAGCGGAAGGTGAGCGCCGCCTGCTTTGAAGATCGCCAGCAGAGCGACCGTGTGGCGCATGCCCCTCGGCAGTGCCAGGGCGACCGCCCGGTCCGGGCCGACGCCGTACAAGCGCAGGTGGTGGGCGAGCTGGTTGGCCCTGCGGTCCAGTTCGGCATAGGTCATGACCTGCGTACCCTCGCGGAGGGCGGCTGCCCAGGGGGTTCGCGCGGCCTGCTCGGCGAAGAGCTCGTGCGTGCACCGCGCGGGTGGTGCGGCGGGAACCGGCCGGGGCGGCTCGCTGGGCAAGGACACTTCGGCGACCTGCCGTTGGCCGGGTGCCGAGAGCTGCGCCAGCAGTGCGCGCAGTTGGCCCGCGAGCCGCCGCGCCGCACCCTCGTCGAACAGCGCGCTGTCGCAGCGCACCTCCAGCACCAGGGTGGATTCGGTGCGCACGAGCAGGGACAGCGGGTAGTTGGTGGCGTTGGCGGTGTCCAGGGCGGTGACCCGCAGGCCGCCGACGGCCAGCGTGGTGGGGTCGACCGGCAGGTTGTCGACATTGATCGCTGTGTCGAAGAGCGAAGTGCCCGGTGCGACCGAGGTGTGGGCGCGTTGTTCTGACAGCGGGTAGGTGTCGTGCTGCCGGGCCTCCGCCTGCTCGGACTGCACCCGGCGCAGCCAGTCCCGCACCGTGGCGGCCCCGTCGATCCGTATCCGTACCGGCAGTGTGTTGATCAGCGGCCCGATGGTGGACTCCACGCCGTACGGCTCCGGCCCGCGATGCGCCACCGTGGCGCCGAAGAGGACGTCGTCGGTTCCGCTGTGCCTCGCCAGCAGGAGCGCCCAGGCTGCCTGGATCAGGGTGTTGACGGTGAGCCCGCTGCTCCGGGCGAAGTCCTGGAGTCCCAGGTGCGCGCTCTCCTCCAGCCGTTCCAGGTGCACCATGTCGGGGCCCGGCCTGCGCCCCGGTGCGGGGGCTCCGGCGTACGGCAGGGGCGTGGGGGCGGGGAATCCGGCCAGGGCCCGGCTCCAGTAGGTGCAGGCGGCGGTCAGGTCCTGGGCTTCGAGCCAGTACACGTAGTGGCTGAAGGGGGTACGGGCGGGGAGGTCGGGGGTGCGCCCCGCCGCCAGGGCCGCGTGGGCGGCGAGCACGTCGCGCAGGACCTCGGTTATGCTCCAGCCGTCGAGGAAGAGGTGGTGGCAGGTCCACAGCAGCCGTACCTCGTCGTCGGCCGTTCTGACCACGGTAAGCCGCAGGGGCACCTCCCGGCGCGGATCCGGCGGGTTCGCCTCCAGGTGCCCCCATCCGGAAAACCAGTCGACCGGGAGGGCGAAACGCGGCTGCACCCGCTGCACGGGTCCGGCGTCCTCGTCCTCCTCCACGGTGCTGCGCAGCGCCGGGGTGCGGTCGACCACGAACTGCCAGGCGCGTAAGAGGAGGTGCGGGTCCGTGACTCCGCTGATCGTGACGTCGATGCGCCGGGCGTAGACGTCCGGCGCCCCCTCCGCGGCCAGGGCGTGGTACAGCAGTCCGCTCTGGAGTGGGGTGAGGGGATAGCGATCGTGCTCCGCAAAGCTCGATACGGGTTCCAGGTGCGCCCGCGGGGCGTCCCGCGCGAGGGCGCGGATGGTCGGCCGGGTGAAGACGTCCTTCGGCGTCAGGGCGAGACCGGCGGCGCGGGCAGCGGTGGCGAGCCGGACGCTGGTGAGGGAGTCGCCGCCGAGGTCGAAGAAGTCGTCGTCGATGCCTATCTCCTGGACGCCGAGCACCTGCGACCACACCGAGACGAGGGCGTGCTCCGCCGGGGTCGAGGGCGCGGCGTACGCGGGTTCGCCCCGCCGCGCGTCCTGCGGCTCGGGCAGGGCGCGCAGGTCGACCTTGCCGTTGGGGGACAACGGGATGGCGTCGAGGACCTGGAACACCGAGGGGATCATGTAGGCGGGCAGCAGGGTCTCCAGGTGCCGGCGTAGCGCGGTGGTGGTGGGCGCGGGCCGCCCGGGGACGGGGACCATGTAGGCGATCAGCCGGTGGGGTTCCCCCGTTCGGGCGGTCACCGCCGCCTCGGCAAAGGTGGTCACCGCGGCCTCGGCTAGGTCGGGATGGGCGGCCAGGGCAGCGGTCACCTCGCCGGTCTCCACCCGGTAGCCGCGGATCTTGACCTGGTCGTCGCCCCGGCCGAGGAACTCCAGGACGCCGTCGGCCCGGCAGCGCACCAGGTCGCCGGTCCGGTACATCCGGCTGCCCGGCTCACCCCAGGGGTCGGCGACGAACCGTTCCGCGGTGCCGTACGGGCTGCCATGGTAGCCACGGGCGAGTCCGGCACCGGCCAGATACAGCTCGCCTGTCACGCTCGGGGGGACGAGGTTCAGGTTGCGGTCCAGCACGTAATGCCGTACGCCGCGTACGGGTTTGCCGATGGGGACGACGCGTTCCGGTTCCTGCTCCACGGCGTGGGCGGTCGCGCACATGGTGGTCTCGGTCGGGCCGTACAGGTTGGCGAAGGGGTGGACCGCGCGCCACCGACGGGCGGTGTCCGCGGGGCACACGTCCGCCGCCGAGCAGACGAGGTCCAGGCCGGGCAGCGACGCCGGGTCCAGGAGCGCGAGCAGCGCGGGGGGCAGCATCAGCACGGTGACGGAGTCCTGCCGGATCCGCTCGGCGAGCAGCGCGGGGTCCTCGTACTCCTCGGGCGTGCTCATGCAGACGGTCGCCCCGGTCAGCAGCGGCATCAGCGCCTGCCAGATGCCGCCGTCGAAGGCGAAGGGCAGGTGCTGGAGCATCCGGGCGCCCGGCCGCAGCCCCAGGGTCGTCCGGCTGTCGGCGGCCAGGTTGCCGACTCCGGCGTGCGGGACGAGCACTCCCTTAGGGCGTCCTGTGGAGCCTGAGGTGTACACCGCGTAGGCCAGGTTGCCGGGCAGGGCGCGGTGCGCGGGCAGGGTGGATGGGCAGGCGGCTGCCTGGTCCGGGCAGACCACGGTGGTGAAGGTGTCGGGGAGCCGTAGCAGGTGCCGTTCCCCGGCGAGCAGCACCCGGGCGCCGCTGTCGGCGACGATGTCGGCGATGCGGCTCGTGGGCTGTGCGGGGTCCAGGGGGAGGAAGGCGCCGCCGGCCTTCAGTACAGCGAGCGCGGCGACGAAGAGGTCGGGGTCGCGGTCCAGGCAGAGCGCCACCATGACGTCGGGGCCGACCCCCTGCGCGATGAGATGGTGGGCGAGCCGGTTGGCCTCGGTGTCGAGTTGGGCGTAGCTGAGCTGCCGCTCCCCGCACACGACGGCGATGCGGTCGGGCCCCTGGAGGACCTGGGCGTGGAAGAGGTCGTGTACGCAAGCGTCGTCCATCCGCTTCTGAGGGGAGCTCCAGGAGGCCAGCAGCCGGTTCTGCTCGTCGCCGGTGAGCAGGGGCAGGCGGGCCGGGGTGCTGGTGGGATCGTCCGTGATGCCGGTGAGCAGAGTCTCCAGCCCGTCGGCCATCCGTTGGATCGTCGCGCGGTCGAACAGGGCCGTGTTGTAGAGGAGGTCGACGGTCAGGCTGTCGTCGCACTCCTGGAACTCGACGGTCAGCGGGAAGGCGGCGCGCACCGGGGGCGTGTCGACGTCGCGGACGCGGAGGGGGCCGAAGCGGCGGGCGCGGGCGGGGGCGTTGCGCATGACAACGAGGGTTTCGATCAGCGGGGTGCGGTCGGCGTCGCGGGCGGGGGCCAGCGCCTCGACGAGCCGGTCGAACGGGAGATCGGCGTTCTCCGCCGCGTCGAGCATGGCGTCGCGTACGTCGGTGAGCAGCTCGATGAACGGCCTGTCGTCGGTCACCTGCGTGCGCAGGACCAGGGTGTTGACGAAGAACCCGATCAGGTGGTCGGCCTCGAGGTCCTCCCTGCCGGAAGTCACCGTTCCCGACACGATGTCGGACTGCCCGCTGTGGCGGGCGAAGAGAATCTGGCAGGCGGTCAGCAGGGCCTGGAACAGGGTGGCGCCGTGCTGGTGGGCGACGGTGCGCAGGCGGCCGGGGATTGGGCCGGGGATCCGGTGCCGTACGCGTGCGCCCTCGGTGCCGGTGTGCGGGGTCCTGGCGCGGTCGGTGGGGAGTTCCAGCGGGGGCGCCGCGTCGAGTCGCCGTCTCCAGTAGGCCAGTTGCGCGTCCGCGGTGCCGTCGTCCAGTCGTTTCCGCCGCTGGATGCCGTAGTCGGCGTACGTCAGCGGCAGGACGGGCAGGTCGAGCCTTTCCCCGGTGTAGTGCGCGCCCAGCTCGGAGAGGAGGATCTCGTACGACCAGTCGTCGGTGATGAGGTGGTGGGCACTCAGGGAGAGGATGTGCTCGGTCGGGGTCAGCCTGACGAGCCTCGGTCGGAGCAGGGGGCCCTGGGAGAGGTCGAAGGGGTGCAGCAGTTCGGTGCGCAGGAGATCTCGCACCGCCTGCTCCTGCTCGGTTTCTGGGATTCCCGTGAGGTCGGTCCGTTCTGCCGCGATCGGCCCTGGAGGGTGCACCGTCTGTGTGCCCCGGCCTGTCGCATCGGCCGCGAACGTGGTGCGCAGTGGTTCGTGGCGGGCCACGACCTGGGAGAGGGCCCGGTCCAGCGCGTCGGGGTTCAGCCGGCCTGTGAGGCGTACGGCACAGCCGACGTTGTAGTCCACGCCGGGCGCGTAGCAGTGCAGGAACCACAGCCGCTGCTGGACAGGCGCGAGCGGCATGATGCGCGGCCTCCCGGCCGGCACGTCCGTCGGCTCTGCGGCGGGGGCCGCGGATGCTGGATGTCCGGGCAGTACCTGGGCGAGCGCCGCGACGGTGCGGTGTGCGAAGAGGGCACGTACCGGGAGGTTGACGGCCAGGGCCGCGCGGACTCTCCCAACCAGCTGTGTGGCATGCACCGAGTCGCCGCCGAGGGCGAAGAAGTCCTCGTCTACCCCGACCTGTGCCAAGCCGAGCACTTCCGCCCAGAGCCTGGCCAGCGTCCGTTCGCGGTGGTCACGGGGCGCGGGGCCGTCGGCTGGGGTGGAGGGCGGCGCGTCGGGGAGGGCCTTGCGGTCGACCTTGCCGTTCGGCAGCAGCGGCAGCGACTCCAGCGGGACCAGGACTGCGGGTACTGAGTGCTCCGGCAGCTGCCGACGGAGGAAGGCGAGCAACTCCTCGGGGTCGACTGTTGCGGGGTGGGCGGGGACCAGGAAGCCGACGATGCGTCGGGGGCCCTGGCCTCCGCCGCCGCGGACGGCCACCGCCGCGGCGGCGACGTCTGGGTGGCGTACCAAGGTGTTCTCGATCTCCCCAGGCTCGATGCGGAACCCGCGGACCTTCATCTGCTCGTCGCTCCGGCCGAGGAACTCCAGCACCCCGTCCGGCCGCCTGCGGGCCAGGTCGCCGGTTCGGTAGAGGCGTGCGCCCACGGCCCACGGATCGGCCACGAACCGCCGCGCGGTCTCCCCCGGGCGGCCGTGGTAGCCACGGGCGACGCCGGGCCCGCCGATCCACAGCTCCCCGCTCTCGCCGTCCGCCACCGGGCGCAAATGCGCATCCAAAAGGTGCGTGGTGGTGCCGGGAACGGGCAGTCCGATCGGGACCAGAGGACTGTCCTCCGAGTCCTGGCGGCCAGGGAAGAACGCGCAGGAGTCCACGGTGGTCTCCGTGGCCCCGTAGGCGTTGACGACGGTGGTGCCGGGCGAGAGGAGGCCCAGAAGTTCCCGGCAGTCCTCGGCGAGCCAGCCCTCGGAGCCGACGGACACCAGCTTCAACGGAGGCAGGAGCCGCCCACGCGCCACCGCCTCCCTGCCCAGCGCCTTGGCCATGCTCGGCACCAGCTCGACCGCGTCGGCCCGCTCCGACTCCAGGAGGTCCAGGAGCCTCGCGGGGTCGGCGACGGTGTGTTGGGGCGCGATGACGATCGTTCCGCCCGCGAACACCGAGCGGAGCAGGTCGGCGAGGAAGAGGTCCACCGAGAGGCTGGTGGTCGACACGAAACGCAGCTTGTTACGACGCAGCCCGTGAAGGGCCTCCCACGCCTCGAACACACTGCACAGCCCTCGGTGTTCGACCACGACGCCCTTGGGCGTGCCGGTCGAACCCGAGGTGTACATCAGGTAGGCGGCCGACTCCGGCAGCGGGCTGGTGATCGAGACGGCGGGCTCGGGGGCCGGGTCGAGGAACACCGGCGCCGGGCCTCCAGCCGGGAGACGCCCCGCGAGTCGCGAGCGGGTGAGCACGAGGGAGATCCCGGAGTCGGCCGCCATCAGCTCCAGCCGGTCGCGCGGGTACGCGGGGTCCAGCGGCACGTACGCCCCACCGGCCTTCAGAATGCCGAGCACGCCGACGGCCATGTCGGCTTCGCGCTCGACACAGAGCCCCACCAGCACCTCGGGCCCGACACCGCGCCGGGCAAGCCGCCTGGCCACCTCGTCGGTGCGCCGGTCGAGTTCGGCGAAGGTCAGCCGCTGCCGCCCGGCGACGACGGCGGTCTCCTCAGGGGTGAGCGCGACCTGCTCCGCGAACAGTTCGGTCAGGGTCATGCTGGGTCTGCTCCTCGCACTCCAGGTCGAGCGCGCCGGGACCGTAGATCTCCTGGACCCATCCGCGCTGGTAGACCGAGTCCAGGTACCGCTCCCCCAGGTCGGGCGCGATGGCCACCGCGGTCAGGTCCGCGTACGCGGGATGCTCCGCGAGCCACCGCATCGCCCCGCTGATCACGGTTCCGGTGGACCCGCCGAACAGGAAACCCTTACGCGCCAGGCGGTGGCAGGCCCGGATGGTGTCCGCCTCCGGCACGTGGATCACATCGTCGATGTACGACTCGTCGAGCAGCGGCGGGCGGACGCCGGTGCCCAGCCCGGGGATCATCCGGGTCAGCGGCGGCCCGCCGAAGGCCACAGAGCCGACCGCGTCGACCGCCACCACGGTGGCCTCCGGCCGGTGCTCCGTGAAGTACCTGGCGCAGCCCATCAGCGTGCCCGTGGTCCCGGCGCCGACGAACAGCACGCCGAGGTCGGGGAACCGCTCGGCGACGGCGGGCGCGGTCCAGCGGTAGTGGGCCTGCCAGTTGGCCGGGTTGGCGTACTGGTTGAGCCAGAGGTAACGGTCGTCCGACTCGCACAGCTCACGCACGTACCGCAGCCGCGCGCCGAGGAAGCCGCCGTCCAGCGCGGGCTCCACCACCGTGTACACCCGGGTGCCCAGCGACTCCATCAACTGCTTGGTCGCCAGGTTGCACCGGGTGTCGGTCACGCACACGAACGTGTAGCCCCTGCTGGCCGCCAGGATGCTCAGGGCGACGCCGAGGTTGCCCGACGAGGACTCCACCAGGATCGACCCCGGCCGCAACCGGCCACTGCGCTCGACCGCCGCGACCATCTCGCGGGCGACCTTGAGCTTGATCGAGCCAGCGAAGTTGAACCCCTCGCACTTGAGGTAGAGCCTGCGGCCGAAGGTCTCCTCGAGGTCGACGTACAGATCCTCCTCGTGGTAATCCTGCGGTTCGACGATGATCGGCACCGCTCCACCTCCGTCTAGCCGTACCGGCGAAGTTCATGGAAGAAGTCCTCGACGACGTGGAGTTCCCCGCTCTGGCTCAGCTCGGCGTAGACGTGCGCGCCGACGGCGAGATCGAGGACGCCGAGCCCGAACGGCGAGAACACCAGCGGGCGGTCGGCGGGCGGCTGCACCCGGCCCGACATCACGTCGTACAGCGTGCCGTCCACGAAGTCCCGGTTGCCGACGAGTTGCTCGGCCAGGTGCGGGGAGGTGCCGGCCTTCAGGCAGTGGTCGACGTCGTCCACGATGGTGGTCGAGGCGAGGATGATCTCCGGGGAGAGATCCCGCAGCGACACGTGCAGGACGATGGGGTTGTGCGAGAACCAGCTCGGCTCGGTCACATGCGGGGTCGCCGCCACGGTCGCGAACACCAGCAGGTCCGAGCTTCGGATCAGGCTCTCCGCCTCGTCGTGTACGGTGACCCGCCCGCTTTCGCCACTCCGCTCCAGATGGTCACGGAAGCCGGCGGCGTGCTCCTGCGACAGATCGTGCACGCCGACCTCGTCGAACGCCCAGTCGGTCGCGGCGAGGTAGGTGTGGATGTACCTGGCGATCAGACCGGTGCCGACGAACCCGACCCGTGGCGGGCGTCCGCGTTCCCTGGTGAACCAGTCGGCGGCCAGCGCGGCCGACGCGGCGGTCCGTGTCGCGCTGATGATGGAGCCCTCCATGCAGGCGAAGGGGTAGCCGGTTCGCTGGTCGTTGAGTATCAGCACCGCGGAGGCGCGTGGTAGTCCTGACGGGACGTTCTCGGGGAAGCTGGAGATCCACTTGATGCCGTCCACGCCGGGGTCGCCGTCGATGGAGGCGGGCAGGGCGATGATCCGTGCGGTGGGACGGTCGGGGAAGCGCAGGAAGTACGACGGCGGGTTGACCGTGTGTCCGGCCCCGTGCGTTCTGTAGGCGGCCTCGACGATCTCTGTCATGCGTTTCTCCTGGCCCCGGAGCGCGCTCTGGACCTGCGCGCCGGAGATCACGGAGAAGGTGGGGACATTCTGCGACATCAAGCGCTCCAAAGTTGTGGCCGGTCCGCGCTCGGAGAGCAGGCGTCCAGCGAGACCGGGTAGCCCATGGCGACCAGCACCTCACGGGGTCCTTCGTACGCCTCTCTGCTGTGCGCCATGCGGAGGTTGTCGACGAGCATCACGTCACCGGCCTGCCACGGCTCGCGCAGCGTCACCGAGTCGTAGATCTTGTTGATGAGCTGGACGACGTCCTCGCCGATCTCGTCGCCGTTGCCGAAGCGGGTGTTGAACGGCAGGCCGTCCCTGCCGTAGACGTCCACCAGGTACTCGCGCACCTCGGGCATCATGGTCCACTCGTTGAGAAACGCGATCTGGTTGAACCAGAGCCTCTGGCCGTTCTCTGGATGGGTGATCACGGCGGGACGGCGCTGGCTGGTGCGTAGCCCGCCGTCAGAGGTCCACTCGAAGGTGATCCTGTTGGCGGCGCAGTAGCTCTCCACCTCGGCCCTGCTGGAGGTGCCGAACGCCTCCTGCCACGGCACGCCGATCTCGTCGTTGTAGGACCGGGTGAGCAGCCAGCCCTCGCGCTCGAACCGCTCGACAAGATCCGCGGGAAGTGCCGCCAGCACGCGGGACGCCTCGGCCACCGCCGTGACGCCGCCCTGCGGGGGCGCGCTGAGACAGGCGAAGAGCAACATGCTTGGAGACTCCAGCGTGTAGCTGAGCTCGTGGTGCATGCACATCGGCTGGTTGGACGGCCATTTCGAGGAGGAGTAGACACCCTGCTCGTAGGTCTCTCTGGGGGCGAACGCCTCTCGTTCCGCCATCAGCTCGGTGGCCAGGTTCTTGAGTATCCTGCCCGCCTCCGCGGCGTCGCGCGGGACGAGCCCGCGCACCATGACGGCTCCGTGGCGAGCGACCGCGCGGTGCAGGGCGTCCCGGTGCCCGGCGACCCAGACGGCGGGGTCACCCGCGCCGCTCACCCAGACGATGGCCGGTCTCCCTTCCTCGACGTCGAGGTCAACGCCGAGGTCGAGGGAGGGAGAGGGGACGAGGGAAGAGTCAGGGTCGGCGGAGGGATCGGTTGGTCGCACCATCACACTCGCTCCTTAGTGTTCCGCTCAACAGCGGTGGATCATCACGCTGGCCTTCGATGAAGGCCGCCAGCTCAGCCAGGACCGGATAGCGGATCAGTTCCTTGAGCGACACCACCCGCCGCAGCTTCACCACCAGCCGGACCGCAGACAGCGAGGTCCCGCCGGAGTCGAAGAAGTGGCTGGACCGTCCGACCTCGGCAGGCGTGACGCCGAGCACCTCCGCCCACGCCGCCGCCACCTCTCGCTCGGTCGGTGTGCGTGGCGGCTCCACGACGTCCTGGCCGTCGGCTCTGAGACTCGCGGCGAGTACGGCAAGCGCCTTCTTGTCAATCTTGCTGTTGGCGGTCAGCGGCAGCCGCTCCAGCCAGTGCAGGTGGCTGGGCACCATGTACTCGGGCAGCGTCAAGGACAGGTGCGCGAGCAGCTCGGCGGCGGGCAGCTCGGCGGGAGCGGAGTAGAAGGCCACCAGGGTCCTGCCCCGGTCCGGCCACTCGGCGACGACCACGGCAGCGTCACGCACGCCCGCGGCGCCCAGCAGCCTGTTCTCGATCTCGCCGATCTCGATGCGGAAGCCGCGGATTTTCACCTGGGCGTCGCGGCGGCCGAGGAACTCCAGCTTGCCCTCGGGGAGCCAGCGGCCGAAGTCGCCGGAGCGGTACAGGCGCCGGCCGGGCCTGTGCGGGTCGGTGAGAAAGGCGGCAGCCGTACGCTCAGGGTCGTTGATGTAGCCCCGGCCGACGCAGACTCCGGAGAACACGATCTCGCCTGGCGAGCCGAGCGGCACCGGGTTCAGATTCTCGTCCACCACGTAGACGCTCACGTTGTTGACCGCCCGCCCGAGAGGCACCCGGTCCCGCTCTGGCACCCGGTCCATCACCTCGTGATTGGTGTCGTCGCAGGTCTCGGTGAGTCCGTACGCGTTGACGAGTTTGATGTGCGGGAACGCGGCGAACCAGCGCTCGGTCAGCTCTTTCTTCAGCGCCTCGCCCGTAGCCGAGACGCAACGCAGCCTGCCCAGGTCGCCGGGGTGTTCCTCGAGATGCGAGAGCACGACCTCCAGGTAGGACGGGACGACCTGCATCACGTCGACCCCGCCCGCGACCAGCTCCACGAAGCGCTGGACGTCGAGGACCGCGCTCTGCTCCACGATCAGCGTGCGCCCGCCGACAAGCAGCGCCGACACGAGCTGCCACAGCGAGATGTCGAAGCACTGCGGGGCGATCTGCGCGACCACGCTCCCCTCGGTGATCTCCAGGTCGTCGATCTTGGCGTAGAGATGGTTGACCATGCCCGCCTGCTCGCACATGACGCCCTTGGGTTCACCGGTGGATCCTGAGGTGAAGTAGACGTAGGCCAGGGCGTCATGGGCGACCCGTACTCCCAGGTCGTGGTCGTCGTACGGCTCCGCGCAGATACCTTCGATGTGCAGCTTCCGCACCCCTGGCAAGGTTTTCACGGCTTCGTCGAGCGTGCCGGTGCTGCCCGGCTCGGTGAGCACCAGTCCGCACCCGGCCCGGCCGAGCATCGTGGCCACCCGGTCGGCCGGGAAGTGCGGCTCGATCGGCAGATACGCTCCGCCTGACTTGAAGATGGCCAGCACCGAGGCCATCCAGTCCAGGTTCCGCTCGGTCACCACCGCCACGACGTCCTCGTCGGACAGGCCCGCGGCGAGCAGCGCGCGGCCGATCCGGTTGGCGCGCCGGTTCAGCTCCGCGTAGGTCCACCGCCGGTCGCCGTGAATGGCGGCGACCGCGTCAGGGGTGCGGCGCACCTGCTCCTCGAAGAGTTCGTGGAAGCGGCGGTCCGGCAGCTCACGCTCCGGCCCTGCCAGGCCGTTGAACTGAAGGTCCAGTTCCTCGGCGGACAGCAGGCTGTGTACGGCATGCTCGGCATCCGGCTCTGTGGCGATCATCCGCAGCGCGCTGAGGTAGTACCCGCCTATCCTGGCCATGTGGTCGGCGTCATACGCGTCCGTGCGATATCGCAGCCGCAGCGTTCCTCCCTCAAGGGAGACCCAGAGCGCCACCCCCTCAGGCAGGTGGCCCTGATATGCGCCGAGAACAACGTCGAACACCGGCTCCGCGACTTCGGCGGCCGCCCGTCCCGCACTCTCGACGAGGTCCCGCCACGACCTACCGCCAACCTTGAGCAGGCACGAGAGCGGCTCACCCGCGTCCCCATCAGGAAGGAACCCGGTCAACACCTCCTGCTCACCCTGCACCGCGGCGATCACCTTGGCGTGCGCCGCCAGGATCTCCTGGACGGTGAACTCGCGGGCAACAGCCACCTCGTGCTCGGCGACGTCCGACGCGAGGGCCGTGGCTGATCCGCTCGCGCTGTGAACTCTCTGCCTGGAATCGGTGGGCGCCATCGAGGTCTACTCCCCCTCACGGAAATGCGTGGAATGCGGCCGTACTATTCACGCGCTCGGAGAGCGCGCGCAGCAGATCGGGCTCCTGGTCGGCCAGGTAGAAGTGCCCACCGGGGAAGGCCCGCTGCGTGTACGTGCCGGTGGTGGTGTCAGCCCACGCCCGCATGCCCTCGGGCCGCGAGTCGACGTCCTGGTCGCCGAAGCAGGCGAGGATCGGGCAGTCGAGAGGCGCGCCAGGTTCGGGCCGGTAGGTGTGGACCAAGGCGAAGTCGGCGCGGATCGCGGGCAGCACGAGATCACGCATCTCGGGGTCCTCGAACAGTTGGGGGTCGTATCCACCGACTCTCTGGACCTCGGCCACCAGCGCGTCGTCGTCCTCGAAGGCCCTCGCGGGGTCCTTGCTGTCCGGGGCCACCTGCCCGGACACGATCAGCAGGTTGAGGCTGAACCGTCGGCGGCGGAGCAGCCGCAGCGCCACGTCGTAGGCGACCCAGGCGCCCATGCTGTGCCCGAACATCACCATCGGCAGGTCGAGTAACGGGTCGAGCGCATCGGCCACATGGTCGGCCAGCGTGTCCATACGGTCGACGCATTCGTCCATCACCCGCTCCTGGCGGCCCGGGTAGCGCACACCGAGGACCTCGATGTCCTCCGGGAGGCCGGCGGGCCAGGTGCGGAACGCGCTGGGGCCCCCACCGGCGTGGGCGAAGCAGACCAGGCGCAGCCGGGGACGGTCTACGGGCCGATATCGGCGGAGCCATTGTTCGGTCTGTTCATTGAACATTGCAGTCATCGGGTCATCTCATCTGGAGAAGCACTACACGCACCGGTCTTTTTCACGCCGTCTCCCGTTCGTCATACGGTTACCTGACTTTCCAGCAGGATTTTCATGCGGTTTTTGAGAGCTCCGCGCATTCTCGTGCGTGTAGCGCCAGCAATCGTGGGAGCCGGTAACGGAATCGCCCGTTCGGTTCTTCTCCCGCCACCTCCAGCAGCGCGGCGTCCACGAGTTGTTCCATCAGGTTCTCCGCGTCCGTCGGATCGGTGTCGAGGAGCTCCGCGCCGAGCCGTACGTTCAGGTCGGGTGGGTCTGTCTCCGAGCCGTTCAGCAGGCCGAGCCGCCGGTACATGGCGGCGGCCGCCGGGCTGAGGTCGCGGTAGCTGAGGTCGAAGGCGGCGCGGATCTCGGGCCTGCCACGGCTGAGCTCCGCGAGCCTGTTCAGCGGATCGCGCAGGCGGCTTTCCAGGTGGGAGAGGCTCCAGTGCGGTTTGGCTGTGAGGCGGGCCGCCGCCGCGGTCAGGGCCAACGGCAGGTGGTCGCAGAGCGCGGCCACCCGCATGGCGGTGCCTGGATTCTCGCGTACCCGGCCGTCTCCGACGAGCCTGTCGAGGAGCGTCACCGCGTCCGCGGCCTGCAGAGGGTTCAGGCGCAGCCGTACCCGGGCCGGAATCGACAGCATCTCGCGGCTTGTCATCAGCACGGAGCAGACGCCCTGGGGAGGGATCAGCGCACGGGCCCAATCCTCCTGGACGTCGTCGAGCACGATCAGCATCCGGCGGTTCTCGAGCGATCGGTGGAACAGCGCCACCCGGTCCGCCAGATCGTCGGGAATCTCCTCCTCGGAGAAGCCCAGGGTCCGCAGGAACCGTGTCACCACAGCGGGGACGGGATCGCCGTTGTCGCTCCCATCCTCACGCAGGCGGGCGAACAGCCGGCCGTCGGGAAACGCGCCAGAGACCAGACGCGCCCAGTACGCCGCCAGCGTGGTCTTGCCCACGCCCGGCCGCCCGACGAGCAGTCCAATGGCCGGCGAGCGGTCCCGAGGGGGGCGATCCAGCAGTCCGTTCAGCGCCGCGAGCTCGTGCTCCCTGCCCACGCACGTCGAAAGGTCCGGCGGAAGGGTGGTCATCGATGAACCGCCGCGCGGCGAGGCGAGCAGCGCCGCGGCGGGCATGAGCGCGGGATCCTCGCGGAGGATCGCGCTGTGCAGGTCCTGCAGCACCCGCCCCGGCTCAAGCCCGAGCTCTCCGACGAACACCTCCCTGGCATGCCGGAACAGCTCCAATGCCTCTGACCTGCGGCCGGACCGGTACTGGGCGAGCATGAGCGACGCGCGCGCGTGCTCTCGCAGTGGCCGCTCCTGGACCAGGGCGGACAGCCCGGGTACCACCTCGCGGTGACGGCCGAGCTCCAACTGCAGCGCCGCGTACTGCTCGTAGGCGCTGCAGCGCTGCTCGTCCAGGAGTGCCGCCTCGGCCTCGACGGTGTAGCTGGAGATTCCGGCGAGTGCTGGTCCCCGCCACAGGCCGAGGGCGTCGCCGAGCAGTTCCGCGGCCTCTGCCGTCCTCCCCTGCTTAGCCAGGCGCTGGGCGGACTCCGCCCGCTTGGAGAAGCGCACCGCGTCGATGCGATGCTCACCGGCGAGCAGCATGTAGCCGGTCGGGACGGTTTCGATGACCTCTCCTGGAAAGCCCGCGGCCTTGAACGCCTTGCGCAGGCTGCTCACACAGATGGCGATCTGAGTACGGCTGGTCGTCGGCTGGTGCCCGGCCCACACCGCCTCGACCAGCCGGTCGACCGATGCCACCTGGTCCGGTGTGAGCAGCAGCATGGCCAGCACCGTGCGCTGGCGGTGCCCGCCGATGGCGACGCGGTCGCGACCCGCCGTCACCTTGAGTGGACCGAGGATACGGAAGTCGAATCCCACGGCCTCCGAGTCACCGACTTCGGTGGTTGCCTGGTCGGCCGCTTGGGAAGAGTCCTGGTAGATATCTGCCCCCTGGTCGCTCGACTGTCTCATGCCCGCAGCGCGGCATAGCCCATAGGCGGCAGGAAAGCCGGCCTACCAGGAAAACGGGCTACGGAGTCACATATCCAACACCGTCCGTTAAATATGCGGCTTGCGACATGCGGCAATCTCAAGGAAATCAGCTATATCCACTGTATGAGACCAAATGGATATCTCCCGTATAGCCTTCGTATAAGGGCGTTGACTTGGGGATCCTCATTTTGTAACGCGCCAAGCAAGCGAGCGGCACCCGGAAGGCTTGCGCCGATATAGGGGCATGTGTGATCTTGGGTCTGCCGGGTTGGACGTGCGGGAAGGGCCCACGGGGTGTCGTCGGCGCCGGCACAGGATCATTGAGGCGCTGCTCTGACGCACCACCGGAAATGTGCACGCCGGTCATACGGCCGTCAGCACTTAGGGCACCAATGTCCAACCTTGGGGGCAAATATGATCTTTCAGCTACTTGGTCCAGTTTTGGCCGGAGACGTCGAGATGATCACTAATTCCCCGCTGGTGAGGACGCTACTCACCGCCTTCCTCGTCGCCGATGGCAAACCTGTCACACGGAACGGCCTCATCAATCTGGTCTGGCAGGACCCGCCAGCGTCCGCGGCGGACAACATAAGACTGCACGTTAGACGTCTTCGCGAGGCACTGGCCTCGGTTGACTTGGCCGAACGGCTCACCACGATCCGCGGAGGGGGCGGAGAGGGAGGTGGAAGCGCCTACCATCTGCTCATCGACCCCGGGGAGCTTGACGTCCACATCTTCCACGAGCGCGTCAATCAGTCGCAGAGCCACGCGGACAAGGACCAGATCGCTCAAGCCGCTGTTCAGCTGGAACGGGCACTCCAGCTCTGGCGCGGCCCCGCGGGGACGGATTCCAGAGGCTCGCAGAGCCTCGCACGCCGCCTCGACGCGCTCAACGAGCAGCGGCTGCTTGCCTGGGAGGACCTCCTGGAGCTCAGGCTCCGCCTGGTCCCACCCTCGCGGATCACCCCCGACCTCTACACGCTCATCGCCGAGTCTCCGCTGCGGGAGCGCTCGCACTCCCTGCTGATGAGAGCCCTCTACTTGAGCGGTGACACCGTCGGCGCGCTCGCCGCGTACGGGAACGCCAGGAACCTGCTGACTGAGGAGCTGGGCATCGATCCCGGCCCGGAGCTGCGGCGCATCCACCAGGCCGTCATCGACCACAACGAGCCGGCCATTCTGCACTTCAACGGCAGACTGCTGCCGAGATAGCCCGTGCTATTCATCGATGGGCAGGCCCATCAGGTGGATCAGCGGACGGGTGGCCGCCGTGGTGATCAATGCGACCAGGACGAGCATGGTCAGGCCGAGCGCGCTGATCAGGTGATGCTGGTATCCGATCGCGGCGACGACCAACTCGGTCACCCCTCGGCAGTTCATCAGCGCCCCAAGACGCCACGCGTCCCTCCGTGGCAGCGAGGCCAGGCGGGCGAAGCCGACCACGCCCGCGAACTTGGTGGCGACGGCGGTCAGCAACACCGCGACAAACAGCCCCCAGTGCGCGATGGAACCACCGATCAAGCCGACCGAGGTGGTCAGACCGATCCCGGCGAAGAAGAGCGGAAGGAGCACCATGATCACGAAACCCTGCAGTTGCCGCTTGAGGTCCTCCACGACCGGCACTTCCCGGGGAACCACGGCACCGAACAGGAAGGCGCCGATCGCCGGGTGCAGCCCCATCAGGTGGGTGACCGCGGCATAGCCGAGCGCGCCGACCAGCAGCACGGGCAGGAGGAACCGTCCCGCGAAGGCCTGTTTCTCGGCGGCGCGCACCATGGCGGCCAGCGCGGGACGGACCCACAGCATGGTGATCAGCGCCAAGGCGACGCCGATGCCCGCGGTCGTGATGACGGAGACCCCCCCGCTCAGGCCGAGCACGACGGTCAGCGCCAGCCAGATCAGCCCGTCGCCTGAGGCGGCGGAGGCCAGTGCGAGGGTGCCGATCCGCGTGCCCTCGATGCCCAGGTCCAGCAGAACGCGGGCGAGCACCGGCAGCGCCGTGATCGACAGGGCAAGGCCGAAGAAGACCACGTAGGCGCCGCGGTTCGGTGAGTCGCCCGCCAGCGCGTCCCCGCCGACCAACGCGAGGCCGGCGCCGCCGAGGAAGGGCAGCCCGATCGCGCCGATGCTGACCAGCGCGACCACGCCGCGGGAGGTGCGGACACCGCCCCTGCCCAGCTCACAGCCCAGCAGGAACATGAAGGTGACCAGCCCCAACTGCGCGACCGTGCCGAGGGCGCTCACCACCGTCGGGGTGAACAGCCACTTGCTCGCGCCGGGCCACAGGGAGGTCAGGACCGAGGGACCGAGCAGGAGGCCGCCGAGGATCTCGCCGAGCACGGGCGGCTGGTGGAGTCTCTCGAGCACGGTGCCGAGCAGGTGGCTCACGAAGACGATCACGGCGACCGCGAGCAGGAACGGGGCGACCGGGTCGAGCTTCCCTGTACCGCCGGCCGGTAGTTCGAAACCGAAGGCGGCCGCGACCGCCGCGAGCACCACCAGGCCTCCGGCCAGCCGTAACAGCACCGTGCGCCGGACCGGGCCCTTCGCACTGCCGGCCGGGCTCGGTGCGGGACGTTCTGGCTCGACGCTCACCATGCTGGCGACCTCCGCGTGCCGTACGAGTCGGAAACAGCAGTCATGGCACTCACCTCGGGGCTCTCGTGGCGCGGCGTCGGTACCAGACGATGGACAGGGGGGCGAAGACGATGACGAGCGCCGCGATCCAGGCGAGGCTGTGCAGGACTGGTCCCGTCGGCGGTCCGCCGGTGAGCAGGGCGCGGGACGCGTCGACGATGGAGGTGGTCGGATTGAGCTCGCTGAAGATCCGCAACCAGGTCGGCATCGTGGCGGGATCGACGAACATGGAGCTGCCGAACTGCAGCGGCAGCGTCCAGAGGAATCCGATCGACTGGACGGTCTCCGGGTTCCGTATCGCCAGGCCGATGAAGGCGGAGACCCAGCAGAAGGCCATTCCGTAGAGCATGAGCAGGGCCAGGGCCGCAAGCGCGGAGAGCAGGTCGGTTTCCACTCGGAAGCCCATGATCAGGGCGAAGACGAACATCACCGCCAGCCCGAGCAGCATGCGGCACATGTCGGCGACGATGCGGCCGGTGAGCACCGCGGACCTGGCGATGGGCAGGGTCATGAACCTGTCCATCAGGCCGTTGGCGAAGTCGAACGACATCCCGATTCCGGTGGACCGGGCGGCGAACGTGACGATCTGCACCATGATCCCGGGGATGAGGAACCGCTGGTAGTCCGCGGAACCGTTGCCGATCGCGCCGCCGAACACATAGACGAACAGGAGCGTGATCACCAACGGCATCAGCATCGCGTCGAGTAACTGCTCGGGGTCGTTGCGTAGCTGGATGAGGTTGCGCCGGGCGATCGCCATCGAGTGGCGCAGGATCGCGGCCGGCCCGATTCTGGCCGGCGGCACCTCGATGCCGGGCAGCGCCCGCAACGGCAAGGAGTCGTTGGCAGTCGATGTCATGTCGTGGTCCGATCCGGAACGTCGCTGGTCAGGGAGAGGAACACCTCGTCAAGGCTGGGCAGGTGGGTGTCGATGCCGGCTAGCTGAAGGCCCGCCGCCGCCAGAGCACCGATCGCCTGGGTCAACTCCGATTCCCCGCCAATGGGCAGCACCACCAGGCCGTCGTCGGCCAACGTCATGGGGGCGCCTGAGCCGATGGCGGAGAGCACCGTCGCCACCGCGGCCAGGTCCGCCGGGTCCGCCGGCCGTACCTGGAGCACCTGGCCACCGACGGCCGTCCTTAGCTCGGTCGGGGTGCCCGTGGCGACGATCTGGCCGCTGTCGATCACCGCGATCGCGTCGGCCAGCATCTCCGCCTCCTCCATGTACTGGGTCGTCAGCAGCACACTCGTGCCCTGGGCCACGAGCAGGCGCACCTCGTTCCAGAGGTTGTTGCGGCTACGCGGGTCAAGGCCGGTGGTCGGTTCGTCGAGGAAGAGCACTCGGGGATTGCCGATCATGCTGGCGGCCAGGTCCACTCGTCGCCGCATGCCGCCTGAGTAGGTGTGTACCGGCCGCCGTGCCGCCTTGACCAGGTCGAAGCGTTCGAGCAGCTCGTCGGCCCGCCGGCGCGCGCCGGACGCGGACAGGTTGAGCAGGCGGCCGATCAGGTAGAGGTTCTCCCGCCCTGAGATGTTCCCGTCCACGGTGGCGTACTGACCGGTGAGACCGATCAGCGTGCGTACCTGCTGCGACTGCCTGACCACGTCGAAGCCGTACACCTCGATGTGCCCGGCGTCCGGCCGGACCAGTGTGGAGAACATGCGCACCACGGTCGTCTTGCCCGCGCCGTTGGGACCGAGCAGACCCAGCACGGTTCCGGCGGGCACCTCAAGATCAACGTGTCGTACCGCTTGGGTAGCACCGAAGCTCTTCTTCAGGCCTTCGGCTCGTAGCGCGTAGCTCATGCCCGTCATAGGCGTGACCATAACGACGAGCGTTTTCGTCTCCATATCAATGCCGCGTCCCCTAAGCGGCCGGGCGATCTGGAACCGATAACGAGTGGAAGCTGGGAATTCATAGCGTGGCTCCGATGGGGACCCCATGGTCGCTGCACGACGAGGAGGGTCCCGGACGATCTATCGCGGAGGTTCCGATATGACGGTGGTCACGCCTTCCGTCGCACCGCCCCTACCTGTCGAGCTCAACGCGGATGACCGAGCAGAGGTCGCCCGGCTGGCCGAAGCGCTGTGCGGTCCAGGCACCATGCAGGTCGACGATTCCCTCTGGGTCTCCAGAGCCAGGGAAGCCTGGGAGGAGAGCCCGGTCGGCCTGCGTCAGCCGCTCCGGGCATTTCGCCGCGATGCGGGTCCGCATGGCGCGATGATCATTCGGGGGCTGCCCGTACGGGAACAGGGCCTGCCTGACACGCCGTCGGTGCCGGGCTCGGTACAGAGGACCGCGACGGTTTCGGCGGCATTACTGATCATGATCGCCGCCGGCCTCGGCGACCCCTCGGCGTTCCTGTCGGAGAAGTCAGGATCCCTGGTGCAGGACGTCGTACCGGTGCCGGGCAAAGAGAAGTTCCAGGGCAACGCGGGCTCCGTGCTGCTGGAGTGGCACAACGAGAACGCCTTTCACGCGCACCGGCCGGACTACGTGATGCTGCTCTGCCTGCGCGCCGACCACGAGAAGATCTCAGGCCTGCGTACGGCCTGCGCCCGCCAGGTGGTTCCGGTGCTCGGCGACGCCGCCCGCGAAGCACTCTTCGCCGACGAGTTCGTCACCGCGGCACCGCCCTCGTTCGACGTGGGCGAGAGCACCGTCCATCACGCGGTGCTGACCGGCGCGCCGGAGGATCCCGACATCCAAGTGGATCTCGCCGCCACGACGGGCCAGACTGCCCGGGCGCAGAAGGCGCTTCAGGAACTACGCACCGCGTTCGAGCAGACCGCGCTGGTCCACCGGCTCCAGCCGGGTGAACTGGCGATCGTGGACAACCGGATCACGGTCCACGGGCGAACCGAGTTCCGACCGCGCTACGACGGCCGGGACCGCTGGCTGCAGCGAACGTTCGTGACGAACGACCTGAGACGCTCCCGCCACCAGCGACCGGCTGACGGTTACGTCCTCAAGTGACATAGATGTGCCGCATCCCCACCGGGATGCGGCACCTGGTCATCGCTCCAGGATCGGGGCCAGCGCCCCGCAGACCTCGGCCACCGGGCCGGGGTCTATCAGTTCGTGGTGCCGGCAGTCCACCTCGACCACCTGGATCTCCCCGTCCACGCGGGACTTCCAGCTCTCCGGCGTCATCCAGGGCTGACGATCCCGCAGCGCGGCGATCAGCAGCACGTCGCCGGGGTAACGGTCCGGCTCCTCGTCGCGCAGCAGGGCCTGCACGTTGCTGAGCATGACGTCCAAGATCCGGGATCGCCGCGCGACGGTCAGGAAGCGCAGCTCGCTGGTTCCCCTGCCGAGGTAGCTCAGGCACTGCTCACGCAGGGCGGCGGGGTCGGTGGCCATCTCCACATCGTCGATGCCGTCGTAGAACTTGGCATAGCCGGCCACCATGGCGGTCATCATGGGGAGGTCCTCGGGCGGAACCCTGGACTCCGGGTCGTCCGACGGGTACGAGTCCATGATCCCGACCAGGCCGACCTGCTGGCCGGCCTTCCGCAACTGCACGGCGACCGGCTGCACGAGGTTGCCGCCGAACGACCAGCCGAGCAGATGGTAGGGGCCCTCCGGCCGGACGCCGCGGATGACGTCGGCGAGTTCGGCGGCGATCTCGGCGATATCGGTCGGCAGCGGCCCGTCTCCTGTGAGTCCCTTCGACTGGATCGCGTAGACGGGAACCCGAGGGTCGAGCGCGCTCAGCAGGTTGACGTACCGCCAGCTCATCCCGGTGTTCTGGGGCAGGCAGAACACCGGCGGCAGGTCGCCTTCGGCGCGCAGCGGCAACACCCTGGCGAACGGGTCCAGTGCGCTGCCCGCGTCATCCAGGAGCGCGTCGACGCCGGCCGGGGTCGGCGCGTCGGACAGCGCGCGGACGCTCAGGTCCACGCCCAGCACCGACCGGATCCGCGCGGCCAGCTTGGCGCACGTCTGGGGATCTCCTCCCAGCTCGAAGAAGTCATCCTCCGGCGCCGTCTCCGGCGCACCGAGCGCCTCGGCGAACAGCCGGCACAGCACGTACTCCCGCAGGGTCTTCGGCGCCTGGCGGCGCCACCGCGCTTCCGGCGGCGGGGCGGGCAGCCGGGCCGGGTCCAGCTTTCCGCCGGGGGTCACCGGCAGCGCGTCCAGCGTCACGAACACCGAGGGCACCATGTACTCAGGGAGCTGTCCCGCGAGGTAGCCACGCAGTTCGCCGGTGGAGACCGGCTCGCCGGACGGCACCACGTAGGCGACCAGCCGCCGGTCGCCATGCCGGTCACCGCGCACCACGGCCGCCGCGGCGGCGACTCGCTCGTGTCCGCGCAGGGCCACCTCGACCTCGCCGACCTCCACACGGAAACCACGGATCCTGAGCTGGTTGTCCGCGTGCCCGGCCAGGTCAAGCCGCCACCCCTGGGCCGCGCGCCGCCATCGGGCGAGATCCCCCGTGCGGTACAGCCGTCCACCCGGCGGGCCGAAGGGGCTGGCCACGAAGCGTTCCGCGGTCAGCGCGGGCCTGCCGTGATAGCCGCGTGCCAGACCGGCGCCCGCGACGTACAGCTCGCCGGTCACCCCTGGCGGTACGGGCCGCATCGCCGCGTCCAGCACGTAGGTCCGTACGCCGTGGATCGGCCTGCCGATGCCCGTGGTCCTGTCGCCTGGCTCGCACCGAGCGAAGGTCGCGTCGACGGTCGTCTCGGCCGGGCCGTACGCGTTGACCACCAACCGGTCCTGCGCCCAGTGGTCGATCAGCTTGTCCGGGCACGGCTCCGCGCCGGTGATCCAGGCACGCAGGTGTGGCAGCGGCACCGTGGGCACGCCGAGCATCACCGATGGCGGCACCTGCGCGTGGGTGATGCGCAGCCGGTTCAGCTCGCTGGCCAGGTCCGCGCCGGCCAACTGGTGCGGCGTCACCACCAGGCAGGCGCCGGAGAGCAGTGCGAGCGTCAGTTCGGCGATGGACACGTCGAAGCCGGGCGAGACGAACGGGAGCACCCTGGACTCGGGGGTGATCCGGTAGTGCTCGCGCTGGTTGGCGGCGAGACCTGACAGTCCCGCGTGGGTGACCACAACACCGCGGGGGCTCCCGGCGGTGCCTGACATGTAGATGACGTAGGCGGGATGGGCAGGACTCAGCGGCGCGGTTCGATCCGCGTCGGTAGGCTCTGTGACGGGCAGTCCAGTCAGGTCGAGGTCGTCCAGCTCGACGACCTTGGCGCCGCCGTGGGACAGCCCGGCGGACCGGTTGGTCAGCACCACGGTGGGAGCGAGGTCGGCGAGCAGGTAGTCGGAGCGCGTGGCGGGATCGTCCAGGTCGATCGGCGCGTACGCGGCCCCGGCCTTGGTGACGGCCAGGACGGCCACCACGAATTCGACGGAGCGGCGCAGGGCCAGCGCGACCACCTGTTCAGGACCGACACCCAGGCCGATCAGGTGGTGCGCCAGCCGGTTGGCGCGCGCGTCCAGCTCGGCGTAGCTGACTGCCACTCCCCCTGCCTCGACCGCCGGGCGGTCCGGGGTCTTCTCGGCCTGGGCGGTGAACAGGGCCGGCAGGGTGGCCTGCGGCTCGGCCTCGACGGCTTCGCCCGCGGGCACCAACTGGCCGCGCTCCGTCGCCGACAGCAGGTCGAGCGCGCCGAGGCGGAGGTCGGGGTCGTCGGCGACCTGCGCCAGCAGCCGCGCCAGCCGGTCCGCGATGGCCTGCGCGGTATCGGCGTCGAACAGGTCCATCGCGTAGTCCAGCGTGCCCCTGATCCCGCTCGGCGCCCCGTCCGCGAACCGCTCCGCCACGCTGAAGGACAGGTCGATGCGGGAGGCGCCGATGCTGACGTCCTCGGCCGCCAC
Organism: Nonomuraea sp. bgisy101; assembly: GCF_057708945.1. Taxonomy (NCBI): domain Bacteria; kingdom Bacillati; phylum Actinomycetota; class Actinomycetes; order Streptosporangiales; family Streptosporangiaceae; genus Nonomuraea; species Nonomuraea sp. bgisy101. Next base: position 110,721 of record NZ_JBYITD010000026.1, read on the forward strand.
CTTCAGCCCTGGCATGTTCAGGGTCGGCCCCGCGTTGTTCTGGAACACCAGCATCACCTGGAACAGCGAGTGCTGCTCGGTGGAGCGCGCCGGTTTGGCCATCGCCACCACCCGCTGGAACGGCACGTCCTGGTGGGCGAACGCCGCCAGGTCGGCCTTGCGTACCCGGCCGACCAGGTCGCGGAAGCTGGGCTCGCCCGAGGTGTCCGTGCGCAGCACCAACGTGTTCACGAAGAACCCGACCAGGTCCTCGAGCACCTGGTCGTTGCGGCCGGCGACCACGGTGCACAGCCGGACGTCGGTGCCCGCGCCCAGCCAGGTGAGCAAGGCGGCGGTCGCCGCGTGCACCACCATGAACATGCTGGACTGGGTGGCGCGCGCGAGGTCGGCCAGCCCGCGGTGCGCGGCGGCGTCCATCTCGAAGGACACCACGTCGCCCCGGTGGCTCGACGTCGCGGGGCGTGGCCGGTCGGTCGGCAGTTGGAGCTGGCTGGGCAGACCGGCCAGGTTGTGCCGCCAGAACTCCAGTTGGGTGCTGACCAGGCTGCGCGGATCCGACTCAGCGCCCAGCAGTTCCCGCTGCCACTGCGTGTAATCCGCATACTGCACCGGCAGGTCCTGCCAGTCAGGACGTCGCCCCGCGCGACGCGCGGTGTACGCGGCGGCCAGGTCACGGCCCAGCGGCGCGGCGGACCAGCCGTCGCTGACGATGTGGTGGGTCAGCATCAGCAGCACGTGCTCCTGCGGGCCGGTGGCGAACAACCAGGCACGCACCGGCAACTCGGTGGCCAGGTCGAACGTGGTGGTCGCCGCCCGCAGCATCGCGTCGTCCAGCTCGTCGGCCGCCACCTCGGCGTACTCGACCACCGGGCGCGCCTGCGCCGGCGGCAGCACCTGCTGGTACGGCATGCCGTCCACCTCGACGAACAGCGTGCGCAGGCTCTCGTGCCTGCCCACCACGTCGACGAGCGCGGCCACCAGTGCCGCCCGGTCGAGCTCTCCTGTCAGCCGCATCGACATCGGCAGGTTGTAGGTGGCGCCGGGGCCCTCCAACTGGGCGGCGAACCAGAGACGCTGCTGGGCGAACGACAGCGGGATCTGGTCCGGCCTCGCCGTACGGCGCAGCGCTGGCCTGGCCAGGCCCGCGTCGTCCAGCCGCGCCACCAGAGCGGCGATGGTCGGAGCCTCGAAGACACTACGGACCGGCAGCTCAACGCCGAACACGGCACGCGTACGCGAGAGCAACTGGATGGCGCTCAGCGAGTGCCCGCCGATGTCGAAGAAGTTCTCGTCAGGCAGGACCCGGTCACGGCGCAGCACATCGGCCGCCAGCCCGCACAGGATCTCCTCTCGCGGATCCCTGACCAGGCGCGCGGGTACCGCCGCGGCGTCGGCCGGCGCGGGGGCGGGCCCGGCGAGCAGGTCGCCGAAGAGGATGACCCGCTCGGCATCGGCCAGGGTGACCGGCCGGCCCAGCGGACGCTCCCCCGCCTGGATCAGGCAGTGCAACGCGTCAGAGAACGCGTCGGCGACCCAGCGCGCCGCGGCCTCGTTGAGCAGGTCCTGCCGGTACTCCAGCACGACCTGCAGGCGCTCGCCGGTCAACCTGACCACCAGACGCAGCGGGTAGTGCGCGGCGTCGTCGCCGGTGATCTCGGTCAGCCGCACGCCCGGCGCGATCTCCCGCGCGGACGTGTCGACCGGGTAGTTCTCGAACACCACGAACGTGTCGAACAGGGTGGTCAGGCCGGTCTGCCGGGTGACGTCGGTCAGCCGGAGGTGCTGGTGCGCGATCAGCCGGGTCTGCTCGTCGGCGAGCCTGGCCAGGTTGTCCGCGACGCTCGCCTCGGGCCGCAGCCGGACACGCACCGGGACCGTGTTGATGAACATTCCGACCATCTTCCGCACGCCGTCGATCTCCGGCGGCCTGCCGGACACCAGCGTGCCGAACACCACGTCGTCGCGGCCGGTGATGGCTGCGAGCACACTCGCCCACGCCGCCTGCACCAGGGTGTTCGCGGTCAGGCCGGTGGACTGCACGAGCTGACGCAGTCGCGCGCCCACCTCAGGGTCAGGCCGGACGTCGAGCTGCGCGGGCAGTTCGGAGCCGAGCGCCGCGTCAGGAGCCACCAGCGTCGGCCGGTCCACCCCGGCCAGCGCCACCTGCCACGCCTGCGTCGACGCCGCGCTGTCCTGGGTGGACATCCAGGTCAGGAAGTTGCGGTAGGGGGTGATTGCCGGCAGCCCGCTGGGGTCGCCGCCGCTGGCGTAGAGCGTGAACAGGTCGTCGATCAGCACGGCCAGGGACCAGCCATCCACCAGGATGTGGTGGTTGGTCAGCACCAGCCGGTACTCGTCAGCGGCGAGCTTGACCAGGGTGAACCGCATCAGCGGCGGCCGCCCGAGGTCGAAACGGGCCACCCAGTCGGCGGCCACCAGCTCGCTGAGTCTTAGGTCACGCTCCTCAGCTTCGAGATCGGACAGGTCCATCTCGGACCAGTTGAGCGGGACCTCGCGGTAGATCACCTGGATCGGCTCGCCCGTCTTGCGCTGGCGGAAACCGGAACGCAGCACAGGGTACCTGCGGACCAGGGCCGCCGCGGCGTCACGGAGCACCTCGGGATTCAGCCTCCCGGCCAGGGCGAGCACGGCCTGCGCCTGGTAGACGTCGACCCCGTCGTCGTCGTAGGCGGCGTGGAAGAACATGCCCTCCTGCAGCGGCGTGAGCGGCAGGATGTCCTCAAGCTTGGTCACCCCAGCGCTCCCTCTTCAGCTTCCAGCTCTGCTTCCAGCTCGTCGATCTCTGCCTGCGCGAGGTCGATCGACAGGTCGGACGGTGTGAGGCCGCCGGCGCTCGGGTCCACCGCATGCCGTACCAAGGTCCGCAGCGCGTCGAACCACGCCTCGGCGAGCTCGGCCACGTCCGGCTTGGCCAGCAGCGCTTCTGGCCAGGCCCAGGTAACCGACAGGCTGGGCCCGTCAGGTCCGTCGATCGCCGCCGCGTTGATCTCCAGGACGTGGGGTACGGCTTGCGCGGCGTCGAGAGCCGGGGGTTTGGCGATGTCGTCGACCTGGCCCCAATCCTCCCCTGAGGCATCACCCGAGCCGACACCGAACCGGCCGATGTAGTTGAACCCCAACTGCGGGGCGGGCAGGGCCGCGAGTGCGGGCGCGGTCTCCGTGTTCAGATAGCGCAGCAGGCCGTACCCGATGCCGTGGCCGGGGATCACGCGTAGCTGCTCCTTGACCGCCTTGAGCGCACGGCCGATCGCGGGCCCGCCCGCGCTGGCCTCCTGCCAGTCGGCCGGTCCTGGCTCCAGCCGCACCGGGTACATGCTGGTGAACCAGCCCACCGTGCGTGACAGGTCGGCTCCGGGCACCACGTCCTGGCGGCCGTGGCCCTCCAGGTCGAGCAGTACGGCGCCGCCCGGCCTGTCACGCCACTTGTTGATCGCCAGGGCCAGGCCGGTGAGCAGCACGTCGTTGATTCCGGCGTTGAAGGCCGCGGGCACCGTGGTCAGCAGCGGCTCGGTGTGCTCAACCGGCAGCGTGGTGGACAGATAGCACAGGGTGTCCGCGACGTCCACATCCGGATCGAGCGCCCGCTTGCCCACCCGCGGTTCATCTCCGGCCAGCAGCCCCTGCCAGAAGTCGAGCTCGGCCACCCGCTCCGGCCGGTAGGACTCCTCCGCCAGCCCCCTGGCCCAGCTACGCGCCTGGGTCGGCACAGGATCCAGCAGCGGCGTGTTGCCCGCCGCCGCGTGCCGCCAGGCCAGGGACAGGTCAGGCAGCAGGATCCGCCAGGACACCACGTCGGTGGACAGGTGGTGCACGATGAGCAGCAGCCGCCCGTCCTGGTCGGGCCCGTAGTCGAACCACACCGCCTGGAGCAGCAGGCCGTCCCTCGGCGCCAGCCGGTCGCGTGCGGCCAGAGCCTGCGCCGAGGTCGTTTCCGCGATCTGTTCGCCGGTCGCCCCTGCGAGGTCGACCCGGGTCAGCAGGTCATCGACCGCCGGCTCGCCGACCGGCTGGATGGTGAACGTCCACTGGCCGTCCTGCGCGACGGTGAGCCGCTGGCGCAACGACTCGTGGTGGTCGACCACCGCGCGCAGCGCCGCTTCGAGGTCCTCACGCCGGAGGCCGCGCGGCAGGCGAACCGCGACGGACTGGTTGAAGCCGTCGTACTGGCCGGCGAGTTCGCGCAGCCAGCCCATGATCGGCAAGGGGCCGAACTCGGCACCGGCGTCCTCGTCGTCCGCTCTGGCCACCGGCGCCTCCGCCCAGGTGGCCACCGTGGCGAGCGCGGTGACGGTGCGCTGCTCGAACACGTCACGCACCGTCATGGCGAGGCCGGTACGGCGGGCGGCGGCGACGAGTTCGATGGAGATGATGCTGTCCCCGCCGAGGGTGAAGAAGTCCTGGTCGGGATTGACGTGGGACAGGCCGAGCACCTCGGCGAACAGGCCGCAGAGTATGCCCTCGCGCGCGTCGCGCGGGCCCGCGGCCACCTCCGGCGCGACCTCGTTGACCGGCTCAGGCAGCCCGGCCCTGTCCAACTTGCCGTTGGCGGTCACCGGCAGCGCGTCCAGCGTCACGAACGCCGAGGGCACCATGTACTCGGGAAGCTGACCGACGACATGCCCGCGCAGCTCATCCGCCGGAGCGGGCTCGCCGGTGGGCACCACGTAGGCCGCCAGCCTGCGATCGCCAGGCCGGTCCTCACGCACGATCACCACGACCTGCTTCACCGCGGCGTGCCGCAGCAGGACCGCCTCGATCTCGCCCAGCTCGATGCGGTATCCCCGCACCTTCACCTGGTCGTCCACCCGTCCGGCGAACACCAGCTCGCCCCACGCGTTCCACCGCGCCAGGTCACCGGTCCGGTAGAGCCGCGTACCGGGCGGACCGAACGGGGAGGCGACAAACCGCTCCGCGGTCAACGCCGCACGCCCCAGGTAACCGCGGGCCAGCCCCGCTCCTGCCAGGTACAGCTCGCCGACGACGCCCGGCAGCACCGGATTCAGCCGCTCGTCCAGCACGCACGCCCTGGCCCCGACCATCGGCCTGCCGATCGGTACCTCCTCGGCGTCCGCCGGCAACGGCTCGCTCGCCGTCACGCACACCGTCGCCTCGGTCGGACCGTACGCGTTGATCATTCGCCGGCCTGGAGCCCACCGCGCCACCAGCTCCGGTGCTGACGCGTCGCCACCCACCACCAGCGTCATGCCCGTGGGCAGCGCGTCCGCCGGTAGCGCGCCCAGCGCCACCGGCGGGATCATCATGTGGGTCACCTGCTGCCGCGCCACCAGGTCGGGCAGCCCGGCCAGGCTCACGTCCCGCGCCAGCACCAGGCACGCGCCGCACAGCAGGGTCCCGAAGATCTCCCCGGCCGCCACGTCGAAGCTCAGCGCGGCGAACTGCAGCATCCGGCTCCTGCGGTCGATGGCGAGCCGCTCGCCCTGCCCCGCGACCATGTTCTCGATGCCGCGGTGGGTGACCACCACGCCCTTGGGCCTGCCGGTCGACCCCGACGTGTAGATCACCCACGCCGGTGAGTCCAGGCTCAGCGGCGACAGCCGCTCGCCGTCCACGACGGGCGCGTCCGAGAGATCGGCCACCGCCTTGGCCACCATCGGGTCGTCGACCAGCACAGGCGGCGTGCCCCCGCCGATCTCCGGCAGCCGGCCCGCCAGATCTCCCGTCGTCACCAGGCACACGGCCGCGGAATCGGCGACCATGAACTCGAGCCGGTCGGCCGGGTAGCCGGGATCCAGCGGCACGTAGGCGCCACCGGCCTTGTGCACCGCCAGCAACGCCACGATCAGCTCCACCGACCGCGGCAGGGCCACCGCCACCAGTCGTTCCGGGCCGACCCCGCGTCCCACCAGGTAGCGCGCCAGCCGGTTGGCGCGCGCGTCCAGTTCACCGTAGGACACGGTCTGGTCCTCGAACACCACCGCGGGCGCATCCGGGTCCCGCGCGACCTGCCGGGCGAACAAGTTCGGAATCGTCGCCATCGATACCGCTCCATCCATCCAGTTGTTATCCGCCGACGACCGCTGACGGTCTCGGCCGGGTAGCAGGGGCACCGCGCTCAACGGGCGATCGGCGGCAGCGACGACATCGGACAGCAGCCGCGTCAACTGGGCGGCGATCTGTTCGACCGATTCGCGGTCGAACACGTCCATCGCGAGCTCGAGTACGCCGTCGAGGCCGGCGGGGCGACCTTCCGCTGTGAAGGTCTCCGCCATGCCGAAATGGAGATCCAGTTTTGCCGCGCCCGCGCCGAAATCGGCGTTGGCGACGCGCAGGCCGTCCAGTTCCCACTGGCCGGCCGTACCGCTGGAGTAGGACATGGTGATTTGGAACAGCGGGTGCTGGGCCAGCGAGTGTTTTGGTGCGAACGCGCCGACGAGCCGGTCGAACGGCACTTCCTGGTGGGCGTAGGCTGCCGTGCTGGCCTGCCGTACCCGGGCCAGAAGCTCACCGAAGGTCGGATCGCCCGAGGTGTCGTTGCGCAGCACCAGGTTGTTGGCGAAGAAGCCGATGAGATCGTCCAGCGCCGGATCCGCGCGGCCGGCGGTCGAGGTGCCGATCAGGATGTCGGTGCCGGCGCCCAGCTTGGTGAGCAGGGTGGCGATCGCGGCCTGCACGACCATGAACATCGTGACGTCGTGGCCGCGCGCCAGCTCCACCATGGCGGCATGGGTCGCGGCGTCCACCACGAAGCGCACCTCATCGCCCCGGCGGGTCGGCGTCGCCGGATGGGGACGGTCGACCGGCAGGACGATCGGCTCGGGAACCTCGGCGAGAGCTTCTCGCCAGAACTCCATCTGCCTGCCGATGGTGCTGTGCGGATCATCCTCAGCGCCGAGAATCTCGCGCTGCCACAGCGTGTAGTCGATGTACTGCACGGGCAGATCAGGCCACTGCGGTGCGGCACCGGCTCGCCTTGCGGCGTAGGCGCGGGCCAGATCCCGGCGCAGCGGTCCCAGGGACAGACCGTCCGCGGCGATGTGGTGGATGAGCAGCAGCATCACGTGCTCGGTCTCGCCTTGCGCGAACAGGACCGCCTTGATCGGGATCTCGGTGGCCAGGTCGAAGCCGTAGCCCGCCGCGTCACGCACTGCGGCAGGCAGTTCGTCCGGTTCGACGTCGGTGACCGACACCTGCGGACGCGCGTGGCTGACGTCGAGAACGCTCTGGTACGGGACGCCGTCGTGTTCCGGGAAGACCGTGCGCAACGCTTCGTGCCGGTGCACGACATCCGTCAGCGCCGCTTCGAGTGCCGCCCGGTCCAGGTCTCCCGACAACCGCAGCCCGATCGGCATGTTGTAGGTCGGGCTCGGGCCTTCCAGCTTGTACAGGAACCACATACGGCGCTGGGCGAACGACAGCGGCACGTACCGCGGCCGTTCGACCGGTACCAGCGCGGCACGACCTGCCTCCGCGCCGTCGAGCCTGGCCGCCAAGCGCGCGACCGTTCCCGCGTCGAAGATCTCCCACACCGGCATCTCGCGCTCGAACACCGTGCGGATCCTGCTGGCCAGCCTGATCGCCAGGATGGAGTGCCCGCCGAGGTCGAAGAAGCCGTCGTCGATGCCGACCGAGTCCAGCTCCAGCACCTCGGCGAACAGGCCGCACAGGATCTCTTCCCGCAGGGAGCGCGGACCTCGGAACGCGGCCGAGGCGGCCACCGCGGGCGCGGGCAGGGCCTTCCTGTCGATCTTTCCGTTGCTCGTCAGCGGCAGCTCGTCCAGCACCGTCACCATGGCGGGGACCATGTAGTCCGGCAGCCAGTGCCGCAGGTAGGCACGCAGTGACCGGCCCAGCGCGTCGGCCTCGTACGGCCTGGCCGGATCATTGCCATACTCGGCCAGCGGCCGGGTGGACGCCGCGGCGGGGTACACGATGCCGACGGCGCCGGTTGATGAGTCCCGGGTGAAAACGGCGTCGAGACGGCCGTCGTCGGCGTCGAACGTCCAGGACACTCCGGTACGGAGTCCGTTCCTGCCGCCCAGGTCGTACAGCGTCTCCGGGTCGACAGGTTCCGCGGGAGACGCCGGTGTCTCCCCGTCCACGGCCGACTGCGCCGCCAGTTCGGACACCAGGCGGGCGTTGGGCATGCCGGTCACCCGGACCGCCTCTCCGCCGAACTCGGCCAGGTGGGCTTCCAGCGCCGCGAGATCGGCCACGTCCGCGCCCCACCGCAGTTCTCTGGGCTCGCTGACCGGCTCGGCGTCTCTGCGCAACACGACGTCATACCGGTAGCGGTTCAGCTCGTTCTGGGCCGCACCGCGCTTGACGCCGATCTCCACCGCCTGGCCGAGAGCTGGGAAGAACTCCGGATCGATCAGCAGTTCCTTCTCCCGTCGGACGGCCTGCGCCACGGCTCTGCGCCGCTGCGCCGGGTCCTCGCCGGGGTGACGGATCACCTCGATGGCCGCGCGGAAACACCGGTGCAGACGACGGTTCCGCACGTCTCCCACGAACACCGCGCCACCCGGTACCACCAGGTTCAGCGCCTGCCGCAGCACGGATTCGAGATAGTCGACGTTCGGGAAGTACTGCACCACCGAGTTGATGACGATGGTGTCGAAGAACTCCTCAGGCAGACCGTCGAAACAGTCGGCCGCCTGGGTACGCAGCACGACCCGGTCGGCCAGCCCCTGATCCCCCGCGACGATGTCCTGCAACGCCGTCACGGCGATGTCGGAGAAGTCCGTGGCCCAGTAGGCCTCGCTGTCCGGAGCCAGCTGGGCCATCAGCAGACCTGATCCCACGCCGATCTCCAGGACGCGCCGTGGCCGCAGTTCCCGGATTCGCTCCACCGTCGTGTCACGCCACACCCGCATCTCGGTAAGCGGGATGGGGGCGTCGTCGTAGCTGCTCCGCCACACCGAGAAGCTCTCGCTGAACTCGCCCGACCTCGCTTCCTCCTCGTACGCGGAGTCGTAGACCTGCTGCCAGTCGTCGACCTGCTGCTGCTCCACGGCGTCATCAGCGGACTCCGGCCGGGCCAGCGGTGCGACGTAGGCGATCAACTGCTCGTTCTCGCGTGCGACGACGGCGGACTGCGCGACCTCGGGATGCCGGGACAGCACGCTCTCGATCTCGCCGAGCTCCACGCGGAAACCACGCAGTTTGATCTGATGGTCGACGCGGCCGAGGAACTCCAGCTCCCCGTCCCTGTTCCACTTGGCCACGTCGCCGGTGCGGTACATCCGCGTGCCCGCCTCACCGTGGGGGTTCGCGACGAAACGCTCCGCGCTGCGCCTGGCCTGTCCGTGGTAGCCGCGGGCCAGACCGTCGCCGGCGATGTACAGCTCACCCGCGACGCCGACGGGCACCGGGCGCAGCTCGCCGTCCAGGACGTGGATCTGGGTGTTGGCGATCGGACGGCCGATCGGCGGCACGCGGTCGTCGCCGGCCACCGAGGCCGTCGTGGACCAGATCGTGGTCTCCGTCGGGCCGAACTGGTTGATGACCACGGCGGAACGCTCGCGCATCCGCGTGGCTAGCCCCGCGGGCAGGGCTTCTCCGCCGACCAGCATCCGCACGTCACGGAAGGTGCTGGTCCCGGTGCTCAGCAACACCTGCCACATCGTCGGCGTGGCCTGCATGATCGTGCAGCCGCTGGCGGCGGCGAGCTCGGCCAGCGCCGTCGGATCGTGGACCGTCTTCTCCCGCGCGAGCACCACCTGGGCGCCCTGGATCAGCGGCATGTACAGCTCCAACCCCGCGATGTCGAACGAGACCGTGGTCACTGCCAGCCAGCGGTCGCGAGGGGTCACCGCGCACTGCTCGCGCATCGCGGTGAGGAAGTTCGTCAGGTTCTCGTGCGTGATCACGACGCCCTTGGGCACGCCGGTCGATCCAGAGGTGTAGATCACGTAGGCCGGATGGCCGGCGCTCAACGGCTGGACACGATCGCCGTCGCCGAGGTTGGTGTCCGCCTGTCCGGCCAGCCGTGCGATGGTCTCCGGGTCGTCCAGCACCAGACGGGTCCCAGGAAGATCAGGCAGCACGCCGGTGGTGGTGACCGTCAGGACGGCCCCGGCGTCGCCGAGGATGTAGCCCAGGCGGTCGGCCGGATAGCCGGGGTCGAGCGGCAGATACGTTCCACCGGCCTTCTGTACGGCCAGCAGCGTGACCAGCAACTCGGGCGCCCGCGGCATCAGGACGGCCACGATCGACTCGGGTCCGACACCCTCCTCGATCAACACCCGAGCCAGCCGGTTCGCCCGGCTGTTCAGCTCCTCATACGACAGCTCCACCTCGTCACAGGCGAGCGCGATCGCGTCGGGATCGCGCCTGACCTGTGCTTCGAACATCTCGTGCGTGGTCGCGGGTGGGATCTCGGCGGCCGTGTCGTTCCAGGTCAGCAACCGGTCGCGTTCGACGGGCAGCAGGACGTCGTGCGCTCCGATCGGCCGGTCGGGATCGGCCAGCACCGCGTCCAGCCACCGGGTCCAGCGGGCACCGAGCCACTCCACCGTCGCCTCGTCGAACACGTCGGTGCTGTACTCGATCACGCCGGTGATGCCGTCGGGAGCGCCCGCCGGGTTTCGCTGCTCGTTCAGCAGGAAGAACAGGTCGAACTTGGCGGTGCGGGTGTTGATGTCCGAGGTGGTGACGTTCAGGCCGGGTAATTCGAAGTTCGTGCTCGAATAGGCGAAGAATCCGAGCATGACCTGGAAAAGCGGGTGATGCGCCGCGGAGCGGGCGGGGTTGAGGATCTCCACCAGCCGCTCGAACGGCAGCTCCTGGTGCGCGTAGGCGGCGAAGTCGGTGGTTCGCACCCGATCGAGCAGTTCACGGAAGGTCGGCTCACCCGAGGTGTCCGTCCGCAGGACCAGGCTGTTCACGAAGAACCCGACCAGGTCGGTCAGCGCGTCATCGGTACGTCCGGCGACCGGCGTGCCCAGCGGGACATCCGTGCCGGCGCCGAGCCGCGTCAGCAGGGAGGCCAGGGCAGCGTGCAGGACCATGAAGACGGTGACGTTGCTCGATCGCGCCAGGGAGATCGCGGCACGGTGAACCTCCGCCGACAGCTCCACCTCGACGTGGTCACCTCGGTAGGAGGCCACGCTCGGGCGGGGACGGTCGTACGGCAGGTCCAGTTGTTCCGGTATGCCCTCCAGCGCCGTGCGCCAGAAGTCCACCTGGGCGCCGTCACCCAGCAGGCTCTGCTGCCACACCGTGTAGTCGGCGTACTGCACGGGCAGCGGCTCCCACGCGGGCGCCTCCCCCGCGCACCGCGCCTCGTACGCCGTGGCCAGGTCGCGCACCAAGGGTTTGAGCGAGGAACCGTCGGCGGCGATGTGGTGCAGAACCAGCACCAACGTGGCGTCCTCCGGCCCCGCGATGAACAGCTCGGCGCGCAGGGGGGTTTCGGTCGACAGGTCGAACGGGTACCGGGCGGCGCGTTCGACCGCGTCGTCGAGCTCGTCCGCGCTCACCTCGGAGGTCACCAGACCGGCGGAGGCCTGGTCCAGCACCTGCTGACGGGCGACGCCGTCAACCTCGGGGAAGACCGTGCGCAGGACTTCGTGGCGTCCGACCACGTCCCGCAGCGCCGCCGCCAGCGCGTCGCGACCCAGCACGCCGCGCAGCCGCAGGCCGAAGGAGATGTTGTAGGTCGGGCTCGGCCCCTCCAGCCGGTGCAGGAACCACAGCCGCCGTTGCGCGAAGGACAGAGGCACCACGTCGGTGCGTGGCGCCGGCCGTACCGGAGGCTGCACGGGTGTGGCGGCGGCGTCGAGGCGCGCTGCCAGTCCCGCCACCGTCTGGGCCTCGAATACCTCGCGCACCCGCAGTTCCACACCCATGACCGTCCTGACCCGGCTGATCAGCCGGGTGACCAGGAGCGAGTGTCCGCCGAGCTCGAAGAAGCCGTCATCGACTCCCACCGAGTCCAGCCCCAGCACCTCGGCGAACAGGCCGCACAGGATCTCCTCCCGTGCGCTCTGGTCGGTACGGCCTGCCGTACCGGTGCCGAGCGTCGGTGCGGGCAGCGCGGTGCGGTCGAGTTTTCCGTTGGAGTTCAGCGGCAACGCGTCCAGGAACACCATCGCCGTGGGAACCATGTACTCCGGCAGGCTCCGCGCGATGTACCGCCGCACCTCGGCCACGTCCGGGATCCGGTCGCCCGCGGCCACCAGGTAGGCCACCAGCATCCGGTCACCGGGCCGGTCCTCCCTGGCCACGACGGTCGCCTGCGCGATGCCGGGGTGAGCGACCAGCGCCACCTCGATCTCCCCCGGTTCGATGCGGAACCCCCGCATCTTGACCTGCTGGTCGGCCCGGCCCAGGTACTCCATCTGACCGGCGCTGTTCCAGCGCACCAGGTCACCGGTGCGGTACATCCGCTCGCCAGGCCTGCCGTATGGCGCGGCGACAAAGCGCTCCGCGGTCAGGGCCTGCCTGCGGACGTAGCCACGGGCCACACCGAGGCCCGCGAGGTACAGCTCTCCCGGCACACCGGGCACGACCAAGCGCAGGTTCGCGTCCAGCACGTAACCCCGCACGTTGTCCATGGCCCGGCCGATCGGCACGGAGCTCTCGTCCCGCATCGACGCGTCCAGCTCGAAACGGGTCGCGAATGTGGTGGTCTCGGTCGGGCCGTAAACGTTCAGCACCCGCGTAGCCGGGCAGTGCCGCAGGACCCGCAGCATCGCCGACGAGGAGACGACCTCGCCACCGCACCAGACCTCGGTGAGCGACGCGAAGCACTCAGGCGCTTCCTCGGCCAGCAGCGTGAACAGCGGCGTGGTCAGGAACACGGCCGTGACCTGGTGCTCAAGGAACAAGGACGCCATCGCGTTGACGTCGATGTCGGCCTCGGGCGCCACGATCACCTCATGGCCCGCCAGCAACGGCGCCCAGATCTCGTAGGTGGCGGCGTCGAAGGCGTGCGAGGAGTGGAAGAGCACCCGGCGATGGGCCTCGCTGCTCAGGTCGCGGTCCTTCGCCAGCTTGATCACGTCGGCGTGGGTGACGGCCACCCCCTTGGGAGTACCGGTCGAGCCCGAGGTGTACATGACGTAGGCGAGGTGGTCGCCGCTCAGCCGCAGGCCGAGGTCCGTGTCGGGCAGGTCGTCGAGTGGCTGCTCCTCCAGCACCACGACGGTGGCTTCCTGGTCTTCCAGGTCACGGTCGGTGATCAGCACAGGCGCTCCGGTCTCCCGCAACATCCACCTGATCCTGGCCTGCGGATAGCTCGCGTGCAGCGGCACGTAGGCGCCACCGGCCTTGACCACCGCGACCATGGCGACCACCAGGTCGATGCTCCGCTCCATCAGCACCCCGACCGGGACCTCTGGCCCGACGCCGAGCTCGACCAACCGGTGGGCTAACCGGTTCGCGCGGGTGTTGAGTTCGGTGTAGGTCACGGTGATGTCGTGACAGGCCAGCGCGGGCGCCTGCGGGGTACGCCGCGCCTGCCGCTCGAACAGGGTGGCCAGGTCGCCTGAGTGGACCGTGGTCTCCGCGCCGTTCCAGCCGACGAGAACCCGCTGCCGTTCCACCGGGTCGAGCAGGTCGAATTCGCCGATGGCCCGGTCAGGCTCGGCGGCGGCCGAGGCCAGCAGGAGCGTCAACCGGTTCACCAGGTTCTGCGCGGTGGCCCGCTCGAACAGGTCCTCGGTGTACTCCAGCGTGCCCTCGATGCCCGCCGGTTCCCCGCTGTCCGTCAGCGTCTCCTCCACGCTGAAGGACAGGTCGAACTTTGCGATTCCGGACACCGGGGTCGGCAGGACCTCGGTGCGCAACCCGTGCAGATCGACCCGGTCGGAGCTGGCGTTCTGCAGAACCAGCATCACCTGGAACAGCGGGTGGCCGGCGAGGGTGCGGGTCGGGTTCAGCACCTCGACCACCCGTTCGAACGGCACATCCTGGTTGGCGTAGGCGTCGAGGTCGGCGACGCGGACCCGGGCCAGCAACTCGCGGAAGCTGGGATCGGCCGAGGTGTCGGTGCGCAGCACCAGGGTGTTCACGAAGAACCCGACCAGATCCTCCGCCGCCTCGTCCGATCGGCCGGCGACCGCGGTTCCGATCGGGATGTCGGTGCCCGCGCCCAGCCGGCTCAGCAGCACCGCGAGGGCCGCCTGGACGACCATGAACACGGTGGTTCCCGTGTCCTTGGCCAACCGCACCACCGCGCGGTGCACCGCACCGTCCAGGTGGAGCGGAACCTTGTCACCGCGGTAGGAAGCGGCGGCGGGACGCGGCCGGTCGGCGGGCAGCTCCAGCAGTTCAGGCGCGCCCAGCAGGGCCGTACGCCAGTGGGCCAGTTGCCTGCTGATGATGCTGCCTGGATCGGCCTCCGAGCCCAGGACCTCGCGCTGCCACAGCGCGTAGTCCGCGTACTGGGCGGGCAGCTCGCTCCACTCCGGGCTCTCCTGCCGGCAGCGGGCGGCATAGGCGGTGGACAGGTCACGCAGTAGCGGCCGGGTGGACCAGCCGTCGGCGATGATGTGGTGCGTCACGATCAGCAGCACGTGCTCTTCCACGCCGAGCGCGAACAGGCTGCTCCGCAGCGGGACTCCCGCGTCGAGGTGGAAGGGCTCCGCGACGGCCTCGGCGATGGCCGCGTCCAAACCGTCCGCGGCGACCTCGGCCACCGGCAAGGTCACCGGTGCGTCGGCGAGGGCCAGGACTCGCTGGTACGGCTCGCCGTCCCGTTCCGGGAACATCGTGCGCAATGACTCGTGCCGCGCGACGACGTCGCCCAGCGCGGCCAGCAGTGCCTCCCGGTCCAGCAGGCCGGACATCCGCACCGCCAGCGGCACGTTGTAGGTCGAGCTCGGCCCCTCCAACCTGCTCAGGAACCAGAGCCGCTGCTGGGCGAAGGAGAGCGGGATCATGAGACCTCCTCGGGCCTTGGCATCCGGCGCAGTGCCGGTCGAGCGGCCTCTGCGCCGTCCAACTGGCCGACGAGGGTCGCGACGGTTGCCGATTCGAACACGGACCGCAGCGCCAGCTCGGCGCCGAAGGTGGCGCGGATCCGGCTGACCAGCCGGACCGCGAGCAGCGAGTGGCCGCCGAGCGTGAAGAAGTTGTCGTCGATGGTGACCCGTGGGACGCCCAGCGCCTCCGCGAACAGCTCGCAGAGGATCTCCTCGCGTGCCGACCGGGGAGCCCGGCCTTGCGCGTCCGCTTCGTAGACGGGCGCGGGCAGGGCCTGTTTGTCCAGTTTTCTGTTCGGCGTGAGCGGCAGCGTGTCCAGCGGCACGAACGCCGCGGGCACCATGTACTCGGGTAGGTACTCCGCGCACCGCGAGCGCAACGCCTCTGGGTCTCCGTCCGCCACGACGTAGGCAACCAGGCGTTTGTCACCCGGCTGGTCCTCCCGCACGATCACCGCGACCTGGTCGACCCCAGGGTGCTGGCCGATGACCGCCTCGATCTCACCGAGCTCCACACGGAAGCCGCGGATCTTCACCTGATCGTCCACCCGGGCCAGGAACTCGTACTCGCCGTCCCTGCGGCGCCGCCCGAGGTCACCGGACCGGTACATCCGCGAGCCAGGCGGACCGAACGGGTTGGCCACGAATCGCGTGGCGGTCAGTCCCGTCCTGCCGTGGTAGCCACGGGTCACCAGGTCACCGGCGATGTAGATCTCGCCCGCCACGCCGAACGGCACTGGACGCAGGGCGGCGTCCAGCACGAACATCTGGGTGTTCCAGGCCGGCTTGCCCAGGCTCATCACCCCGGCTGGAATCCGCTGCCCCGGCTCGATGCGGCGCTCCATGCACCCGACCGTCGTCTCGGTGGGACCGTACTCGTTGAACACGATCACCTCCGGGTGCTTGGCCCGCCACTCGTCGAGCACCTCGCCGAGCAGCGGCTCCCCGCCGAGAACGAGTTGCCCGGTCGGCGAGTACTCGGCGGGCAGGTTGATCAGCAACGGCAGGTGGCTGGGCGTGGCCTTGACGAACGTGGGTGGCGCCGGGTCCGTTCTGGCCGTGGACGCGGTGTCGAGCTCGATGAGGTCCACCGTGCCGCCTGCGGTCAGTGGCGCGTACAGCCCGGTGACGGTCAGGTCGAACGACACCGAGGAGTGCACGAGCGCGCGCCCGTCCACCCCCGGATAGACGTGCCGGGACCAGGCCAGGTAGAGGTTGAGCGAGTGGTGCTCCACCACGACGCCCTTCGGCCGGCCCGTCGAGCCCGAGGTGTAGATCACGAACGCCGGATGGCGCGGGTGCGGCGGGTGAGTCCGCTCCTCGTCGGTGACCTCGTGGGCGGGCAGGAGCTCGAGGGCGGTGAGGGTATCAGGGGCGTCCAGCACGAGGTGGTCGCCGCCCTCCGGCAACCGGGACCGGCCTTCGGTGTTGGCCAGCACCAGCACCGGGCCGGCGTCCTCGATCATGAGCGCGATGCGCTCCGCCGGGTAGCTCAGGTCGACCGCGAGGTAGGCCGCGCCCGCCTTGAGCACCGCCAGCATGGCCACCACGAGGTCGACCGATTTTGGCAGAGCCACGCAGACGAACTGCTCGGGGCCGACGCCGCGCCGTACCAGTGCCCGGGCCAGTTGGTTGGACCTGGCGTCCAGCTCAGCGTAGCTGAGCCGGTCCTGCTCGCACACCACGGCGGTCGCGGCCGGATTCCGCCGCACCTGCTCGGCGAAGAGATCGGGCACCATCGTGTCCGCCACCGGGACGACCGATTCGTTGCCCAGTACCAGCAGCTCGCGCTCTTCCTCCGCGGAGAGCAGTTCGAGCCCGCTGATCGGCAGATCCGGCTCGGCCGCCGCGCCGTCCAGCAGCCGGACCAGCCCGGCGGCCAGAGTTTCTGCGGTGGGCCTGTCGAACAGGTCGGTCGCGTAGTCGAGGTAGCCCTCGATCCCGGCGGGCTCGCCCCGGCCGGCCCGGACCTCCCAGACGAAGAAGGACAGGTCGAACTTGGCCGAGCCCGCGCTGACGAAGTACGTCTCGCTGGCCAGACCCGGCGCGGTGAGCTGCGCGTCCACCCCGTTCTCGTAGGTCAGCACCACCTGGAACAGCGGATTGTGGGCCAGCGACCTGACCGGGTTCAGCGCCTCTACCAGCCGCTCGAACGGCACATCCTGGTAGTCGTACGCGTCTAGGTCGACCTCGCGCACCCGGGACAGCAACTCACGGAAACCGGGATCACCCGACGTGTCGGTGCGCAGCACCAGCGTATTCACGAACAAGCCGACCAGGTCTTCCAGCGCCTCGTCGTCGCGGCCCGCGGTGACCACACCCACCGGCACGTCGGTGCCCGCGCCCATCCTCGTCAGCAGCACGGCGAGGGCGGCGTGCAGCACCATGAACACGGTCGTGCCCGTGCCCCTGACCAGCTCGACCAGCTGGCGATGGGTGGCGGGATCGACACGGAAGCGAACGCGGCCACCGCTGTGACTGGCCTCCATCGGCCGCGGCCGGTCGGTGGGCAGCTCCAGCAGCTCCGGCGCTCCAGCCATTCGCCGGCGCCAGTGCTCCACCTGGGCGTCGATCCGCTCCTTGTCCCGCGTCTGGCGTTGCCACAGCGCGAAGTCCGCGTACTGCACGGGAAGCGGTGGCCAGTCCGGCGCGTGGCCGTCGCACCGCGCCTGGTAGGCCCCCGACAGGTCACGCGCCAACGGCACGGTCGAGCCGCCGTCCGCGACGATGTGGTGCGTCACGATCAGCAGCACGTGCTGGTCACAGGCCACCTCGTCACATGACGTCTCCCCGCTAGAGGCCTCGCCGCCGGACAGCCGGAACAGCGTCGGGCGCAGAGGGACGTCGGCGGTCAGGTCGAAGGCGTGCCGGGCGGCCGTCGCCACGGCGTCGTCCAGCCGGTCCTCCGTGACGTCCACGATCGGCATCTCAGGCTTGGTCCTGTCGGCGGTCAGCACCATCTGGTACGGCTCGCCGTGCCGCTCTGGGAACACGGTGCGCAGCGACTCGTGCCGGGCAATGACATCGCCGATGGCATCGGCGAGCGCGCCGTGGTCCAGCTCGCCGGTGATCCGCGCCGCCCACACGACGTTGTAGGTCGAGCTCACCCCGTCGACCTGCTGCAGGAACCACAACCTGCGCTGGGCGGGCGAGAGCGGAATCAGCTCCGGCCGCTCTGCCGGGACCAGCGGCGGCAGGCCACCGTCCGCGGGGCCGACCCGTTCGGCCAGCGCGGCCACGGTCGGCGCCTCGAACACTGTGCGCGGAGTGAGTCCGGCGTCCAGCGCCGCGCGGACCCGGCTCGCCAACTGGACGGCCAGCAGCGAATGCCCGCCCAGCGCGAAGAAGTCGTCGTCGATGCTGACGGTCGGCACGCCGAGTACATCCGCGTACAGCTCGCACAGCACAGTCTCACGCACCGTGCGGGGAGCCCGGCCCTCCGTGGCCCGCGCGACCTCGGGCTCCGGCAACGCGGCCCGGTCGATTTTGCCGTGCCGGGTCAGCGGCAGGGCGTCGAGCACCACGAACGCGGCCGGCACCATGAACTCGGGCAGCCGATCACGCAACGCTCGCACCTCGACGGGGTCCTGGCGGCCAGGTGCGGCGGGCACCACATAGCACACGATCCGCACGTCGCCCGGACGGTCCTCACGAGCCACCACCACGGCCTCAGCCACCGTGTCCTGGGCCAGCACCGCGGCGGTGATCTCACCGAGCTCGACACGGTGGCCGCGGATCTGCACCTGGTCGTCAGCGCGCCCGACGAACTCCAGCTCGCCATCGACAGTCCACCTGGCCACATCGCCGGTCCTGTACATCCGGCTGCCCGGCCCGTCGAACGGGTTGGCGACGAATCGCGTCGAAGTGTAGCCAGGCCGCCGGAGGTAGCCACGGGCCAGACCGCTGCCCGCCAGGTACAGTTCCCCCGCCGCGCCCGGGGCAACGGGACGGAGTTGACCGTCCAGCACATAGGCCTGCGAATTGGGCAACAGACGGCCCAGCCGTACCACCCCTGAAGAGTCAGGCGCGCCGGGCTCCAGCCGGAGCTCGGCGCAGTGGATGGTCACCTCGGTCGGCCCGTAACCGTTGGTCACGGTGACCGTGGGGTGTTCCTTCCGCCAGCGGGACAGCACTTCACCGCGCAGCGCCTCACCTCCCAGCACCAGTTCGGCACTGGGCCCTGATCCGGGCGGCAACGCGCCCAGCAGCGGCAGGTGGCTCGGGGTGGCCTTGACGAACGTACAGTCGACGACCTCGGTGGCGCCCACCAGATCCTCGGCGACCCGGACGCAACCGCCCGCCGTCAGCGGCCCGAACAGCGCCGTCACCGACAGCGAGTAGGCCACCGAGGTGTGCCACAGCGCGGTGCCGCCCAGACTCGGGTGGTGCTCGCGGGCGGTGCGTAGGTGGTCGTCAAGGGACCCGCGCTCGATCACCACCCCCTTCGGCCTGCCGGTCGAACCCGAGGTGTAGATGATCTGCGCGGGATGGCGGGGCGACACCGGGGCGGCCCTGTCCGCGTCGGACAGGTCCGTCGCCGCGCAGGCGGCCAGCGCCCGCGCGGTGTCCGGCTGGTCCAACATCACCGCGCGCGCCGCGATGTCGAGCTGCCGCGCCACGTCTGACGCGGTCAGCACGGCGACCGGGTTCGCGTCGTCGAGCATGAATGCCGTACGGCCCGGCGGGTAGCCCGTGTCGATCGGCAGGTAGGCGGCGCCGGACTTCAGCACCGCCAGCATCGCCACAATGCTCTGCGCGGAGTGCGGCAGCAGCACGGCGACCACCTGCTCAGGGCCGACGCCCAGCGACACCAGATGGCGCGCCAGGCGGTTCGCCCGCGCATTGAGGTCGCCGTAGCCCATCTGGACCGGCCCGCTCACGGCGAGGTCATCAGGATGCTCAGCGGCGTGCCGCTCGAACAACTCGATCAATGGTTCGGCCGGACCGTCCCGGCCCGTGTCATTCCACGCGGCCAACATCAGCCGCAATTCCGCAGGTGACATGCCGCTGGCTCCTGTTCGTCCCCGGGCGCGGGGTTGGAGAGACCGCCTACTCAGCCGCGCGACGTCGACTCCATGAAGGCGACGAGGCTCGCAGGACGCATATCGGTCCAGGTACGCTCGATGTAATCCAGGCACGCCTGGCGGGTGTCAGGGCCGTGACTAACCGTCCATCCGGCCGGAACGTCCACAAAGGACGGCCACAGTGAGCGCTGATTCTCGTCGTTGACCAGCACCAGGTAATTACCATTCTCGTCCTCGAACGGATTGGTCATCACTCGACTCCTCGACTTCTAGGCTCGGGCCTTGCGCCGAGGTTATGGATTTCACTTATCGCCGAGTTATCAATCCGTTTCACATGCTTCTCGTACCGGTCGGATAAACCACCGATAAGGCAGGGATACAGCCTCGACGTAGCTTCCTGTGCCACGTGGATTTCAACGCCGCTGGTCTGAGCCGGAGGAGCTACTATGGGCGACCCGTCCCCACTTTCGAACCCCGAAATCATTCCGGACCCATACCCGGTCTACGCGGATTTGTCGGATCGCGAACCGGTGCACTGGTGTGCGGGTCTCGACGGCTGGGCTCTCACCCGGTACGCCGACTGCGCGGCCGCGCTCAAGGACCCGCGCTTCAAGGCGGAGCGCATGACGGAGGTGCTCAGCACCAAGTTCGAGGGCCGAACGCTGGCCGAGGACAACATCTACCACCAGTTCACCAGCAACGTCATGATGTACACCGACGCGCCCAAGCACACCGCGCTGCGCCGGTCTACGCAGTCGGCGTTCACCCGCATCGCCCACGAGCACTACAGCAAGGTGATCGAGGAGGTCGCGGCGGATCTGGTCGCCTCGATCCCCGCCGGGACGGAGACCCTGGACGCGGTTCCCGAGCTGGCCGCCAAGCTGCCGGTCAACGCCGCGGTCCGGGCCTTCGGCCTCCCCCAGGAGGATCTGGCCTACGTCACCCCGCGGGTGGACGCCCTGATGACGTACTGGTCAGGGCCGCAGGATCAGCCGGTCTCGCTGGACGTTCTGCTGGACAACCTGTCCGAACTGCACACCTACTCCCTGGAGCTGGTGCAGGGCAAGCGTGGCACGGTGGTCGACGGCACGGTGATCGCCCGGCTCGCCGCGGCGGTGGGCTCGTCGCCCGACGTGTCACTTGAGCAGACCATCCACCAGCTCGTCCTGCTGCTGATCGCGCTGTTCGCACCGACCACCCCTGGCTCGACCAGCAGCGGCATGATGGCGTTCGCCACCCATCCGGAGCAGATCGACCGTTACCTGAACGACCCGCGAGCCGCGGACAACGCGACCAACGAGGTGGTCCGGTTCAACGCCTCCAACCAGTTCACCTGGCGGGTGGCCGGCGAGACCCTGGAGCTTGAGGGCACGACGATCGAGAAGGGGCAGAACGTCGCGCTCTTCCTCGGCGCGGCCAACCGCGACCGGCGGATGTTCGACCGGCCGCACGTCTTCGACCTGGACCGGCCCAACAGCAACAGGCATCTGACCTTCGGCCTCGGCCCGCACTCCTGCCTGGGGAGGCAGATCGCGTCGCTTGAGCTGAAGTGGTTCTTCGCCAAGCTCTTCGAGCGCTACCCCCGGATCAGCCTGGCGGGCGAGCCGGTCTGGAACCAGAACCTGGAGTTCCGGTCGCTGCGGTCGCTTCCACTGCGCCTCTCCTGATCGTCCCGGTACCGGCCCCCAGGCCGGCGGCAGAGCCGGATTACGAGCATCCGCGAGGAACGACGATGCAATCCGAAATCTCCCCCCAGGACGGCTGTCCCCACCCGACCAACCGCGTGCGGCAGTTCACCACGCCGCGACCGGCGCTGGCACTGTCGACGGAAGTCACCGATCTCGAGTCGGAGGCCGTCGACTTCCTGAGCCGGTACCACGCCGAGAACCCTGGTCTCAGCCCCGCGCTGCCCGACCGGCTCGCTGCGGTCCGCGCCGAGATCACGGCGACCAGCACGTACACGCAGAGCATCGAGGAACTGACGTTCGGCGCTCGGGTCGCCTGGCGCAACGCGTCACGGTGCATCGGCCGCCTCTACTGGAACAACCTGCAGGTCCGTGACCTGCGAGAAGTAAGGTCAGCCGAGGAGATCCACCGGGAGCTCTGCGAGCATCTGCGCCTGGCCACCAACGGCGGGCGGATCCGGCCGACGATCACCATCTTCGCTCCTGACACGCCCGGTAACCCGGGTCCACGCGTGTGGAACGACCAGTTGGTCCGGTACGCCGGGTACCGCAGCCCTGACGGCTCGGTGATCGGCGACCCGGCCCACCTGGAGCTCACCGACAAGGTCCTGGCGATGGGCTGGCAACCGCCCGGCGGGCCGTACGATCTTCTGCCGTTGGTCATTGAGGCCTCCAACCAGAAGCCCGAGCTCTTCGAAGTGCCCCGCGGCATCGTGCTCGAGGTGCCGCTCACCCATCCGGAGTATCCGTGGTTCGCCGATCTGGGGCTGCGCTGGTACGCGGTGCCGGCCATCGCGAACATGCGGTTGCGCGTCGGTGGCCTCGACTACCCGCTCGCGCCGTTCAACGGCTGGTACATGGGAACCGAGATCGGCGCCCGCAACCTCGTCGACGTCGACCGGTACAACCTGCTGCCTGACGTGGCCCAGCAGTTGGGCCTGGACACGGCGCGTGAGAGCACGTTGTGGCGCGACCGCACCCTCGTGGAGATCAACATCGCGGTGCTGCACTCCTTCGAGGCCGCGGGTGTGAAGATCTCCGACCATCACACCGAGTCGCGACGGTTCCTCATGCACCTGGCGAGAGAGGAGCGCCAGGGCCGGATCGTGCCCACAGACTGGAGCTGGATCGTGCCGCCGATCTCGGGCGGGATAACGCCGGTGTTCCACCGGTACTACGACGAGGCCGAGCTGAGCCCGGGGTTCCACCATGACGGACAGGCCACGTGGCGGGAGCGTGACCACTGCCCGGTCCCGCCGGGTCGCATAGCCGGGAACGGCAGGTAGCCCGTCAAGCACATCGACCAGGTCGAGCGCGGCCTGGAAGTGAGACGCACGCCAAGGAGGACCAGTCATGATCCGATCCATAGTTATCGTGGGCGGCGGAACCGCCGGCTGGATGACGGCCAGCTATCTCAAGGCTGCCTTCGCCGACCGCATCGACGTCACGCTCGTCGAATCCGCGCAGGTGTCGCGCATCGGCGTCGGTGAAGCGACGTTCAGCACAGTGCGGCACTTCTTCGACTTCCTCGGCCTGGATGAGGCGGACTGGCTGCCCAAGTGTGCCGGCGGCTACAAGCTGGGCATCCGCTTCCAGGATTGGAGCACCCCAGGCCAGCACTTCTACCACCCGTTCGAGCGGCTGCGGAGCGTGGAGGGCTTCTCCCTGGCCGACTGGTGGCTGGAGCTGGGTGATCACAGCCAGCCCTTCGACCGCCAATGTTTCATCACCACGGCCCTGTGCGACGCGAAGCGCTCACCGCGGATGCTGGACGGCTCGCTCTTCACCACCGGCATGGACGGCTCACTCGGCCGATCGACACTCGACGACCAGCGGGCGCAGTTCCCGTACGCCTACCACTTCGACGCCGACAAGGTGGCGTCCTACCTGGCCGATTACGCCGTCAGGCGCGGCGTCCGGCGGATCATCGACAGCGTGGAGAACGTCCGCCTGGACGAGCGCGGGCATATCTCCAACATCCAGACCGCCGAGCACGGCGACATCGCGGGCGACCTCTTCATCGACTGCACCGGCTTCCGCGGCCTGCTGATCAACAAGGCGCTCGACACGACGTTCATGTCCTTCGAGGACGTACTGCCGAACAACCGGGCGGTGGCCCTGCGCGTGCCTCGCGCGGACGTGACGGAGATGGAGCCGTACACCACGGCCACCGCGATGAGCGCGGGCTGGATGTGGACGATCCCACTCTTCCAGCGCAACGGCAACGGCTACGTCTACTCCGACCAGTTCATCAGCCCGGAGGAGGCGGAGCAGGAGCTCCGTGCCGCCATCGCACCAGGCCGCGACGATCTGCAAGCCAACCACATCCGCATGCGGATCGGCCGTAACACGGAATCCTGGGTCAAGAACTGCGTGGCGATCGGGCTGTCCAGCGCCTTCGTCGAGCCGCTTGAGTCGACCGGCATCTTCTTCATCCAGCACGCAATCGAGCAGTTGGTGAAGCACTTCCCCGACGAGCACTGGAACCCGGCGCTGACGCGCGCCTACAACAACCGCATCAACCGGGCGGTCGACGGGATCAAGGAATTCCTGGTGCTCCACTACAAGTCCGCCCGGCGCGAGGACACGCCGTACTGGAAGGCGGCGAAGCTCCGGCCGATGCCGGACAGCCTGGCGGAGCGGCTCGACCTCGCCGCGAACCGGCTCCTCGACGAGGAGACGATCTACCAGGGCTACCACGGGTTCGAAAGCTACTCCTGGAACGCCATGAACCTCGGACTCAACCGCCGGCCGCCGGCCAACCCAGCTCTCAAACACCTCGACGCCAACATTGCCCGTGAGGCCATGGCGCAGTTGCAGAAGGAAGCCGACGAGCTGGTCGCTACCCTGCCCTCCTGCTACGACTACCTAGCCTCCATCAACGGCTGAGGGAACACCATGAGAGTCGTTGCCAGGACACCGTCGGGATCGACCGTGGAGAACGATCCGGCGGACCCCTTCCGGCTGTTCATGAGCTCCTGGTTCACCGGCGTGTCCATCGTCACCTCGGCCGGCGCCGACGACCGGCCGCACGGACTGACCTGCACGTCGCTGACGAGCGTCGCGCTGGACCCGCCCACCTTGCTCGTCTGCCTGCAGGTCGGCAGCGGCACCCTGGCCGCAATAGAGGAGCGGCGCGCGTTCGTCGTCAACCTTCTGCACGACGGTGGGCAGGCCGCCGCGCAGCGGTTCGCCTCACCGGAACCCGATCGGTTCTCGTACGTCCGCTGGCGCCCCGCACCGCTCACCGGCCTGCCCTGGTTCGCTCACGATGCCTTCGCGATGGCCGAGTGCCGGGTGGCGAACTCGGCCATCGTCGGTGATCACGTGATCGTCTGCGGCACGGTCGAGAACGTGGTGGCGGACGTCGCCCGCCCCCTGCTATACGGCGCCCGAGCCTTCCACACCCCCGGCCCGCCGACCGACCGATAGCGGCTTCCGCGCCCTGACCATGGCTTCCTTATCACTCAACTGACTGCCCGGGTGTTGGCCTTCTCTCCACCCTGGACCCCGGTGCGGCCGAGCGTCTGGTCTGCCGAGTCTGTCATCCCCTCGAGTACGACGAGGACGCGATCGAGTCCGCCGAGCTTGTCAGGCAGGAGATCAACCAGGTACTGGCCCTGCAGGGGCTGACGGTTTCCTATGTCGCGGGGCAACCCGTGATGGCCCGGCTCGGGCAGAGCGGCGCGGTCTACACGGTGCCGGAGGAGCTCGAACCGCGCCTTCGCGCGATCATCCCCGACTCCACCGCCGTCGACTGGCTCCTGGCGAGGGCCGAGGCGGCATAGGCGAGGCTCCGCTCGGCCACCACGCCCGTCGTCGTCAGCACGCGTAGGCCCGCTGCCCTCGCCCCGCGACGGCCGCCGCCGCCAGCGCGGACTTCCCGATGCCCGCCTCCCCCCGCAGAAGCACGCCGCTACCGTCCTCGGGGTGCTCGACGAGCCAGGACAGGGCCTTCAGCTCGGCTTCCCGTCCGAACAACGACACGGATGTCACCACACCTGAGCGAAGCAGGCGACGGCGACGGCCAGCACGAGCACGGCCACCGAGAGCACCTTCATGGGATCACATCCCTTCCGTGATGAGGCAGGCTGGACCGAGGGTCAGACGGCGATCGCCCGGATGACGACCGGGATGTTGCCGCGGGTGGCCTTGGAGTAGGGGCAGATCTGGTGGGCCGCCGCGCCGAGTTCCTCCGCGGTCGGCTGGTCGATGCCACCCAGTTCGAGGTTGAGCACGGTGGCGAGGCCGAACTCGCCGTCGTCACCGTGGTTCAAGGTCACCTCGACCGTGATGCTCGTGCTGGCGAGCCGTACCTTGCGCACCGCGGCCGCCCTGCGCACGGCGCCGAGGAAGCACGCGCCCCAACCGGCGGCGAACAGTTGCTCGGGGTTCGTCGCGTCTCCCGCCCCGCCGAACTCCTTGGGGATGGCGAGGCCGGTGTCGAGGAGCCCGTCGTGAGCCGAGACCCGGCCCCCGTTGCGTCCTTCTCCGGTCACGGTGACGACGGCGGTGTAGCTGGCAGCCATGGCTGTTCCCTTCCTCGCGGACGGGGACGCCCACTTGCGTCACCCGTTCAACTGGTGACGATATTGGCAGGTGCTTCATCACCTGTCAAACAGGTGACGGAGGGGTCTCACTTCGCCAGTCCACCGCAGGTGAAGCCCTTCTCGCGCTCGGGCTGGAGCTCGATCCGGCCGAGGTTGGTGGTCTCCATCGGCCTGCGGAAGGTCTCGACCTTGTCGCAGTCGTACAGGACGTACGTGCCATCGCTCTCGACCCCGAGCAACGGGGCGGCGATCAGCAGGAGCAGGACTAGCGTGCTCATCATCCGGCCGAACAGCACCGCCTGATCGACTCCCACCTGTTGCGGGTGCTCGATGCCGATATAGAGCACGGCGTAGAGCGCCACCGCGATCGGTACGACGACCGAGCCGATGCGCTCCAGTAGCGCCATGACGCCGCCGTCCTCCTGCGGTGTCTCGGGTGCCTGGTGGGATTCGCGGGATATCGGGTGACTCGACATGGCGTAGGACCCTAGGTGCCGGGTTTCCGCGGAACGTTGACGAAGTGTTAGCGGCGATGCCCGGAAGGGACCCCACCGGGCGCGCCCTTCCGCCGACGCACCATCCCTGAACAGCGCTGATAGGGCGTATACACCAGGCCGACAACCCGTATACGGCCTCTCGCGCGTCATCTGACGCCGGTCGGCGGTACCGCTTCGGCAGTCGTTTGACCGGCGCGGCATCAGACCGGCCGAGGCCAGCATCGAAGCGGCCGGAGACCTCCGGCCGTTCCGCACGAGCGAAAGGTGCCGATCATGCCTTTCATCACCCTCAAGGACGGGGCCCAGAAGTTCCACAAGGACTGGGGTTCCGGCCGCCCCGTCGTCTTCTCGCACGGCTGGCCGTTGAACGCGGACGCCTGGGACCGCCAGGCCCACCTCATCGCCGCGAACGGGCATCGGGCGATCAGCCACGACCGCCGAGGGCACGGCCGTTCCACCCAGACATGGGACGGCAACACCATGGACCAGTACGCCGACGACCTTGCCGAACTGCTGGAGCACCTGGACGTCCGCGACGCCGTCCTGGTCGGCCACTCGACCGGCGGTGGCGAGGTGGTGCGCTATCTCAGCCGCCACGGCTCGGCGCGGGTGGCCAAGGCCGTCCTGCTCGGCGCCGTGCCGCCGTTGATGCTCAGGACGGCCGCCGATCCGGAAGGCACACCGCTGGAAGCCTTCGACGGAATCCGTGCTGGCGTGGCGGCGAACCGATCGCAGTTCTACTACGACCTGAGCGAGACGTTCTACGGGTTCAACCGCCCCGGTGCGAGCGTGTCGGAGGGCAAGCGCCGGGAATTTCTGGTCGCAGGGCATGGCGGCGGGGTTGTCGGCCGCGCTGGACTGCGTCAAACAGTTCTCCGAGACGGACTTCACCGCCGAGCTGCCGCAGATCGACATCCCGGTGCTGGTCGTGCACGGGGAGGACGACCAGATCGTGCCGATCGCGGCGTCGGCCCTCAAGACGGCCGAGTTGCTGCCTCGGGCGACGTTGAAGATCGTGCCGGGAGCCCCGCACAGCCTGGTCGGCGCGTTCGAGGAGACGTTCAATCGGGCGCTGCTGGAGTTCGTGGCGAGCTGAAGGTGAGGCCGGGTCGCCCCGGCCGGGTCCACGGTCCGGCGGGTCAGCTGTTGACCGCGACCCGGTCGGGGCGATTCATGGCGTCACGGAGGGCCGCTCGGGTCGAGACACCGAGCTTGGGGAAGATCCGGTACAGGTGGGAGCTGACGGTACGCGGTGACAGCCGCAGCCGCGTACCGATCTCCTTGTTAGTGAGGCCGCTGGCCGCCAGGTCGGCGATGCGCTGTTCCTGCCAGGTCAGCGACGTGTACGAAGCGGAGACCAGCGGAGTCGCGCCGATGATCCGCAGCTCGGTACCGGCTCGCTCGGCCCATGCGGCGGCGCCGAGCCGTTCGAAGGTCTCGGCTGCCTGGACGAGGAGAGGCCGGGCCGCCGTGCGTTCGCGGGCCTGGCGCAGCCGTACCCCGTGGGCCAGCTGGATGCGCGCCGTTTCGAACGGGAACCGTGCGGCCGCGGGATGGGAGATGGCGCGCGCGAACATCTCGGCGGCCTCTCGTTCCGAGCTCGCGGTCATCGCGAGGGCTCCGTAACAGGTCAGGGCCAGGCGCGGGGAGAGGTCGGCGAAGCCCGCCTCGCTGGCGGCGAGGGCGTGCCGGCGCGCCTGTTCCGTACGGCCGGTGTGCAGGGCTGCCTCGACGAAGTCGAGGAGAGTCCGTGACGCCTGAACGCGGTAGGCCCAGAAGGTCCCCGGTAGCGTGATGTCGGCGGCCTGGCGGTAGGCGGCCTCGTAGTCGCCCGAGCTCAGCGAGATCGTCACGGCAACCGAGTCGGCGAGATCGGTGAGCAGGCCGACGCCGCGCGGGCGGGCCCAGGTCTCGACCTCGGCCCACAGCTCACGAGCCCGGGCGACCTGGCCACGAAGGGCGGCGAGCTGCGCGAGGTGGGCCCGTGTCTGGTAGGCGAGCTGATGACGGCCGTGTTCGACCTCCAGCGCGAGGACTCGTTCTCCCGTCCGCGTCGCGGCTTCCCAGTCTCCGGCTCCCATCTGGTCCAGCATGATCACCGTCAGCATCAACATGCCGCTGAAAACGGTGCCCGTCGCCAGTTCGCGCTCTACGACGCGCTCCGGGTGCGGCCGGTACTGGGTGACGATGTCGAGGTGGTAGGCCGCCACGGCCAGGCGGGAGACGTCCCAGGGCTCCCGCGCGCGCAGGTTCGCCGCCGCCCGCTCCAGCGGTTCAGCCCAGCCGCGCCCATGCAGGACCACATCGCTCCAGGTGTTGCCGTAGACGTGGGTCTGCTCGGTGACGAAGTCGCCGAAGGACGCGAGGATCTCGTGCGCCTCGCACCACAGCTCAGGGTCGGCCGCGTACCGCGTGATCACGAGCATGAGGTCCAGCATCCGGGCGAGCGTCTCCGTGCGCTCACCGCGCATGTCCTCGATCATCGCCACGACCTGCCGATAGGCAGAGCGCACGTCGCCGTCTTCGAAGAACGCCTGGTGGACGGCGACGGCGGCCACGTCAGGACCATAGGTGAGCGGGCCGGGGGGAACCTCGGCGCCGAGTCTGGCCGCGTATCCCGACAGAAACGTCGCGTAGCCGAGCCGCCTGGCCCGTTCCCCGGCATCCTCGCTCAGCTCGTCGGGTGTGACATGCGCGGCGGTCAGATGCATCGCACGACGTTCGAGATCGTCGCGGTGGATGTCAGCGAGCGCGCGATGCGCCGCCCGGCACTGGTCCGGGGTCGCCATCTGCACGACGCTCGAGCGGACCAGCGGGTGACGGAAGGTGACGTCACCGGTGATCGGTTCGGCGTCCAGCAGGCCGCACGCCACGGCCTCGTCGACGTTGCGCATCCGGTGGCGCGGCTTCTGGCCGCCGTCGCCCGGCCGGGTACCGACACCGTCGAGCGCGGCCATCAACAGCTCCGCTCGAGCCTGGTCGCCGAGCTCGGCGATGCGGGAGCCGTACAGGCGGTGGAGCTTTCGCGGCAATCCCGCGTCGCCCGCCTGGGACGGGAGCTCCAGCAGCGCGAGGGGGTTGCCGAGGGCCTGGTCGAGCACCCATTGGCGGACCTCCTCGGTCAGGGACGGGTGCCGCTGGTCGAGCAGGCGTACCGCGTCCTCGTCGCTCAGCGGGCCCACCGGCATCTCGGGCAGCACGGCCAGATCGAACCGGGAAGCGATCTCGTCCCGGACGGCGATCAGCAGCTTCACCGGGAAGCCTCCGATCCGGCGTCCGACGAAGCCGAAGACCTCGGCGCTGGTGTCGTCGAGCCACTGGCCGTCGTCGAGGATCACCAGCAGCGGACGACGCATGGCGATCTCCGACAGCAGGTCGAGCACCGCGATGCCGAGCGTCATCACTGACGGGAGATCGTCCGCCTGCCGCCCGGTGACCGCGTCGAGCACCGGGCGGCTGTCGGTCAGCGGAAGCAACTGGTAGAGCAGCTGGTGCAACCCGGAACAGGGCAGTTCGGACTCGGCCTCGACGCCGGTGATCCGGCTCACGAGATGACCGTCCCGGACCGCGAGCTCCGCCGCTTCCTCAAGCAGGGCGCTCTTGCCCACACCCGCCTCGCCCCGTACGACCATCACCTGGCCACTGACCGACTCCACCATGCCGGAGATCACCGCCCGCTCATGATTCCTGCCGATGATCACTCTCGCCGCCCCCTAATCCGCGTGACTTGACTGGTGATCAGCCTCGCCCAGCGGGGGTCCCGTGGCCCCAGGGAACGTCCCTGGTCCACTCTCTGGGGGCCACGGGTATATGCCGGGCCGGGCGCACATCCGGTGCCCGTGGCCGGCCCGGGGAGGTCAGTGGCCCGGCCCCCGGACCCAGGCGACCAGGGCGGTGAGATCTGCGGCCTGGCCCCCGCTCAGGCCGCAGTGCTCGTCGCCCCGCTCGCGGCGCATCGGTCACCTGACGCCCGGCCGCTCGGGCGTCGTCTGACTCACCGTCAGATGACCGATGTGCGCAGGCCGGAGCACAGCCGAGGGTGGGGAGCGTCAGAATCGCTCACCCAGAAGGTGAACTCCATGAACCACCGGTCCAGGCGACTTCTCGCCACGGCGGCGACGATCGCCGCCGCCGTCTGCGTCCTTCCCGTCGCCGCCCTGGCGGACACGGCCGGCAAGGCGCCGAAGCAGAAGCCCACAGTCATCCTGGAGCACGGCGCCTTCGCCGATGGCTCCAGCTGGAACGACGTCGTCGCCGGCCTGCGCCGCGACGGCTACCCTGTGATCGCCGCCGCCAATCCGCTGCGTGGCGTCGCCTCCGACGCCGCCGCGCTACGCGGGCTGATCGAGCACGTCGACGGACCCGTCATCCTCGTCGGTCACTCCTACGGCGGCAGCGTCATCAGCGCGGCCGGCACGGGGAACAGCAAGGTCAAAGCCCTCGTCTACGTGGCGGCGTTCCTGCCTGAGGCCGGCGAGAGCGCGCTCGGGCTCAGCACCGAGTTCCCCGGCTCGACGCTTCCCGGCACGCTGGAGCCGGTCGGCACCGACCTCTACATCCGGCAGAACGCCTTCCATCGCCAGTTCGCCGCCGACGTCCCCGCGCGGAAGGCCGCGCTGATGGCCGCGTCCCAACGCCCGGTCGCGAAGGCCGCGCTGGAGGAGAAGTCGACGGCGCCCGCCTGGCGGGAGAAGCCGAGCTGGGACATCGTCACCACGAAGGATCTCAACATCCCCGTGGCCGCCCAGCGGTTCATGGCCGAACGCGCCGGGGCCCACATCATCGAGGTCGCCGCGTCCCACTCCGTCGCCGTCTCGCGCCCGGGCGTCGTCGTCAACGTCATCGAATCCGCCGACCGCGCGACCCGCTGAGGAGAATCTCATGGACTGGAAACTCGAAGTCGTCGTCCTGCCGGTGTCCGATGTGGACCGTGCGAAGGCCTTCTATGTCGAAACGCTGGGATTCCGGCTGGATGCGGACTTCCCCGTCCGCGACGGATATCGCGTCATCCAGGTGACCCCGCCGGGCTCCGCCTGCTCGATCATCTTCGGTGACGGGCTGACCACCACGGCCCCGGGCACCTATCTGGGCCCGCATCTGATCGTCACCGACCTCGAAGCCGCGCTGAAGGACCTCGCCGCCCGTGGGGTGACGGTGAGCGGCCCGTTCCGCGACACGTCCGGGGTCTTCCACCACCCCGGCCACGCCGAGCGGGTGTCCGGGTTCCACCCCGAGCGGGCCAGTTACGGCTCGTTCGCCTCCTTCCATGACCCCGACGGGAACCAGTGGTTCCTCCAGGAAGTCACCCAGCGCGCCCCCGGCCGCTGAACGCCGTCCCCAGAGGAGGGCGGCTCCCCCGCCCTCCCCATCACTCTTGGAGATCCTGTGCGCATTTTCGACGTCGTCGTCATCGGCGCCGGCCCGGTCGGTGAGAACGTCGCCGACCGGACGACCGCCGCGGGGCTGGACACCGTCATCGTGGAATCCGAACTGGCCGGCGGGGAGTGCTCCTACTGGGCGTGCGAGCCCAGCAAGGCGCTGCTCCGCCCGGCTCTCCTGCATGCCGAGGCCCGCGGCATGCCGGGCCTCAACCCTGATCCACTGGATGTCGCGGCCGTGCTACGGCACCGCGACCGCATGTCCGGTCACTGGAACGACCAGTCCCAAGTGCGCTGGCTGAGGGAGGCGGGCATCACGCTGGTGCGCGGGCACGGGCGGCTGGCCGGGCCGCGCACCGTGGAGGTGACCGGAGCCGACGGCGCCGTCCTGCGGCTGTCGGCGCGGCACGCCGTGGCCGTCTGCACCGGGACCCGGGCAGCCCTGCCACCCGAGCCTGACTTCTCCGCCCTGCAGCCCTGGACCAGCCGCGAGGCCACCAGCGCCACCCGGGTGCCGCCGCGGCTGGCCATCGTCGGCGGAGGCGTCGTGGCCGTCGAGATGGCCACCGCGTGGCGGGCGCTCGGCTCGCGGGTCACCCTCGTCGTCCGGGAGCCTGGGCTGCTGCCCCGGACGGAGCGGTTCGCCGCCGACCTGGTCGCCGACGCGCTGCGCGCCTCGGGCGTCGAGCTTCGGTTCGACACCACCGTCACCGCCGCGACCCGCACCGACGACGTCCGCCTCGAACTGTCCGACGGGGAGGTGCTCTGTGCCGACGAGCTCCTGCTGGCGACCGGCCGCGCCCCTCGCACCGATGACCTCGGCCTGGAGACCGTCGGTCTTCGCCCCGGTAGCTGGCTCCTGAGCGACGACACCTACGCCGTGCTCGGCGTCACCGGCACCTGGCTGTATGCCGTCGGCGATGTCAATCAGCGCGCCCTCCTCACTCACCAGGGCAAGTATCAGGCAAGGATCGCAGGCGCGGTCATCTCCGACCGCGCACGCCATCTTCCTCTCGACCGCGGCCCGTGGAGTCCCCACACGGGAACCGCCGACCGCGTCGCCGTACCCCAGGTCGTCTTCACCGACCCCGAGATCGCCTCTGTCGGCCTCACCACCGCCGACGCCGCGAACGAGGGCAGGGACGTCGACATCGTCGACTACGATCTCGGCCTCGTCGCCGGCGCCCATCAGCACAGCCCCGGCTATGTGGGGCGGGCTCGGATCCTCCTCGACCCGGCCCGCGGCACCGTCCTGGGCGCGACCTTCGCCGGCCGTGGCGTCGCCGAGCTCCTTCAGTCGGCGACGTTCGCCATCACCGGCGAGATCCCGCTGGACCGCCTCTGGCATGCCGTTCCGGCCTTTCCGACGCTCAGCGAGGTCTGGCTACGCCTCCTGGAGACCTACCGGGACACCGCCGCTCCTCTGCGCACCGGACGCTGACCATGGAGTGGTTCTTCCTGCCGTGGACCTTCGTCCCTCAGGCGCCCAGCTGGTACGAGAGCCAGTGGAACCGCTACGAACCCCCCGGGCCTGCGGAGAAAT
This sequence comes from Nonomuraea sp. bgisy101, assembly GCF_057708945.1. Lineage (NCBI taxonomy): Bacteria > Bacillati > Actinomycetota > Actinomycetes > Streptosporangiales > Streptosporangiaceae > Nonomuraea > Nonomuraea sp. bgisy101. The sequence continues at coordinate 144,307 of NZ_JBYITD010000026.1, forward strand.
GGTTGATCGAGATCATCTATGAGATCGTGGCCGCCGAGACCCGCTGCACGCGGTGCGGCGCTCCGCTGGAGCCACCCCGCCTGCGGGCCGACGCCTGGCCCGTCCGGGTCGCCGCTCGCTGCCGGGGTACCGCCCGCCACCGTCACCGCGCCGACGTCTCCCGCGCCCCGGACGGCCTGCACACCGAACCCCTCGCCCGAGCCTAGCTGGAGCCTTCCATGAAAGTGATCTTCGACTCCGTTTCCGCCCTGGCCGATGCGCTACGCCGCGCGGCAGCGGCCCACGCTTCCGACTCCGGCCCTGACGTGGGTACCGACTGGCCGGAGTGGTACGCCCACCACATGGCCGCCTTCAACAGCTTCGGCCGCTTCAGCCGTCTCCCCGAACCGGTCCGCCTGGCGGGCACGGTCGCCGGCCATCCCGCGGCTCCGCCGACGGACCCGGCCGGCGACCGTGATCGCGGCCAGGAATTCTTCCTCCGCTACGCCTCTCCCGACCTCTGATCGACAGGAACCTCCGATGACACACCAAGACCCTCTCTCCCCCGGCACCCACACCTACCGCGTGGCCGGTCTCACCCAGCGGTACCACGTTCACGGGAGCGGCCCCGTGTGCGTGGTCCACTCCGGTGGGCCGGGCATCTCCTGGGCGTACCTGCGTATGCCGATGCTCGAAGAGCACCTGACCGTCGTGTACGTCGAGCCCATCGGCACCGCGTGGGACAGCCGCCTGCCCTCACACCCGCACGGCTACACGCGTGAGCGCTACAGCGGCTTCCTGGCGGCGCTCATCAGCCGTCTCGGTGTGGGGAAAGTGCACCTACTCGGGCACTCCCACGGTGCCTTCGTCGCCGCCTACCACGCCCTGCACCGCTCGGAGCAACTGGCGGGGATCATGCTGTACGAGGGCGCACCCGTCACCGGACCGGAACACGCCGCCGAGGCGGGCCGCATGCTGGAGGCGTTCGCGGCGAAGCACGCCGACCACCCCGAGCTGCCCGGTGTGCTTGCGGCGTTCGCCGCGATGCCCGGCATCTGCAACGACGAACAGACCGAGGCGGTCGCCAAGGGTGTGCTGCCGTCGTACTTCGCCGACTTCTGGGGCGAGGAGGAACGTTATGGCCCGCTCCGTGCCGCGATCCGGGCAACCTACATCTCCGGGCTGGACGAAGATCTCGCACCCGACACGATCGACGATCGCGCCACGCTCAAGAACCTGACGATCCCGGCCCTCGTGATCGTGGGCAGGCACGACGTGATCTGCGGTGTGCGCTGGGCGCGCGAACTGGACGACCTACTCCCCGCCTCGGACCTGCTGATTCTGGAGAACAGCGGCCACCTGGGGCATGTGGAGGAGCCGGAGCTGTTCGCCTCCGCCGTACGCCAATTCGTCACGGAGACCAACCGGTAGCCGGCCGGGTGCCCAGCGGCGCACGCGCTGTACGCCGCCCGGACCGCCGGACGGCGTACAACCTCATGAAGACGCCGGGTCTTCAAGACTGCACGTCAGTCTTCACTCTTGAAGATCGTCAAGACCTGCAGCACCTCCAGGTAGATCCACACCAAGGTCGTGGTGAGCCCGAACGCGGCGAGCCATGCCGCCTTGCGCGGAGCGCCTTCGGCGATGGCCTCCTCGACCTGCTTGAAGTCCAGGGCGAGGAACGCGGCGCCGAGTACGATGCCGATCAGCCCGAAGACGATGCCAAGCACTCCGCTGTGGAAACCCAGGCCGTTCCCCGAGCCGAACGCGGAGAAGAGCGAGTCGGCGACCAGCAACAGCAGAAAGCCCATCGCGGCGGCGCCGACGAAACCGGCGAACCGCTGATTGACCCTGATCCAGCCCAGCCGGTAGGCGACGAGCGTGCCCCCGGACACCGCGAACGTGCCGAGTACCGCCTGACCGACCAGACCCGGCGCGATGTGCGTCGAGACAGCGCTGGAGAACACGCCGAGGAAGACGCCCTCGAACGCCGCGTACCCGAGGATCAGCGCCGGCACCGGGTTCGACCTGAACGCCTGCACCATCGCCAGGACGAAGGCGACGAGCGCCGCGACCACGGCGATGCCATAGGACCGGCTGAGGTTCGCCTCGTCGACGGGCAGCAGCAGCCAGGACAGCACAGCCGCCGCGACCACGACTCCCAGGGTCGTCGCGGTACGGACGACGACGTCGTTCATGGTCAACGTGGCTGAGCCGATCTCCCGACCTGTGTCGGAGAGGGAGACGTGCGCCGGTTCACGCCTGCCGGCGTCCCAGCGGGAGAGGATCGGATTACTGCTCTTCATGTCACTTCTCTTCTGTGCGGATGACGACGCCTGTGCCTCCACCTTTCGCCAGGGGCGAGGATCCGCGCATCGGTCACCTGACGGTCGAAAGCGCCGAGAGGCCGTCATTTGACTGATGTCCGCCGCGGCATCCCGGACCAGGGTGGGCAGGAGAGAACAGCGACATCCGAAGCAGCGGAGAGGATCCATGGCCAAGACCGACGTTCATTTCCTCAGCGGCGGCATCCGCATCGCCGCGCACCTGTACCTCCCACATGCTCCGGCGACGGGCCCATGGCCGGCGCTCGTCGTCGGCCACCCCGGCACCGGGGTGAAGGAACAGACCTCCGGCACGTACGCGCAACTGATGGCCGAGCGCGGATTCGTCGCCCTCGCCTTCGACGCCGCCTACCAGGGCGAGTCGTACGGCCTGCCCCGCGGGCTGGAGGATCCCGCGCAGCGGGTGGAGGACTTCAAGGCCGCCGTGTCCTACCTCATCACCCGCGAGGAGGTGGCACCGGATCGGATCGGCCTGCTCGGCATCTGCGCCTCGGGCAGTTACTCGCTGGCCGCGACCGCCGGCGACCACCGGGTCAGGGCGGTAGCCACCGTCTCCACCGCCGAACCGGCCCGCCAGTTCCGGCTGGGGGCCGACGGCACCCAGGACCCGGCCGTCTTCCAATCCCTGCTGGCCGCCGCCGCTCAGGCGCGCACCGCCGCCGCACGCGGTGAGGACCCCGGCGCGATGACGATGTTCCCCGACAGCGCGGAACAGGCAGACGCCCTCGGCGGGGAGCACGGCATCGAGGGCTTCGAGTACTACTGCACTCCACGTGGTGAACACGAACGCTCGGCCAAAACCCTGGCCTGGGAGAGCATCGACAAAATGGCCTCCAGCGACGCCTTCCACGCCATTCCCCTGATCGGTTCCCGGCCCCTTCTCCAGATCATCGGTGAGCGTGCCGTCACCGCCTGGATGGCCGTCGAAGCCCACCAGCGCGCCGTCGGCCCCAAGGAGATCCACTGGATCAAGGACGCCAGCCACGTCGATCTCTACGACAAGAAGGAGTACATCGACCCCGCGGTCGACAAGCTCACTGGCTTCTTCACAGCCGGCCTCGCCGCGACGGCGCAGATCCTCGTCCAACCACTTCCAGGAGCTACTTCATGAGCGACTTCCCCTCCCCTCCGCCCGTTTCCCAGGACCGCCGATTCGTCCTCGGGCAGCATCTGAGCCTCTCCGTCCTCGCCTCCGGGGAGGAGACCGATGGACGTCACGACATTTCCGATATCACCCTGCCGCCCGGTGCGGGTACGCCCCTGCACCTGCACACCGGCTATGAGGAGCGCCTCTGGATCGTCGAGGGCGCACTGACCGTGTGGGCCGGAGTCGACACCTACACGCTGCGCCCGGGTGACTTCTACCGCGTGCCGATTAACACACCGCACACCATCAAGGCGGGCCCAGACGGGGCGCGCAGCTTGACGATCACCTCTCCCGCCCGGTTCGCCGAACTCATCCGCCGCACCGGGACGCCCGCTCATCTCGCCACCGCCGAGACCGAATGGGATCTCCAGCTGTTCCAGGCGGTGACCGAGGAGTTCGGGGACGTCATCCTCGGCCCGCCCGGCGCCACACCCGCGAGCCTGGGCCCGGACTGGCAGCGGTGATCTAGCGGTTCAGCAAGTCGCCGTTCTGATGCAGGGCGGCGGCGAGCTGGCGGCGGGAGGTGATGCCGAGCTTTCCGAAGACCTTGCGCAGGTGCCACTCGACGGTGCGAGCGCTGAGGAACATCTGGGCGCCGATCTCCGGATTCGTGAGGCCGTCTGACGCCAGCTGGACGATCAACGTCTCCTGGGCGGTCAGGGTGTTCTCGCTCTCCGCCGCGCTCTGCCGTACCCGCTCGCCGGTCGCCAGCAGTTCGCGGCGGGCTCGCTCGGCGAAGGCCCTCATCCCCAGGTCGACGAACATCTCGTGAGCGGTCTTCAGCTGGTGGCGGGCGTCCACACGGCGGTTGTCGCGGCGGAGCCACTCGCCGTAGAGCAGGTGCGCCCGGCCCAGTTCGGGCCGAAGCGGGGTACGGCCGAGCCGATCGATCGCCTCCAGGTAGAGCCGCTCGGCGACGTCTCCGCTGCTGAGCAGGGCGCGCGAGCGGGCTTCGAGGCCGAGTCCCACATCGGTGCCGCCGGCCGTCGTCGACTCCGCGAGCCGGGCGAGAGCCGCTTCGGCGGCCGGGATGTCCCCGGTGCGAGTGGCGGCCTCGACCAGTTCCGGCAGCGACCACAGGGCGATGAACAGGTCGGAGGAACTCTCGCTCGACGCCACAGCGGCGGCCAGTGCCTCGCTGTAGCGGCCAAGGCTGTTGTACAGGACGGCCGCCACCCAGTTCGCGTAGGTGACGCTCATGCCCTGGCCGGTCACCTCCGCCGCGGCGATCATCGAGTGGATGAGGGGGACGGCCTTCTCCTCATCGCCGCGGAGGCACGCGAGCATCGTCGGGCCGATCGCGTCCGCGGGAGCCCCGGTGACCTCGCAGATCGTCTCGGCCTCGGCGAACATCGCCGTCGAAGCCGCGAACTCGCCCGACCAGGTGGTCACGGTTCCCAGAGCTGCCAGCACGATTGGCAGCAGATCGAACGCACCGGCCGTCCTGAGGACCTTCACCTCCCGTTCGAGCAGGAAGCGCCAGTTGGTGAAATCCCAGTTGCCGACGGCGGCGGCGTGCGCGAACCAGCCCCAGCGCAGCACCTGCTCCGGGGTGAGCGAAGCGTCGACGATCGCGCTGACCGCGCGTCGCAGGACGAGTGCAGCGGCGGCCGGGCCGTCCACGATGATCCGCGCCAGCGCGTCGAGGACGAGCTCGGCCTCATCCGGCTGCGCCGACACCGGCAGCCCGCGGGCGGCTCTGGACACATCAGCCAGGCTGCCGCCGACCGCGAGGTCCCCGGCGAACATCGCCGCCATCCACGCGTTCAGGTAGGTCTCGCGAGCCAGATCAAGGTCGAGCGGTTCGAGTTGCTTGGCCGCCTTCAGCAGCAGCGGCGGACCGTCGCTGCCCAGCCCGGAAGCGAAAGCGACATTGCCCCGCAAGAGGTCCGCGCGAGCGCTCTGCAGTTCGGTCAGCGGTTCGGCGCGGACGATCGCCAGCAGTTCGAGGACACGGTCGTACGAGCCGGCACTCATGTGGGCGTGAGCCGCGGCGTGATCGGCCCGCCGCGCCGGGTCGACGGTCAGGGCAGCGGCCTGCTCCAGGAACGCCGCGGCCGCGTTGGGTCCGCCGCGGGCGTGCGCCCTGCTCGCGGAGCGTTCGAGGTCGGCCGCTGCCTCCTCATCCGTCCCGTCCGTTGCCTGCGCTCGGTGCCACGCCCGGCGATCCGGATCGGTATCCGGGTCGGTCGACTCGGCCAGCGCGCGATGTACGGCACGCCGCTGCTCGGCCGTCGCCGACTGGTAAGCCGCCCTTCTGAGCAGCGGGTGCCGGAAGCTGATCCGCTGCCCGAAATCGGCCAGCCCCACCTCCGTCGCGGGCCGGGCCGCCACGTGCGAAATCCCGAGCAGGCTGGCAGCCCGCCAGATCAACTTGGCCTCACCCGAGGGCTCGGCCGAGGCCAAGCAGATCAGCAGCCTCGTGTCGTCGGGCAGCGCATCCAGTTGCCGGGCGAAACTGTCCTCGATCCGTCCCGTCAGGGGAGCCGTACCCGGGAATCCGAACCCGCCGGCGAGCTCTTCCCTGGACATCGTGCGCGGCAACTCCAGCAAGGCCAGCGGATTGCCCCGGGTCTCGGCCACGATCTGATCCCGCACCCGGGTGTCGAGTGGCCCCGTCAGCGCGAAGGAGAGCAGCTCGTGCGCGTGCTGATCGGCAAGCCCGCCGAGGCGCAGCTCACGGACGCCGGCCACCTCATCGGTCGGCGTTCGCGCGCCGAAGACGATGCCGATCGGGTCGGCCCCGAGACGTCGTGCGACAAAGCCGAGTGCCTGCGCCGATGCTCGGTCCAGCCAGTGCATGTCGTCCACCACGCAGAGCAATGGCTGTTCCCTGGACGCCTCCGACAGCAGGCTGAGGACCGCCATGCCCACCATGAACCGCGCCGGTGGCGGGCCTTCCGCCAGTCCAAATGCCGTCTGCAAAGCCAGCTGCTGTGGTGTGGGGAGTGCCTCGACCCGATCCAACAACGGGCCACAGAGCTGATGCAGCCCGGCGAAGGCCAGCTCCATCTCCGATTGCATGCCCGAGACCCGAAGCACCCTCAATCCGAGCGCGTTGGCGGCCATGTCGTCGAGTAGAGCCGTCTTACCCAGTCCTGCGTCTCCGCTCAGAACGAGGGCCCGTCCCTCACCGGCACGTACGGCTGCGAGGAATCCGGTCAGGAGTTCCCGCTCGCTGAACCGATTGATCAACTCGACGGGTGCGCCTTCCAGACTCGACATCTCCAACACATCCTTTCACCAGCGCGGATAATGCCACGAGGGCGAAGGTCACAGCAATTTCTGAAGCCGCTCGCCGAACGGACGCCCGAGCGGCTGAGTACCAGGCGGATCAGCATGTGCCGACCGCGGGAGCAGTGAGGGCAATTCCGCCGAGGCGCTGCCGAGCGGGCACGGTTGGGCACGACTCCCGGGAATCTTATGCGACGGTGTCTGAGCGGCCGTTCAGCCGAGCCGCCGCGTGATCGTCGGGTCGGTGATCGCCGTATCGTTGGCCAGGAGGAAGGCCTTCGAGAGGATCACCGACAGCATCCCTCCGTCGTCCTCGAACGGTGACGTCGAGGCGCGTGGACGGTTACTCGACGGCCATATGAGCATGATCCGATACAAGCCGCATGTAGCCCGCGACTGTGGGTAGTCGGCTCCGGGATTTCGCTCGGCTACCGGCGAGGAGCGCCCATGACCATCAGTGAGCAACATCGGCCGGAGATCGTCGTCGGACTCGTGGCGACCCCGCCGGACTATCCGGCGCAGGTGGTCGCACGGCTCGCCGCCGAGCTGGCCGACCGGCTCGCCGAGCAGGTGGACCCGGACGTGCGGTGGACCGTCCGGGCAGGCTGGGGCGAACTGGCTCCGCGCCGCGCCGGCGGCGTCGAGGCGCTGCTCGACGATCTCGCCCGCCGGCGCGCCGACGCCCGGTGGGACGTCGCGATCTGCCTGACCGACCTGCCACTGCACACCGAGCGGGTGCCGCTGGTCGCGCAGACGTCCGCCCGGCGCCGAGTCGCGGCGGTGTCCTTGCCCGCGCTGGGGCTGCGCCAGCTGCGAGCGCTCCGCGCGGCCGTCCCGGGTCTCGTGAGCCTGCTGCTCACTGACGCTTCCGAGGAGCGGGTGCCGTCAGCCGGCCGGGCACCGGCCGAGCTGGCCGGCCAGGTCGCCGCCATTCACCGGGTGGTCGGCGAGGCCGATGCCGGGGAACTGGGCTACGTCGCCTCGCGGCTGGCCGGCCGGGTGCGGCTGCTGACCGGAATGGTCCGGGCCAACCGCCCGGGGCGCGCCCTGCTGGGCCTGTCCAAACTCCTGGCCGGCGCCTTCGCCACGGCCGCGTTCGCGCTCACCACCAGCACCATCTGGGAAATGGGTGATGCGCTCGGCGGACTCCGCCTCACCGTGATCATGCTTCTCGGACTGACCGCGCTGGTGACCTGGCTGATCGTCGCGCACGACCTGTGGGAGAAACCGGGCCGGGAGACACCGGCTGAGCTGGCCCGGCTGTTCAACCTGGGCACGATCCTCACCCTCAGCCTGGCCGCCGCGGTGTCCTATCTGGTGCTGTTCGCCGGAACGACACTCGCCGCGGCGCTGCTGATCGACACATCCGTGCTGGAACAGAACCTGCAGCGGCCGGTCGATCTCACCGACTATCTGAACCTGGCCTGGATCATCAGCTCGCTGGCCACCGTCGGCGGGACGATCGGCTCCGGGCTGGAGGACGAGGACACGGTGCGGGCCGCCGCTTACGGCTACCATCCCGAACCCGGCGGCTGGCGGGACGAGAAGGACGCGTGATTCCCGCACACCGCCCCGGCCTCGTAAAACCGTTCAGGCGTCATCGAACACGACATCTGACAACGCCACACCATGGACAACGCCGACCACCGGTCCGTCGCATCGACAACATGGTCCGCGACTTCGACGCAGCCCAGCGCGGCGCCCGAAACAGCGACATCACCGCCGCCGGCGCCCGCGCTGCCGACGCGCGTCAGACCCGAGACCACGCCCGCGAAGAACTGGCCGCCGTCTACGGCGAGAGCGACCGACGCGCGGATCTGCCACCCGACCAGCGAGACATCGAGCAGCGAGTCCGCGCCGAGGAAACCTCACGGCAAGCAGACCGCGATCGCGGTGGCGTCGACCGTGATCGCGGTCCCCACAGCGAGCGCAGCCAGCGCTGCCAGCCGGAGCGCGATCGCGAAGCCTCCCGACAGGAACCCGCCGCCGAGCGTGACGTACCGAGCCGCTGAGAGATCGATCGCTCGCGAGTTGACCGCCGCCGGCCGCAAGTTCTCGGCCTGCGCCAATGTGACTCCGGTCGCCGACCCGCGCGACAACCAGGGCAATGTCCTGATTCCCGGTACTACATCGGCACGCCGCCCGCAATCCGATCCCGGCTGCGCTGGCCCAAGCGGCCGGCCGTGCCGGGCTCGGGCGTGTGACGTGCCACGGTTGATGTCGCTGACTCTGCCTCGCTCTTGCCGCCGGCGACGGTCCGACCAGATCGCCTGGTGTCCGCCCGCACAGGGCAGCCCGGTGGCGGTGGAACGAACCAGATCGTCGACCAGGGCCCTGAAGGGCAGGCCCTCCCTGAGCGGCATGCAGGTCGCTGCTGCGGGCCTGCGTTGGGTGCACCCCCTCAGCCCTCGTACTGTGTCAGAGTGACCGTGCCCGCCGACCCGATGTCCACCGCCCTGGCGCCCTTCGTAGCGATGCTGGGTGCGTACGAACTTGGGTCCGGCCCGGTCGCCGTCCATCGCGGACTTCCCTCGTCCACGGTGTCGATCACGATCCCCGAGGAGGACTCGCTCGAGATCTCGTGGGTCGGGCGGCCCGGCTCGAGCCAGCGGCACCGGGCTGTTGTGGCCGGGCTCCATCTGGACGCGGCCGAGCTGAGGCAGGTGGGATGCACGCGCGGGGTGTGGTTGACGCTCAGCCCGCTGGGCGCCGGCGCACTGCTGGGGCTCCCGGCGTCGGCGCTGGCCGGGCACATCGTGGATCTCGCCGACGTCGTCCCGGCGATGGCGGACCTGCCGGAGCGGCTTGCGGCCTGCCGGACATGGCCGCAGCGTCGCGCCCTCGTCGCGCAGTCCCTGCTCACCGGCCTCGGTCGGCACGGCGAACGCGCCAACCACCACGAACTGCGATCCGCGATCGCAGCCTTGTCCGGGACCACCCGAGTGCAGGAGGCCGCTTTCCGGCTCGGGTGCTCCCGGCGGCATCTGAGCAGTCTGGTTCGAGCCGAGTTCGGGGTGACGCCGAAGGAGTACCAACGGCTCGTCCGCTTCGAGACTGTCCGGGGCCGGCTCGTGGACGCCGCTCGTTCCAGGGGTGTCGGTCTGGCGGCGGTCGCCGCCGCGTCGGGATTCGCCGATCAGGCGCACCTCACCCGGGAGTGGCGGGCCATGGCCGGGTGTACGCCCACTGAGTGGCTACGCGCCGAAGGCCTGGCCGTGCAGGGGCCGTCGGTCGGCGACCGGTAGCCAAGCGAAGAGCGCGCGTTCAGGTGACACCCCATCCGGGTGCGGTTCGTTCCCAGATGTTCAAGACCCCGTCGGCACCAGGCCTAACGATGGGTCCATGACACCGAACACACACATTTGCCCTCGTCTTATCGTGCCCGACCCAGACCGCGCGTCGGCGTTCTACCAGGCCGCCCTTGGCGCCGAGGAAGTGTTCCGTGCTCCCCTGAGCGACGACGGCCGACCCAGCGTCATTCAGCACCGCATCGGTGGTTCGTCCTTCCGGGTCTCCCCGGCCGTCTCCTCATGGGGGTGGCTCTCACCCGGTGACCTCGGCGGCTCCGCGGTCCTCCTCGAGATCGAGGTCGACGCCCCGGACGCGGTCGGCGAACGCATGATCGCCCACGGCGCCGAGGTGGTCGTGCCGATCGAGAACCGGTCCTACGGCAAACGTTCGGGCCGCGTCCGTGACCCGTTCGGCCACCTGTGGATCATCACTGGTGGGCTTCGCTAATGGTGGGCTGGGCGGAGACGTCGAGGATGACGTCGAGTCCCTCGGTGAACCAGTCCCGTTCGCCGGCCGGCAGCGGGTGGCTGATGAGTCGGCCGAGGCCGGGGGAAAGCGTCGAGGTCGAAGCGCACGGCATCCCGCTCGCGGCAATCACCACCGGCGGCAGGGGGTGGCCTGCTCGATGCGTCAGAACGCATACGTAGCAGTCGGGCCCGCGCAGCCTCACATCCGGGATCTCAGCACGTCGACCTCACAGCCCGGCGCGAAGGGGTCGAAGCCGTGCTCGATCAGCCAGCGAACTGCCAGCAGGCTTCGCAACGACCACCACGCGTGGATCACGTCGAGGTCGATGTCGGTGCCATAGCCGGCGATGACGTCGTCGAGGTGCTCCTCGTGTCCGAGTGTGAAGGTGGCGAGGTCGTACAGGGCATCACCCTGGCCCGCCTCGGACCAGTCGATGATGCCGGTGACCTCGTCGCCGTCGACGAAGACGTGCGCGATCTGCAGGTCGCCGTGTGTGAACGCCGGAGTCCACGGCCGGAGCGCGGCCTCGGCGACCTGGCGATTGCGGGTGACCAGGTCAGCGGGCAGGACACCGTTCGTTACGAGCAACTCGCACTCGTCGTCGAGTTCCGCCGCCAGCGCGACGATGCTCCGGCCGGCCCGGCCCGGCAGGGGCGGCAGGGGCGCTTCGTGCAGCTTCCGGATGGCGGCGCCCGCCGCCGCCCACGCCGCCGGCGACCCGGTCGACGGCCCGCCGAGGCGCCCAAGCGTCGTCCCCGGGAGTGCGGCGATCGCGAGCACGGGCGGCTTGCGCCACAGGACCTCCGGGGTCGGGACCGGCGCGAGGGACATCGCCTCGACCTCGACGTCGATGCGCGCCTGATCGGCGTCCACCTTCAAGAACACGTCACCGACGCGCAGAGTCGCGCGCTCGGAATGGGCGACGACGACTTTGACCTCATCCATGGGCGACCAGTATCCCGGGGATGATCGCCGACGTCGCCAGGTTTATCGCGTGCGATCACGCGGCTGCGTGGGTGAGCGTGCTGTGGCGCAGTTGGTGCAGCGTCCACGGTCCGGCCGCCAGGTCGTGGTCGCGGCCTCGAGCAGCTCAGCCGCGCGCCGATACGACAGTCGCGCCCGCCCGGTGCTGGCATCCACGTCGCCGGGAGGCAGCTCGACGCGGGCGCGGCGATCGGTGAGGAAGACCGGCCCACTGCGGCGCGACCGTTCAGCAGGCGGGGCAGCAGCCGGGCGGTGGCGGTGCGCCAGACGATGACGTCGACGGCGCCGCCCTTGCGCCGTACCTTGGCCCGGCGGTTGCGCAGGTCGAGCTCGTCTGCATCGAGGGCCAGGACCTCCTCGGCCCGCGCCGCGCTCTCATACAGCAGCCGAAACAGGGTCCGCTCGCGCAACGGCAGGCTCGAGCGGGTGAGCATGGCCTCGACCTCAGCGCGGGCCAGCGCCCAGGTGCGATCGCGGGTGCGGGCCCGGCGGCGCAAGCGCCGCAGCGGGTCGCCGGCCAGCCAGTCCTGACTACGCCACCACTCCAACGCCGAGCCGAGCGCGTCGCGGTTCGCCGCGGCCGCGCTGCCCCAGCGGGCGGTGAACCACGGGTGCCACCGGAATACGGCAGAGACAGGCCGCGAAGGGGTGGTGACATCGCCTGTAGTCCGGTCAGTGCTGCTCCCCCGCGTACGGCGGCGTCCCTCGATGCGCTCAGCACAGCCGAGTTCTGCATCAGGTGCAGGAATCTTGCATCTGATGCGAAGTGAGTAGACGCCCGAGGAACGCCTCGCAGTGACGCGGCGGCCCCGAACGCAACGAACGCCCCGCCCTGCTTTCGGTGGTGGCAGTGGAATTTGGCTCAGTCGACCACGTTCTCCACGGTCCAAGTCCCTTCGTCCTCGCGTAGGTCGACCACTAGTGATCCGGTGTCGGCTACGGGGGTCGAAGTGCAGCGGAACGAAAACGTACGCTCAGCCAGTTCTCGCAGGTCACCACGACGGGTAAGCCCGGCGATGTGGTGAAGCTTGGCGTACGGTCCGGTTCCGTCGTACAGGTCGGCCTCTCTGGGCCGTGCGGTACGGGCCACGCCTCCCGCCTGCGACGGTGCAGCCGCGTGGTGTCCATCTCGCTGCGTAAACTGTTGGCTCGTGTGCCTGTCTGTGATGTCAACGTGCACACTGACGGTTTCCCGTTCGACCGAAGGACTGAGCCGTGCCCGACCGACCCGAGATTGTCTGCATCTGCGGCTCTACCCGGTTCGTGGACGAGATGCGTGCGGCGAACCGTGATCTGACCTTCGCCGGTGTCATCGTCGTCGCGCCAGGCGAAGCAGACGAGTTGATCACCAACGAGCAGAAGACCGCGCTGGACGCCCTCCACCTGCGCAAGATCGACCTGGCTGACCGGGTTCTGGTCGTCAACCCCGGCGGGTATATCGGCGAGTCCACGAGCAGGGAGATCGCATATGCCCACGCCACCGGCAAGCCGATCTCGTTCACCGATCCCGTCTGACCAGTAGACGCTTCGTGGTGCGCGCGGGCAACGAGTCTCGGTCAGCCTCGGAGCGTGTTGCCGAAGACAGCGCCGTACTCACACAGGAGTTCCCCGTCATCCAACCGTGTCCTGCAAGTGCGTCATGCTGACGGCGATCATGTCGGCGGTGAACTCTTTGCGCGCGTACAGGCGGCGCCGGTGGGCTTTGGCCCGGCATGCCGGGCCAAAGTAGCGCGCATCGGCTCTGGCCGTGACGTGCAACGGCCGCCAGCACTGCCGGCACCGGCGAGAGGTCACCATGGCGCCACCGTACGCCCGGCCAACCGGCCCGCACAGGCACTGCGGCGCAGGCCCGCACCACTACGGTGGCCGCCACCGTTGCCGGACACACCGAGGGAAGAGCCGCCCGTGAGCGCCGTCGTGAACACCGTCACCGTGGGCACCGTTCACCAGTTGAAGGTCACCTTGCGCGGGGTCCGCCCGCCCGTCTGGCGGCGCGTCCACGTGCCGTCGGCCGCGAACCTCGCCGAGCTGCACGAGGCGATCCAGGTCGTGTTCGGCTGGCAGCAGCACCACCTGCACGTGTTCCGCGGCGATCGGACAGGCGCGCACCGGCCGCCCGGCCCGCTACTGGGGTCTGCTGAGCAACGGCCGTGAATCCAACGAAGTTGGATCTGACCTGCGGTGATGTGCCGTTTAGCGCTTGCGTCACACGAGCACGACCCGCCGGAACCAGCCAGAGGGCGCATGCCTAGACGGGTGGGGCGGGTGGAAGGCCCCCTTCCGGAGTTTGGAGACCTTCCACCCGAGCGCTGGTGCACTGCGTCTCACGCTCCAGCATCGCTCCCCAGCCGCCTGTACCAAGGTCACGACACGCGGTGGCAAGACGCACGTGGCATATAGCCATCTTCACCAGCGCGTCGCCGTGGCCGGAATCTGGCCGCAGCGAAGCCCCAGCCAGGTTCGCCCCCTGGCGGAGGCCTCGGGCCCCTCCAAACACCGAGACCTCCACCGGAGAAAGGCCACCCGGAACGCAAGGGGTGACGCGCCATCCAGCATTGCCCCTGGCCGCCCGGCACCCCTGTCACGACACGCGGCAAGATGCTCACGGGTTACCCGCGGTGCCCGTGCTGCCGGGCCTAGGTCAACGCCGACCTGGCGGCAGGCCAAGCGGGAGGCCAAGAGCGGGGGGCAAACGAGCGGCCCGTCAAGACCCGGCAGCAGGCGAAGGAGACGGCGTCCGCCACGGCATCGACCCCAGCGGACGCCGTGGTGAGCGCTGTGGCGCTCGATGCTTCGCCCGCCTCGTTTGTACCCGCTGACAGCCGTCCCGGAAACGATGTGGGTTTCGGGCTTATGAGGACGCGTTTGACCTGCGGAGTTATCGCCCGTCCACCCGCCCGAGGTCAGCGCACAGGGAGGCAGGCGAACTCGACCTCCAACAGGGCGTCCATGGCGGCGTCGGTGCTGCACAACGCAAGGACGGGGCCACCCGGCTCGGCTCCGCCGCGACCCTGCCGTGTCCGGATCGGTGGCCCGCCTTCAGTCGCCACGGATGCGCACCAAGCAGAGGTTGTAACTCGGGGTCTCTACCACACGGTCCCAATCCTTCACGTTGTCGCTGTCCTCGCAGCTCTCGCCCGGATCGCTGGGGCGTGAGTCCCGCCCCCAGTAACTTTCGAGGATGACTTGGTATTCGGCGTCAGCGGAGTCGCAGGGGACCTCGACCAACGAGCCGTCGACGTCGGCGGCACAGTCCCGCACCTCGAGATCGCGCACGCCAGGGTCGGTCAGCGCACGATTCACCCAGGCGGAGAAGCGATCTGTGCCGCCGTCGTGCACCACGACGGCAGTGGGGGCGAGAGCCAGAAGGGCGAGCCCGACCGCCGCACCCTTCCACCCGACTATCCACCCCCATGCCTTCTTCGCGGGTGTGTTCCCGGTGGATTTCACATGAGGGGTAGGCAGTAGGGTGCCCGATGTCTGGACGCGCGTCGCGTGCAGGGTGACGACCTCGGTGACGGCGTCCGGCAGCCAGGCCTCGTCAGCACGTTGCGGGTCGTGCGGGGCGAGGGCGGCCAGCTCGTCCAGCAGCGCCCGCGGTGTGGGTCGTGCGGCGGGGTCCTTGGCCAGGCAGGCGGCCACAAGGGCGGTCAGGGGGGCGGGCAGGTCCGACAGGTTCGGCTCCTCGTGCACGACCCGGTAGACGACCGCGTGCACGGGGCCCTCACCGAACGGGCTGTGGCCGGTCGCGGCGAACGCGAGCACGCAGCCGAGGGAGAACACGTCCGAGGCCGAGCCGACGGTCTGGACCGTGGCCTGCTCAGGGGACATGAACGCGGCGGTGCCCAGCACGGTGGAGGTGCGGGTGTGGGAGGTGGCGTCGAGGGCGCGGGCGATGCCGAAGTCGATAAGGCGGGGGCCGTCCGCGGTGAGGATGACGTTGGCGGGTTTGAGGTCGCGGTGCACCACGTTCTGGGCGTGTATGGCGTCCAACCCCTCGGCCAGGCCGGCGCCGAGCACGGCCACCGACTCCATCGGCAGGGGTCCGTGGTCGGCGACGGCTTGGTGCAGGGTGGGGCCGGGGATGTAGGCGGTGGCCAGCCATGGCGGGTTCCCATCGGGATCGGCGTCCACGACCGGGGCGGTGTAGAAGCCGCCCACCTTACGGGCGGCCTTCACCTCATCGGCGAAGCGGCGCCGGAAGCCTGCGTCACCGGCTAGATCGGAGCGCACGATCTTGACCGCGACGGTGCGGCCGCCTGGGGAGCGGCCCAGGAACACCTGTCCCATCCCGCCGCCGCCCAGCCGGGAATGGATGCGGTAGGGGCCGATCTGTGCGGGGTCGCCGTCGCGCAAGGGGGTGGTCATGGCACCGCTTCCGTGGGGGTGGAGGGGAGTGCGGGAGTCGATGATTTCCAGGAGAATCCGTTGCTTGCCGGAGCCGGCCACGGCCCCGGCAATGGTGACGTCGGGTATTCGCATCAGATGCAATTGGCGCTGGATGCAGCTTTCGCGGAAAATCCAACGCCTGGTCGCGCCGTCTGACGGTAAGGACCACGTCACCAGGTGAACTGACTGCCGGGTAACTATCGGGTGCCGCTCACTGGTCGAAGACGCACTCGACGACGGCCGCGTTCTCCGCGGCCCCGGACCGGAAGTAGCGGGCGGTGGTCTCGGCCGAGGCGTGGCCGAGGAACGACCGAAGACGCTCCAGCTGCTCATCCGACAAAAACCTCGTCGACATCAATCACTCCATGCGCCACAGATCACCTAGTTCATGACGAACCGTAGCGGAGATGATCAACAAGGATCGTGGAACCCGAGAACCCGCAGGTCAGGCGTAAATCCGTTGGATTTCCGCCGTTTGCTACGGGGACCCCACCGAGAGACGGGGCTGCTGTAGTCGAGCGACCCGGACGTCATGATCGAATGCAAATTATCTCTACGTCTTCAAGGGCGACCGCCGACGGCGGCCGCCGTACTCGAGACCCGGGTTGCGGTCGCGGCCGACGACGGTCGGGCCCTCGCGGTGCAGCTGCCCATGAGCACGGCCAGGGCGACGCCGCGACCCGCAACCAGTCCTCCATGAACCAGATCACCACCACAATCGCGGGTCGCGGATGAGGCCGCGGAGCCGCGACCGGTCGCGCGTCCGTCGCGACCCGTGGGCTCGTTACTTCGACTTCGTGTGACTCGGGCTCGGGCTGGGGCTGACCGCACTGGTCGGCGTCGATGACCCGTTTGCGCCTCCAACGGGATCGTCGATCCGCACCTCGGGCACCGTGCCGGCGGGGACCCCTCCTGCTTGGATCTGATCGATCACAGGGGCGATCCCGTTGTAGACGCGGATCGAGAGCGGGTCCGGATCTGAGTACAAAGGACCGCGCTTCCAGAGAATGCGGAGGTAGTCCACGAGCTGGGGGCCGGTCAGCTCAACTGTCACCAGTCCCCCTGGTGCTGGCGTCACCTTCGCCTTGATCTCAGGATCCCCGGACAGGAACCCCACCCTCGACGTCCGCTCCCACAGGTCCCTCACGCATACGATCCGGAGCGTCGTCACGCCTGCCGCTTTGCTCAGCCGCGTCTCGTGTTGCTCCCTCGGTGTGGGCTTGCCAGCTTGGCCGCCGCCGCAGCCGGCTAGCACGGTGCCCAGGAGTGCCGCCACCAGCAGGACGCCTCGCATGCCAGAGAACGCCATGGCCTGTCTCCCTCGCCGTCGTCAAGCCACGCCTCAACGATCACCACCATCCGTCCGACCGACCAGACCGACAAGATCAGTCATGGGTGATCTTTTGGACATAGGGACATGGCGGACAGTTCGCGCCCCCGCGAACGGCTTCATCGAAGAGCTCCGGCGTCAAGCGCAGGGCCTTCGCCGGGTACGGCCGAGGGCATGGGCAAGCACACGCGGATGAGCAAGCAGGCAGCTGCGCGTATCCAGTCCGCAGCCGCCAGGAACTCCGACAGCAAGACCGCCAAGGACGACTTCGACCGGCGCGCACAATCCGCTGGCGACAGGAGCGACCGCCACCAGGGCGACGAGGGCGAGTAGCCGCCGCGGTTGCCGAAAGAACTCGAGAACCACCAGACCGGTTTCGTCGCGGCGGCCGCCCGATGCTGGCGAACGACGCAACCACGAGCCCAGCCGATTGCCGAATCGTTCTCATAGGGGATCAAGAGTCGGCCGCGCCGCGGCGTGGTCGACGGGCCGGGACGGATCGACGGCCGGGCGTGCGGCTCTTCGGCCGGTCCCGGCCGAAGAGCCGCCCGCCCCGGCCCGTCGACCACCACGACGACTCCACGCCCTCCTCGAACGAGGCAGCCTCCACACAAGCCTCAGGCCCGAACGATCACGCACACCTCGGCATTACAACCTGTGTTGAGCGTCGAGACACACTGACAGTGGTCGGCGACAAGTTCTGTCAGTAGCTCACCGTGTGTTTTCCTGCCCCCGGTACTCCGGGGACCCCGTGATGATCGTCTCGTGCTGAGGGCCGCCGTCGAGGTTGTGGCTCTGGCCGCGACGAGAAACCAGGGCCCACGTCTATCCACGATCAGATCAACATCTGATGCGCCGGTAATGGACACGGTCATGGAACGTGATCGACTGACTGCCGCGAAGGACCGAGAACACGTGCAGCCTCGTCTGAGTGCGGTAAAGCTGGCTACCGCCCGAGCACTTCCAGCGCACGTCTTGCTTGATGGTGAAGGCCGGCGTCGCGTTGCTGTCCTTGGCGGATCTGGTGGCCTTGGTTCGCCAGTAGCCAAAGCCCCGGTACTGCTGCAGCGTGGTCGTGATCGACATGTGCCGGCCCCAGCCGCCCCTGTTGCAGTGCAGTTGCCTGCTGGATTTGATGTACCGGCCGCTCCTGTAGGGCGGTATGTGGCGCTCCCAGCCACGACATTGGGGGTGGTAGGCGGTGGCGAACTTGTCCTTCCGCGTCCAACGCTGCACAGTCGACTGAGCGCTCACCGCGCTGGTGGCGTGGGGTCCGGCAGTGCGCTCCTCCGGAGCAGCGTTCGCCGACGCGGTCGCGAGTAGGACGCCCGCTAGTCCGGCTGCGGTGGTGAGTCTGATTACCTTGTTGATCATGACATCGCGGCGGACCTGCTTTGTCTGATTGCGTAGCCCGGTCCGGTGTTCCGCGGTTTGGGCGTTCGCCTTGACTCCAGCCTGTGGGTGTCTCTGCTGGCGGTCTGTGAAGAAGTGCGCAGAACACTCCACGGGTTTCGAGAGCACGCCCTGCACGATCAGAGTGTTGTCCGGTGGGTGGGGTGGTGTCTCGGCGATGAGCAGTACCTCCAGGAGCTGCTGTATGGCAGCGACGTGTTGAGCGCGGAGAAGATGTCAGTGGATCGCGCGGACCAAATGTCAGTGCTCGAAGATGTTGAGCGCCGGGGTGGATCTAGGTGGATGCGCGGATCCCACAGGTCAGCGTGACCATGCCAGTGCCGCCTCGGTTGTCGGCGCGAGGCTGTCGAGGGTGGTCACCGCCTGTTCCTGTGATGGGCTGTTGATCTCGACGAGTACGCCGTGCCGAACGCCGAACAAGACGACACCGCCCAGCCTGTGGACGCGGATCCACTGCTCCCGGTCAGCTGCCGGCAGGCGTAGGGCTGCTCGCCTGGATACGGCTTCTCGCATGCCGCCTGCGGGCTGCCCAACGAAACCGGGTGGAGGGTGACTGCGCTGGAGTTGAAGTCGAGAAAGACGAAGGTGTCGTTGGGGTCGTGCTCGATCTCGACCCACACGGGCGCCTGGCCGGGGAGGCCGAGCAGCGGGATGTCGACGGCTGCGAGAGCGCGCTCCTCATGCCAGTTGACAATCCACGTGCGGCTCTGCAGCACCATCGCGATGACCAGGTGGTACCGCATCCGCGGTGCCACCCGGTCGCCGCAGGGGCCGGGGGCGAGCCAAGGGACCATGCGCCACGGTGTTGCGCCATGGCCCGCCCCCCCGCCGTCGGGTCAGGCGTTGATGGCCTTGCTCTGGCCGCGGCTGATCTCCACCTTGCGTGGCTTGGCCTTCTCCACCACCGGGATGCGCACGGTCAGCACCCCGTTGGTGTAGTCGGCGTCGATCCTGTCGCTGTCGAGGTGCTCCGACAGGTAGACGCGGCGGGTGAAGGCTCCCATCACCCGCTCGCGGACGAAGACGCGCTCGTCCTGTCCGAACTCCTCCTCGCGGCGCGCGCTCACCGACAGCACCCCGCGGTCGACGGTGACCTCGATGGAGTCGGGGGCGATACCGGGCAGGTCGAATCGCAGCACCACGTCATCGGCGCGGCGGATTCCGTCCATCGGCATCACCGCGCCGACGCCCTCGGCGGCGGCCTGGCGGGTGAGCCGGTCGAACTGACGCTCGAACTCCTGCACGAACGGGTCGATCGACGTCAGCAGCATCTTGCTTCACCTCCGAAGACCCCCGGGGCGGCCTGGGCACCCCGGGATACCTGTTCTGCCACAAGAGGAAAACCTCTAGTCCACATTGTAGATAAGCTTGCGGTCGAATTGTCAACTAACTTCCGGGCGACCCTCTGCCGGATCGGCTGCCACTGCCTCGGACGCGGCGGCCTCGAGGCCACGCGCCAGATCCTGGAGTCGGCCGATGTGGGCGCGGGCGACTGCCAGCTCGTCCTCCAGCGACAGGATCCGCATCGTGGAGGCCAGGGAGTGGCCCTGGTCGAACAGTTCCCTGATGCGCGTCACAAAGAGAAGCTGTCGACGGCTGTAGCGGCGATGCCCGCCGGTCGATCGGCCCGGCCGTACGGCCCCGGCGGCGTCCAGGCCGCGCAGGAACGCCTGCTGCACGCCGAGCACCTGGGCGGCCTGACCGGTGGTGTAGGCGGGATAGTCCGGGTCGTCGAGCCGTTCGATCAACGTGATCACTTCCAGTCGTGGCCTGCCGCCAAGTCCACCGAGGAGGGGGTTGACAGATTCTTGCAGTAGTGGCTATAGAATAAGTGTATCGGTCGATGACCTGGCGGCGCTATCAATGGTTTCCGGGGAGAGATCGAGATGCGGGATCTGGATACGCGGCGCGTGGACGGTAAGTTCGCAGAGCTGATCTGTGCCGACGATCAGTGGTTGCGCGAGACGTTCGACGCCCTGATCGCGGCGAGCTATGGGCCTGTACCGCTTCAAAATCCATCGCGTAGGGCTTGAGCTGGGCGTTCTCCGGAGCGGCTACGGGGCTCGGTGGTACTCGTTGATCAGCCCGCCAAGCACCTTCCGGCGTTCGATCCGCCCTTCCAGCGGCCCGGTGACGGCGACGCTTACATCGACCCCGCCCACTTCCACCGCCTGTGCGCCCAGGATCTGCCGCACAGCACCACCGGCGTCATGGCCGCGACCCAGCGTCCCGGCGCCCTTGCCGCGCTCGTCACCCCGTCCGGGCCTCCGGCCTGGAAGACGGTGCCAAGCTGGTTCCTCGTTGCCAAGCAGGACCGCATCATCCCCCCGCAGGCCGAACGCGCCATGGCCAAGCGGGCCAAGGCCACCACCGTCGAGATCGACAGCTCGCACGTCGCGATGCTGAGCCACCCCGACGCGGTCACGCGGCTGATCCTGAAGGCCGCCCGCTAAGGGCTTGTGATCTACAGTTGGATCTTGTTGTGGCGGAGCCAACGTTTCCAGTAGTGGCTGCTGCGGGCGCGGGCCTGGTGAGCGCGTCGATGGTGTGACCAGGCCAGGGCGCGTTGCAGGATTTGGTCGATGGGGCGGGTGGCGGCGCTGGTCAGGTGTGCCAGGAGACGGCGGATCTCGGCGGCCACCAGAATGTACTGACGCTGCCCGTTCAGAGTGACGGTCTCGATGAAATCGCAAGCCAGCAGCGCGTCGGCTTGCGAGCGCAGGAAGTCCGCCCACGTGAGCGACGCTCGTTCAGGGGACGGGTCTATGCCTTCCTGCTTGAGGATCTCCCAGACGGTGGACGGCGCGATTTTGATGCCGAGGGTGGCGAGTTCGCCGTGCACTCGCCGGTAACCCCACGAGGGGTTCTCTCGGACCAGCCGTAGAACGAGCACGCGGATGGATCGCACGGTGGGCGGACGCCCCGGCCGTTTCCTCTGACAAGTGCGAGCGTGGCTCTGCTTGAGCAGATCGCGGTGCCAGCGCAGGACGGTATCCGGACGCACGAGGAGCCGCAGTCGGCGTAGGACCTCGCGCGGTAACGATGACAGGAGCGCGGCCAGGAAGGCTCGGTCCTCGGGAGCGAACGTCACCTTGGTGTCGGCGCCGAGCTGCCGTTCAAGAATGGTGATCTGGTGGCGCAAGGCGAGGATCTCGACGTCCTTGTCTCGATCTCCCAGCGGTAGCAATCGCAGCGCGGCAAAGGCGTTCGTGACGGTCAGGTAGGCCAGGCTAAGAAGCACAAGTGATCATCTTGCCGCGGCTCTGTCCCTTCCGAGAGCCAGAGCCGGCGCACGTCGGGATCAGTAAGGCAAGCCGGATGGCCTGCACGGATGACATTATCGGCAGTGACACATGCGCGGCCCCATTTACGACGCGAGCGTCGGCGGCCTGACCGCATGGACGCTCGGTTCGTCCCTCGCGCTGATCGGCGGGCTGATCAGCATCCTGCTGATGATCAGGCACACCAGGGTCGAGGAAGAGACCGGCCGGCGCGAGCTGCTGGCCTCGGGTGTCGTCA
>NZ_JBYITD010000027.1:0-160160 GCF_057708945.1 Nonomuraea sp. bgisy101
CGCAGTGGCTCCAGCCGCTCTTCCACGACAACGTGCCCCAGGAGCCGCCCCAGATCACGCACTTCTTGACCGCGGGCAGCCTCACCGGCCCCGCGTACGCGGTGAACGAGCCGGGGTTGGAGCCGCTGCCGCCGTCCTTGACCTGGAGGACGGCGTTCATCGACACCTTGGCGGGCACCACGTACTTCGACATCGTGACCACGCAGTTCCTGCCCGCGCTGGTGTTGTACAGCAGGTAGATCGTGGCCTTCGTGCTCAGCGCGTGCGAGTCGATCACCTTGTAGCCCGACCCGCAGACGCCGCCCGCCGTGTACGGGTTCGGCTTCGGCGTCGTGGTCGGCCTGGGCGTCGTGGTGGGCTTGCTCGTGGGCTTCACCGTCGGCTTGGGCGTCGGCTTGGGCGTCGGCTTGCCGTACGCGTCGCCGACCGTCGGCTCGGTCAGCCCCGTCGGCTCGGGATCGGGGTCGACCATGCCCGTGCTCTTGGTCGGCTTGGCCGTCGGCTTCTTCGCCGCAGGCCGCGACGGCGACGGCTGCTGCTGGGCTGGAGGCACCGTGGTGTGTGGCACGGAGACCGCCGGTTCGTCCACCTCCTTCTTCTTCGACCTGGTCACCTCGGGCGTCGGGGTGTCCTGCGTCAGCTCGGGCGAGATTTCGGGCTCGGCCGGCTGCTCGGCCGGGGGCAGCACCTCGGTGGAGCCGGCGGTCGGATCCTTCGCGGCCTGGCTGGCAGGGGAGTCGATCGCGACCAGCTCCGCCGGGATCCTGCCGCCCGCGTTCGCCCATACGACGGTGCCCGCCAGCAGGACGGCCCCCGCCGCCGCGACCGACACCGCGACCGTCACCGTACGGCGGCGCGTGCTCGAACCACCGGGCTGGGCCGTGTCACCGGAGGGCGGACGCTGACCGGGGACAGGAGCGCCGGGGGCGAACGGCTGTCCCTGCTGCGGAGGCATGGGCTGGCCGCCTGGCGCCACCGGATGGCCGGGCCGGCCACCGGCCTGCCCGAGCTGACCACCGGCCTGGCCGGCATGTCCGGGCTGACCTGGCTGTCCGGCGTGGCCCTGCTGTCCGAGCTGTCCGGCCTGGCCCGGCTGTCCGGGCTGGGGGAACGGCGGCGGCAGCTTGCTGCCGGTCTGGTGGACGGCCATCGCCGTCTCCCCGGTCGTCTGCCCCGTCAGCCGCGCGATCAGCTGCTCGGCCGTGGGCCGCAGCGCCGGATCCTTGGACAGACACGCGGCCACCAGCTCGCCGAGCACCCCGTCGAGCCCGCCGGTCTCCGGCTCCTCGTTCAGGATCCGGTTCATCACGACCGGAATGGAGTCGGAGCCGAAGGCGGGCTTGCCCGTCGCGGCGAACACCATCGTGACGCCCCACGCGAACACGTCGGCCGCCTCCGACACGGGATCGCCGCTGAGCTGTTCGGGCGCCAGGTAGGCGGGCGTGCCCATGGCCATCCCCGTGGCCGTCGCGCCGGGGGAGTCCAGGGCGCGGGCGATGCCGAAGTCGATCACAACGGGGCCCTCGGGCCCCATGAGCACGTTCGCGGGCTTGAAGTCGCGATGCAGGATCCCCGCACGGTGGATGGCCGCCAGGGCGGTGGCCGTGCTGATGGCCAGCCGCTCCAGGGCCGCTCCCCTGCGTGGCCCCTCCCCGTCGACCAGCTGCCGCAGGGAGGGCCCCGGCACGTAGTCCGTCACGATGTACGGCCGGCTGCCCTCCAGATCGGCGTGCAGCACGGGCGCGGTGCAGAACCTCGCCACACGCTGCGCCACCGCCACCTCGCGCAGGAACCTCGTTCGCGCGTCGGCGTCGGCCACCAGCGCGTTGTGCAGGAGCTTGACGGCCACCTGCTCGCCTGCCGGGCCTTTGCCCAGGTAGACCACGCCCTGCCCGCCCTCGCCGAGCCGCGCGGTGATCTCGAACGCACCCAGCCGACGCGGGTCGTCCGCGGTCAACGGCTGGAACTGAGTCACGTCGAACCCCCGTATTCCATCTATAGGTGGGGCAAAACGCTATCAGTGTGGTTCGTGAGCCGTCTCACCGGTTTGACGATTGGTCCGGATCGCGATCGACCGGGCGCAGTCAGACGGCGACATGGACCCCGCGTCGACCTCCACGTCGTAGGCGACTCCATCGTGCACCAGCAGGGCCTGGGAGGCGGCCATGCCCGTCACCCTGTCGCCGCGCCCGCGCTCCCTCGCGGCCGCCACCTCGGGGTCGCACCGGACGCCCACCCACAGGACGTCCAGCCCCTCGAGCGCCGCGCGCCAACGGTTCTGCCGCGCCGTACCGTCGAGGAAGACCTCGTCGATGATCACCCTCGCGCCCGCGCGCGCCATCGCGGCCACGCCCGCCATCCACGCGCCGTCCAGTTCGCTGAAGGCGGGCCCGACACGCACCTCGCCGTCGGGGGTGACCGTGACGAACGAGGGCGGCATCCCCTCGATCAGGGTGTCCACGCCGAAGGTCAGCCAAGGGTCGGGCAGGATCTCCTGAAGCGCGCGGGCGAGCGAGGACTTGCCCGCGCTCGACCCGCCGTTCAGCACGATGACGTTCAAATCGCCTTGCCAGGGTTGAGGATGCCGAGCGGGTCGAAGACCCGCTTGATGCCCTGCTGGACCTCGGTCACGACCGGCCCCGCCTCCATGCCGAGCCAGCGGCGCTTCAGCAGCCCGACGCCGTGCTCGCCGGTCAGCGTGCCGCCGAGTTCCAGCGCGGCCCTGAACACCTCGTCCGCCGCCGCCCACACGGCGGCGGGCGGCTCAGGCGTGCCGTGCTCGAAGACGAAGACAGGATGCAGATTGCCGTCGCCCGCGTGGGCGACCGTGCAGATCATCACGTCGTGCCTCGCGGCCGCCGCCTCCACCGCCGAGATCATGTCGGGCAGTGCCGAGCGCGGCACGCACACGTCCTCGACCAGGCACGCGCCGAGACGCTCCTTGGCCTCGTAGGCCATCCGCCTGATGCCGATGAGGTCCTCGGTCTCCTCAGGAGTCGAGGACACCGCCACGAAGGAGGCGCCGTTCGCCTCGCACAGCTCCCGCATCATCTCCGCCATCGCCTGGCCGTCGGAGGCGTCCGACTGGCCGATCAGCATGGCGTTGGTGGCGTCCTCCAGGCCGATGTTGCGCCAGTCGTCGATCGCCTTCAGCGTGGCCCTGTCCAGCAGCTCCATCAGGGACGGCTGGCAGCCGGCCGCGATGATCGCCGACACGGCCGCGGCGGCGTCGCGCAGCGAGCCGAACTCCGCGGCGATCGTCGCGGGCGGAGCGATCGGGGCGCGGCGCAGCCGTACCGTCGCCGAGGTGATGATGCCGAGCGTGCCCTCCGAGCCGACGAACAGGCCGGTCAGGTCGTAGCCCGTCACGCCCTTGACCGTGCGGCGGCCGGTGTTGAGGATCCTGCCGTCGGCCAGAACGACCTCGAGGCCGAGCGCGGAGTCGCGGGTCACGCCGTACTTCACGCAGCGCAGCCCGCCCGCGTTTGTCGCCAGGTTGCCGCCGATGGTGGAGATCTCGTAGGAGGAGGGGTCGGGCGCGTACATCAGCCCGTGCTCCCGCGCCGCCCTGTCCAGGTCGGCGGTGATCACGCCGGGCTCGACGACGGCGATCTCGTCCGCGGGGTTCAGCTCGCGGATCGCGGCCATCCTGGCCAGTGACAGCACGACCGAGCCCTCGCTGGCGGTCGCCGCTCCCGCGAGGCCGGTGCCTGCGCCGCGCGGCACGACGGGAACCCGGTGCTCGGTGGCCCACCGCATGGTGGTCACCACGTCGTCGCGGCAGGTGGCGAGGACCACCCCGAGGGCCTTGCCCGGCTCGAGGAACGTGCGGTCGCGCGCGTACGAGTCGACCACGTCGGGGTCGGTCAGCACCCTTCCTTCGGGAAGGCTCTTCACAAGTGCCTCAATCACGTTGAGACTCTACGACCCGATTTGCGCCAGCCGCACGTCAGGGCCAGACTGCCCGGATGGATCTCTCCTGTCCGGAGTGCGGCAAGGCCGACAGGGTGGCGTCGGTACCGGGGGTCGTGGCCGACGGTACGAGTTTCCACCTCGGGCGCGCGAGCATGCCCAAGGACCGGGCCGTCGTCGACCTGCCCGCCGCCTCGCTCCTCGGTACCAGGAAGCACCCGATGACCAGGACCCAGCTGGCGGTGTGGCTGTCCTTCCCCGCCAGGCACGAGGTCCCCAGGGCGCGCCACCAGGGCTACGTCCTGCTCGGCTTCGCCGCTCTCGCGCACGTGGTGCTGGCGCTCACGCTGGCCATGAGCGACCGGACGAACGTCCTGATCGACCTGCTGGGGCCGTTCTGCGCGACCGGCGTGTTCTGGTGGTTCGGGCTGATGTTCGTCATGGGCGCGCACGGCGCGCGCAAGCGCGACCAGGCCGAGGCGCCGGCCCGCGAGCAGGCGCTCCAGGTGTGGCAGGAGCTCTACTACTGCTCGCGGGACAACGTCGCCTTCGAGCCTGGGGTGGGCGTCGCCTTCCACCCCAGCGAGACCCGTGAGTACATCTTCGGCTTCAGGTACGGCAGGCGCCGCCGCCCCTGACGCCGCCCGTCAGGCCTGCGACAGCAGCTTCTCCGTCGCGACCAGGCGGACGCACACGGTCAGACCCGTGATCGCCTCCTCCAGCTCCCCCAGGTCGGGGTAGGTGGGGGCGATGCGGATCGTGCGGTCGGCGGGGTCGTCGCCGTACGGGTGCGTGGCGCCCGCGGGCGTGAGCGCGATGCCCGCGGCCTTCGCCTTGGCGACGACCTCGCGCGCGCAGCCCTCGGGGACGTCGAGGCTGATGAAGTAGCCGCCCGTGGGCGCCGACCAGGAGGCCAGCCCCGTGCCGCCCAGCTCCTTGGTGAGGATCCTGTCGACGGTCTCGAACTTCGGCCAGACCAGCTCGGCGTGCCTGCGCATGTGCGCGGCCAGGCCCTCGGCGTCGCGCAGGAACTCCACGTGGCGCAGCTGGTTGACCTTGTCGGGGCCGATGCTCTGCTTGGAGAGGTTGCCGAGGTACCAGGCGACGTTGGCGGGCGAGGAGCCGAAGAAGGCCACGCCGCTGCCCGCGAGGCTCACCTTGGAGGTCGAGCCGTAGACGAAGGCGCGGTCGGCGTTGCCGTGCTCCTCGCACAGGGCCAGCAGGTCGGCCAGCTCGGCGTGGGTGTCGGTGAGGTGGTGCACCGCGTACGCGTTGTCCCAGAAGATGCGGAAGTCGGGCGCGGCGGTGGACATCGAGGCCAGGCGGCGGACGGTCTCGTCGCTGTAGGTGACGCCCGAGGGGTTGCTGTACTTCGGCACGCACCAGATGCCCTTGATCCGCGGGTCCTCGGCGACCAGCCGCTCGACGACGTCCATGTCGGGGCCATCGCCGGTCAGCGGCACCTGGATCATCGTGATGCCGAAGCGCTCGCACAGGGCGAAGTGCCTGTCGTAGCCGGGCACCGGGCACAGGAAGACGATCTCGTCCTCCTCGACCCACCGGCGCGAGGCGCCGGGCAGCACGCTGAGCAGCGAGAAGACGATCGAGTCGTGCATCATCGCCAGGCTGGAGTTGCCGCCCGCGACCAGCTGCGCGGCGGGAACCTGCAGCTGCTCGGCGAACAGCTCGCGGACCTCGGCCAGCCCCTGCAGGTTGCCGTAGTTGCGGATGTCGGTGCCGTCTGCCGCCAGGTGCGTGGACGGCAGGCCGTTCATCCCGTCGGCCAGGTCGAGCTGGCGGGGGGAGGGCTTGCCCCTGGTCAGGTCGAGCTTCAGGCCGCGCCGTACGAGGGCGTCGTAGTCGGCTGCGGCCTGCTCGCGCTGAGCGGTCAGCTCGTCGAGGGTCACGGGATGTTCCTTCCTTAGGCTGAGATACGAAGAATAGTGGGTGTCGAAACGATAACGGCGTAGGAGCCCCGTCACCGCGTCAACCGCCAGAGAGAGGTGACCTCCGCGGACCTCGCCCGGTGCAACGGGTCGGCGGCGTCGGCGGCGCGCCGGTGGTGTGGCCTGGCCTCGAGCCGCCCCGCCACGCGCAGGCCCGCGTCGGCGAAGGCGGCCAGCAGGTCCCTCCTGGTGCGCAGGCCCAGGAGCTCGGCCAGGTCGGACAGGATCAGCCAGCCCTCGCCGCCCGGGGCCAGGTGCGCGCCCAGGCCGCGGACGAAGCCGCCGAGCATCCGGCCTCCCGGGTCGTAGACGGCGTGGTCGAGCGCGGTGTGCGGCTCGGCGGGCAGCCACGGCGGGTTGCACACCACCAGCGGGACCCTGCCCTCGGGGAAGAGGGAGTGCCTCCTGACCTCCACCCTGCCGCTGAGGCCGAGGCGGGCGAGGTTGTCGCGGGCGCAGGCGACGGCCCGCTCGTCGACGTCGGTGGCCAGCACGCGCCCGACGCCGCGCCCTGCCAGGACGGCGGCCAGCACACCGGTGCCCGTGCCGACGTCGAACGCGGCCTCCAGGGAGGGGAGCGGCGCGCGGGCCACCAGGTCCACGTACTCGCCGCGGACCGGGGAGAAGACGCCGTAGTGCGGATGGATCCTGGCGCCCAGCGCGGGCACCTCCACGCCCTTCCTGCGCCACTCGTGGGCGCCGACGACACCGAGCAGTTCGGTGAGCGGGACGAGCGTGGGGCGGTCGGCGGAGCCGTACGCCTCGGCGCAGGCCGGCCGTACGTCGGGCGCCCTGCGCAGGGGGACGGTCAGGTCGGCCGCCAGCGGCACCAGCAGCCGGCCCAGCAGGCGCGCCCTGGCGGCGCGCGCCCGCCGGTACTCGTGGAAGCCGGACGGCGCCGCCGCCTTCCTGTCGATACGGCGGGCCATCGCGCGCAGCAGCTGCCTGGCGTTGTGGTAGTCGCCCCGCCACACCAGCCCCGTGCCCTCAAGGGCCAGGCGGTGGGCGGTGTCGGCCTTCGTCGTGTCGTCGGCCGCCGTCAGGGCGGCGGGCGGGGGCTCGGCGGAGCGCCATCCCGCCGAACGGGGACGGCCTTCCTCGGTCCAGTGGACGTCGAGCATCGCGTGCTCCTCTTGATCGATGGGGAATGTCGATGAAGAGCACTTCGACGCGGAGGGGACGGGCTAGCGGGTCACGGACCTCCGCGAGGAAGCGCGAGCCGCGGCGTCACCGAGAACGCTGCCCAGTACGGCGAACGACATGATCAACCTCCTTGGGGTCCGCCTCATGCTAGCCGTGCCCATGCCTGTGTCCGTGCCCGTGTCCCTGGGCGGGCTCGTGCCCAGGCCCGTGGTCGGGGTCCTGGACATGTCCGTGCCCGTGGCCGACGAGGGCGGCGGGCCTGCCCGGCGGCACGAGTCCGAGCGCGACGGCCGCCGCCACGGCGGCTGCGCCCGCGCACCAGGCAAGAGCCGCGGGGAAGCCGCCCACCGCCAGGCTGGAGACCACCGCGACCCCGATCGAGCCGCCCAGCTCGTGGAAGGTGTTGATCACGCCGGAGGCCACGCCCGCCTCCCCCGGGGGGACGTTGGCCATGGTCGTCGCCGTCGCGGTGACGAAGGCGGGCCCGATGCCGAAGGCGGCGAGCACGAACCCCGGCAGGAGCGTGGTGGCGACGCCGGCCTCGGGTGAGACGCGGGTCATGAGGGCGGCGCCCGCGGCGGTGAGCAGGAAGGCGCCCACCGCGACGGGGCGGCCGCCCACCTTGCCGATCAGCCGCCCGCCCAGGTGCGCGCCGAGCGTGATCGCGACCGCCACCGGCAGGAACAGCAGGCCCGTCTCGAGCGCGCCGTACCCCAGCTCCCGCTGCAGGTAGAGCGAGCTGAGGAAGAACAGCCCCAGCATCAGTCCCGTGGCCATGAGCATGACGAACGTGCCCGACAGCACCGGCCGCCTGGCCATCGTGGCCGCGCGCATGAGCGGCGCCTCGGTCACCCGCTCGACCCACACGAACACCGCGTACAGCACGGCGGAGGCGGCCAGCCACAGAGCCGCCGTCCCCCATCCGGCCTCGCCCGCGCTGACCAGCCCGTAGATGAGCAGCGCCGTGGCGGCGGTGACCAGCAGCGCGCCCGGCAGGTCGAGCGGACGCCGGGCCGAAGGGGTGGAGGCGGGTACGAAGGACGGCAGCGCGGCCAGGACGATCAGGCCGACGGGCACGTTCACGAAGAACGCCCACGCCCATCCGGGGCCCGCGGTCAGCAGGCCGCCGAGCAGCACGCCGACGGCCGCGCCCGTGCCGCCGATCGCCGCCCACACCGCCAGCGCCCTGGTGCGGCGCTCGCCGTGGAAGACGCCGGTGATGGTGGCGAGCGCGGCAGGCGACAGCAGCGCGGCCCCGACCCCCTGCAGCCCGCGCCCCGCGATCAGCGCCCCTCCACCGGGGGCCAGCCCGCACAGCAGCGAGGCGAGGGTGAAGACGGCGAGCCCTGTCATGAGCATCCGGCGCGCGCCGAAGGCGTCGGCGAGCCTGCCGCCGAGCACCATCAGGCCCCCGAAACACAGCGTGTAGGTCGTGACCACCCAGGTCAGCGCCTCACGGTCCAGGCCGAGGTCGGTCCCGATGGACGGCAGCGCGACCTGCACGACGGTGATGTCGATGATCAACATGAACTGGGCCAGGCAGAGCAGGACCAGCAGCATGGCGAAAACACCCCTCCCATAACTCGTACAATGGTGTTCGAGTTATGAGGCAAGCATACGGAGGGTGGGTATGTCCAGCCCTGTCAGGCGGCGAGAACCGAGCGGAGCGTCCTGGTCAGCACGTCGGCGGCCTGAGCGCGCGGCAGGCGGCCCGCCTCGATCTCGCCCGCCGCGCTGTGCAACAGCCCGAAGAAGGTGCTGACCAGCCACGACAGCGGAAGATCGGTGCGGAAGGCACCCTCGTCCATGCCGCGCGCGATCAGCTGCTCGACCCTGGCCAGCGGCTTGCCGTGCCGTTCGCGGATCCGCTCGGCCGGCAGCGCCCTGTCGGCGGCGACGAACAGGCGGCTGTGCCGGTCGAGGATCTCCCACGAGGAGGAGATCAGCCTCTCCATGGCCTGCGCCGGGGGCACCCCTTCGAGGTCGAGGCCGGACAGCGCGAGCTCGGCGTGGTCGACGGCATCGCGCAGGACGGCGTCGACCAGCGACTCCCTGGAGGGGAAGTGGCCGTAGAGCGTGACCCTGCCGACGCCCGCCTCCTTGGCGATCTCCGCCACGCTGACGCCGGGGTCGGCGCCCAGCAGGCGTGCGGCCGTGGCCAGGATCGCGGCGATGTTGCGCTCGGCGTCGGCCCTGCGCGGCTGCGTCGACTTGCCCATGGTCAAACTGTATGTCCCGGCGTACGCTCCCCGAATGTCCACCGAACTCACGCTCGACGGCATCGTGGCCAGGGTCTGGCCCGGTGAGCACCCCCGCTACCTCGCCATCCTCGTCCACGGGTACGGCGAGCACATCGGCCGCTACGAGCACGTGGCCGCCGCCCTCCTGGCGCACGGAGCGGCCGTCTACGGCCCGGACCACAGGGGACACGGCAGATCCGCCGGCGAGCGCGTGCTCATCGAGAACTTCGAGGACGTCGTCACCGAGGTGCACGCCGTCGCCGAGCGCGCCATGGCCGACCACCCGACGGTGCCCGTGGTCGTGATCGGCCACTCCATGGGCGGCCTGATCGCCGCCCGCTACGCCCAGCGGTACGGCGAGGCCCTCGCCGCGCTCGTCCTGTCGGGCCCGGTCATCGGCACATGGGAGGCGATCGACGTCCTCCTGTCGCTGGAGGAGATGCCCGACATCCCCATCGACCCCGCCACCCTCTCCAGGGACCTCTCGGTCGGCGCCGCCTACGCCGAGGACCCCCTCGTCTGGCACGGGCCGTTCAAGCGCCCGACGATCGCCGCGTTCGCCGCCGCCATGGAGACGATCGCCAAGGCGGGCGGCCTGGGCCCGCTGCCGACGCTGTGGATCCACGGCGAGGACGACCAGCTCGTCCCCCTCGCCGGCAGCAGGAGGGGCATCGAGGCCGTCAGGGGCGACGACCTCACCGAGGTGATCTATCCCGGCGCCCGCCACGAGGTGTTCAACGAGACCAACAAGGAGGAGGTGCTGGCCGAGGTCACCAGGTTCATCGACCGCGCGCTGGGTTGCTGGAACTCCCCATAGGCGAACGTGGCGCAGCGGGTGGTCTTCCGGCCGCTGCTCAGGGGGTCCGGAGGTCGGTGGGGCCGTTCCACGGGGTGGCGGGCAGGCCCGTGACGCCGGCGTCGGCGGCGAACAGCCCGCCTCCCGCGGTCGTGATGACGAGCGTCGAGCCGACGAAGGCGGCGCTCGAGGTCTTCGGCGAGGCGACCTTCACGGTGTCGAGCAGCCGCCCGCCGGGCGTGTGGCGGCGCACCTCCCCGGCGCCCCAGATCGCGATCCAGAGGTTCCCCTCCACGTCCACGGCCAGGCCGTCCGGCAGCCCGTCGCTCACCTGGAGGATCGCCGTGCGCGGCCCGACCCGCCCGGTCTCCACGTCGTACGGCTGCGCCCACACCACCCCGGGGATGCTGTCCACGTGGTACAGCGTCCGCCCGTCGGGCGACCAGCCGAGCCCGTTGGAGATGGTCAGCCCTTCGGCCAGCACGCTCACCGTGCCGTCCAGCTCCAGCCGGTAGAGCTTCTCCTGGCCCTGCCTCTCGTCCTTGGCCAGGCTGCCGGCGAGGAAGCGCCCCGCCGGATCGCACCGGCCGTCGTTGAGCCTGCTCATCGTCCCCTCGGGCAGCACCCTCGGCCCCATCGTGGTCCGCTCGCCGATCGTGGCGAAGCCGTACTGCGCCGCGACCAGGAGGGAGCCGTCGGCGGCGGGCGCGACCGCGCCCACGGTGCCCGGCAGGGTGTGGGTCCTGACGACCCGCAGATCGCCGTCCCTGAGTAAGCCCTCCATGATCCGGCCGGTCGGGATGTCGACCCAGAGCAGCCGCTCGGCCACGGGGTCCCACAAGGGCCCTTCGGCCAGCTCGTAGGTCTCGGTGGACAGCGAGTCGGCGATCATCGCAGCTCCTTCACGATGGCGTGGATTTCGGGAAGCGCCTCCACCAGGGAGGACAGGGGCGTCCGGTAGGCCAGCGCGCTCACGCTGACCGCGCCGCTCGGCGTGGTGGCGGAGGTCAGGAAGACGGGGACGGCCACGCAGTTGACCCCTTCCTCGTTCTCCTGGTCGTCGACGGCGCAGCCCTGCTCGCGCACCGCCGCCAGCTCCGCGCACAGCTCCTCGGCGGCGACCTTGGTCCTCGGGGTGCGGCGCTCCAGCGGGCCCTGCCTCGCCCACGTGGCCACGGCCGCGTCGTCGGGCAGCGTCCAGGCCAGAAGCAGCTTGCCGACACCGGTGCTGTGGGCGGGGTTGCGGCCGCCGACCGTGGAGGTGAGGCGCACCGGCCCCGAGGGCGGATCGACCTTGGCCCGGTAGACCACCTCGCGCCCGTCGAGCACCGCGTAGTGCGCGGTCTCGCCGAACCGGCCCGCCAGCCGTTCCAGCGCGGGGCGGATCCTGACGTGGTCGGGCCTGGCCTCGTGGTGGGTGAAGGCCAGCCGGAGGAACTCGTCGCCCAGCAGGTAGCGGCCCCTGCCGTCCTGCACGGCGAACCCGGCGCGGCGCAGGGCGGCCAGGGCCCTGTGCACGGTGGGCTTGGGGCTGTCGACGGCCTTGGCCATCTCCTCCAGGCCGATGCCCTCGGGTCGTTCGGCCAGCACCCGCAGCACCACGAGCACCCTGTCGGAACCGACGAGCCGGTCTTCTCCTCGCGGCGTTTCGGGGTTAGGGTCGATCACGTTCCGAATGTTAGATCAGTGTTCCGGTTAATGGAAGAAGCGCATGCGTAGCTCGCACTGGTACGAGGGAACCCACCGAAACGCCTACATCCACCGCGCCTGGATGCGCCGCGGCCTGCCCCACGAGGCATTCGAGGGTGGCAGGCCGCACATCGCGATCGCCAACACCGCCTCCGACCTCACCCCGTGCAACGTCCATCTCGACGAGATCGCCACCAGCGTCAAGCAGGGCGTGTGGGAGGCGGGCGGCGTCCCGCTCAACCTGCCGGTCATGTCACTCGGCGAGACGAACCTCAGGCCGACCGCGATGCTCTGGCGCAACCTGGCCGCCATGGCCACCGAGGAGATGCTGCGCGCCAACCCCATCGACGGCGTGGTCCTGCTCGGCGGCTGCGACAAGACCATCCCCTCGCTGCTGATGGCCGCCGCCTCCGTCGGCCTGCCCGCCGTCGTCGTGCCGGGCGGGCCGATGCTGACCGGTCACTTCCGCGGCCGACCCCTCGGCTGCGGGACCGACGTGTGGCGGCTCAGCGAGGAGGTGCGGGCGGGCACGCTCTCCCAGGAGGCGTTCCTGCGGTCGGAATCGGCGATGATCCGCAGCAAGGGCCACTGCAACACGATGGGCACCGCCTCCACGATGGCGTGCGTGGCCGAGGCGCTCGGCATGACCGTTCCCGGTACGGCGGGCACGCCGGCGGCCGACAGCAGGCTCCTGGAACGGGCCCACGAGACGGGCCGCCTCGCGGTCGCCATGGTCGCCGAGGACAGGACACCGGCCCAGGTGCTCACCCGCGCCGCCTTCCACAACGCGATCGTCGCCCTGGCCGCGATCGGCGGCTCGACCAACGCCGTCGTGCACCTGCTGGCCGTCGCCGGACGGCTCGGCGTCGACCTCACGCTGGACGACTTCGACAGGATCGGGGCAGGGGTGCCGCTCCTGGCCGACCTGCAGCCCGCAGGACGGCACCTGATGGACGACCTGTTCAGGGCGGGAGGACTGCTCGCGCTGCTCAAGGAGGTGAGCGACCTGCTGGACCCCTCGGCGCCGACGGTCACGGGACGGCCGCTCACCTCGTACCTGGACGAGGCGGAGATCTGGGATGAGACGGTCATCAGGCGTCGCTCGTCGCCGCTGCTGGAGGACGCGGGGATCGCCGTCCTGCGCGGCAACCTGGCGCCGCGCGGCGCTGTCATCAAGCCCGCCGCCGCCTCGCCCGAACTGCTCACGCACAGGGGCAGGGCGGTCGTCTTCGACAGCGTCGAGGACCTGCGCGAGCGGCTCGACTCACCCGACCTCGACGTCGACGAGACCAGCGTGCTGATCCTGCGCGGCTGCGGGCCACGCGGCTACCCCGGCATGCCCGAGGTCGGCAACCTGCCGCTGCCCGCGAAGCTGCTGGCCAAGGGAGTACGGG
This sequence comes from Nonomuraea sp. bgisy101, assembly GCF_057708945.1. Lineage (NCBI taxonomy): Bacteria > Bacillati > Actinomycetota > Actinomycetes > Streptosporangiales > Streptosporangiaceae > Nonomuraea > Nonomuraea sp. bgisy101. Next base: position 13,121 of record NZ_JBYITD010000027.1, read on the forward strand.
ACATGGTGCGCATCAGCGACGCCCGGATGAGCGGCACCGCCTACGGCACCGTCGTCCTGCACACCGCGCCCGAGGCGGCGATCGGCGGGCCGCTGTCGCTCGTGCGCACGGGCGACCCGATCGTGCTCGACGTGCCCTCCAGGCGGCTCGACATCGACATCCCGCAGCGGGAACTGGCCGCCAGGGAGCCTGTGACCACGGGGTTCGCGGCCCCCGAGCGGGGATGGCAGCGGCTGTACATCGACCACGTCATGCAGGCCGATCAGGGCGCCGACCTCGACTTCCTGGTGGGATCGAGCGGCCACGAGGCCGGCAGGGAATCCCACTGAGGGGAGAAATCCGCGCGGACGGCTTCCGGTACGGCGGCCATTGGCGTGAAATGGAGTGATCGGGGCAACACTCCGCGTGGAGGGGAGCAGCCGTGACGACCGTTCGCGAGACCTCGATGCAGCAGGTCAGACGTCGCCGCACGGGAACCGTCATCGTCTCGTGGCTGTCGACGACCGACCACAAGGTCATCGGCTACCTGTACCTGATCACCTCGTTCGTCTTCTTCCTCATCGCGGGCGTGATGGCCATGATCATCCGAGCCGAGCTCGCCCAGCCCGGCATGGAGTTCGTGACCCAGCAGCAGTACAACGCCCTGTTCACCATGCACGGCACGATCATGCTGCTGCTCTTCGCCACCCCGCTGTTCGCCGGGTTCGCCAACGTCATCATGCCGCTCCAGATCGGCGCCCCCGACGTCGCCTTCCCACGGCTGAACGCGGTGGCGTACTGGCTGTTCCTGTTCGGCGGCATCATCGTGCTCGCCGGATTCGTCACCCCGGGCGGCGCGGCCGACTTCGGCTGGTTCGCCTACACGCCGCTGTCGGCCGGGACGTACTCGCCGAGCGTCGGCGGCGACCTGTGGATCATGGGACTGGCGCTGTCGGGGCTCGGCACCATCCTCGGTTCGGTCAACTTCATCAGCACGATCATCGGCATGCGCGCCCCCGGCATGACGATGTTCAGGATGCCGCTGTTCACCTGGAACACGCTTCTGACCAGCATGCTCGTGCTGATGGCCTTCCCCGTGCTGGCCGCCGCGCTGCTGGTGCTGGAGTCCGACCGCAAGCTCGGCACCCACGTCTTCGACCCGGCGACGGGCGGGGCGCTGCTGTGGCAGCACCTGTTCTGGTTCTTCGGCCACCCCGAGGTCTACATCATCGCGCTGCCGTTCTTCGGCATCATCACCGAGGTCATCCCCGTCTTCAGCCGCAAGCCCATCTTCGGCTACATCGGCCTGGTCGGGGCCACGATCACCATCGCCGGGCTGTCGATGACGGTGTGGGCCCACCACATGTTCCCGACCGGCCAGGTGCTGCTGCCGTTCTTCTCGTTCATGACCTTCCTCATCGCCGTGCCCACCGGCGTCAAGTTCTTCAACTGGATCGGCACCATGTGGCGGGGGCACCTGAGCTTCGAGACGCCCATGCTGTTCGCCGTCGGCTTCCTCCTGACGTTCCTGCTCGGCGGGCTGACCGGGGTCATCCTGGCCTCCCCGGCGCTGGACTTCCACATCAGCGACACCTACTTCGTCGTCGCGCACTTCCACTACGTGGTGTTCGGCACGGTCGTGTTCGCGATGTTCTCGGGGTTCTACTTCTGGTGGCCGAAGATGACCGGGCGGATGCTCGACGACCGGCTCGGCAAGGTGCACTTCTGGTCGCTGTTCGTCGGCTTCCACACCACGTTCCTGATCCAGCACTGGCTCGGCATGGTGGGCTTCCCCCGGCGCTACGCCGACTACAGCCCCGCCGACGGCTTCACCACCCTGAACCTCATCTCGTCGGTGGGCGCGTTCCTGCTCGGGTTGTCCACGCTGCCGTTCCTCTACAACATCTGGAAGACGGCGCGCACGGCGCCCAAGGTGACGGTCGACGACCCGTGGGGCTACGGCGGTTCTCTCGAATGGGCGACCTCCTGCCCTCCGCCCCGCCACAATTTCGTCCGCATCCCGCAGATCCGCTCCGAGCGGCCGGCCTTCGACCTGCACTACCCGCGCCTCGCCGTGCAGGCCGGCCTGGTCGACGAGCCGGAGCCCGCACGGCTCGAGAAGGACCACATCCCGGCAGACCGGGCACACGCAGAGGAGGGCCACGAGGCGCCGAGGGAAGGCGGGCCCGGCGCCCAGACATGAGGTACCACGCCGCACCAGATCGGGGCTTTCCCAAACCCCGGCCCGGTGCTTACGTGGAAAGCGACGTTTCGCCAATCTAGGGAGATCGGCGATGACAGGTTCACGTACTCCCTTCAGCCCGGAGACCGCGCCCTGCGGCAGGACGTCCGGCGGTGAGCGGCTGGTCGACGACGACGGCTACGGGCTGCTGATCAGAGACCAGTACTTCGACTGCGGGTGCCGCAGGATCCGCCACGAGTACCACGACGGCAGCATCCACCTGAGCGCCGTGCGCCACGACGGCAAACGCGTCAGGGAACAGGACCAGCCCGACCACGGGAGCTGAGACATGATCGACGTGCTCATTGTCGGGGGCGGAGGGGCGGGCCTGCGGGCGGCGATCGCGGTCGCGGAGACCGACCCCTCGCTGACGGTGGCGGTCGTGTCGAAGGTCTATCCCATGCGCAGCCACACGGTCTCGGCCGAAGGCGGCGCCGCAGCGGTCATCGGGGTCGGCGACACCCTCGACGAGCACGCCTACGACACGATCTCGGGCGGCGACTGGCTGTGCGACCAGGACGCGGTGGAGGCGTTCGTCGCCGAGGCGCCGCGCGAGCTGATCCGCCTGGAGCACTGGGGCTGCCCGTGGAGCAGGGAGAGCGACGGGCGGGTCGCCGTCAGGCCGTTCGGCGGCATGAAACGCATGCGCACCTGGTACGCCGCCGACAAGACCGGCTTCCACCTGCTCCACACCCTGTTCCAGACCACGCTGAAGTATCAGGAGATCATCCGGTACGACGAGTGGTACGTCACCCAGCTCATCGTCGACGACGGGCGTGTCCACGGCGTCGTCGCCATCGAGATCAGGACGGGCAGGGTCGAGGCCATCGCGGCGAGGACCGTCATCCTGGCCACCGGCGGCTGCGGGCGCGTCTTCCCTTTCACCACCAACGCGGCGATCAAGACGGGCGACGGCATGTCCCTGGCCTACCGGGCCGGCGCGCCGCTGAAGGACATGGAGTTCGTCCAGTACCACCCGACGGGACTGCCGTTCACCGGCATCCTCATCACGGAGGCGGCCCGCGCGGAGGGCGGCTGGCTGATCAACAAGGACGGCTACCGCTACCTGCAGGACTACGACCTCGGTCAGCCCACGGACACGCCCAAACTGCGCAGCATGGAGCTCGGCCCCCGCGACCGCCTGTCGCAGGCCTTCGTCGCCGAGCAGAACAAGGGCCGCACGGTCGAGACCCCCTACGGGCCCGTCGTCTACCTCGACCTGCGCCACCTCGGCGAGGCGAAGATCGACATGCGGATCCCGTTCGTCAGGGAGCTGTGCAGGAGCTACCAGAACCTCGACCCGGCCACCGATCTGATCCCGGTCAGGCCCGTCGTGCACTACATGATGGGCGGCGTCCACACCGACCTCGATGGCGCGACGCCGATCGCGGGTCTGTACGCCGCGGGAGAGACGGCGTGCGTGAGCATCAACGGGGCCAACAGGCTCGGCTCCAACTCGCTGCCCGAGATCCTCGTCTTCGGCGCGCGAGCGGGCGCGGCGGCCGCGGGGTTCGCCAGGTCGCACCAGGGCGGGCAGGCGTCCGCCGTGCGCAGCCAGGGGGAGGACGAGCGGCGACGGCTGCGGCGCGTGCTCGACGACGGCCGCGGCACCGGGCCGAGGATCGCGGACCTGCGCGAGGAGATGCAGCAGACGCTGGAGGGGGCGGCGGGCATCTACCGGACAGGCGACCCGCTCGCCAAGGCCGTGGAGACGCTGGCGTCGCTGCGGGAGCGCGCGGTGGACGCGCGGGTGGACGACCACAGCGCGACGTTCAACACCGAGCTGATCTCGCTGATCGAGCTGCACGCGATGCTGGACGTCGCGGAGACCGTCGTGGCGTGCGCGCTGAACAGGACCGAGTCCAGGGGCGCGCACCAGCGACTCGACTTCCCGGCCCGCGACGACGCGGGGTTCCTGGCCCACTCGCTGGTCCACCGCGCCCCGTCCGGTGTCCCCTCGGTGGGCCTGCTGCCCGTCACCCTTACCCGGTGGCCCCCCGGCGAGAGGGTGTACGGCCGTGACTGAGAAGCGGGCGGTGGAAGCGGCGATGCGGATGGGAGGCCGATGAGCACCAAGGAGAGCGAGCGGGCGGCGCGGAGGAAGGCGGCGGCCGACGGGCACGGCACGGAGACGATCAGGCTGGAGATCAGTCGCTACCGCCCCGAGCAGGACACCGAGCCGGTCTTCGAGTCCTTCGACGTGCCGATGAGTGAGGACTGGGCGATCCTCGACGGGCTCAACTACGTCAAGGACCAGCTGGACGGCACGCTGTCGTTCCGGTGGTCGTGCCGGATGGGCGTGTGCGGGTCCTGCGGCATGAACGTCAACGGCAAGCCCAGACTGACCTGCGGTACCTTCCTGTCCGAGTTCGGCAGGGGGCCGGTCAGGATCGAGCCGCTCAAGGGCTTCCCCGTCATCCGCGACCTCGTCGTGGAGATCGACGACTTCCTGGCCAAGCTCTCCCACGTGCGGCCGTGGCTGATCAGAGAGGGCGAAGAGCTGCCGCTGACGGCGGAGTACGCCCAGACGCCCGAGCAGCTCGAGGCCTACAAGCAGTACTCGATGTGCATCAACTGCCTGCTGTGCTACTCGGCCTGCCCCGTCTACGTGCTCAACCCCGACTTCCTCGGCCCGGCCGCGATCGCGCTCGCCCAGCGCTACAACCTCGACTCACGCGACCAGGGCGACCGGCTCGACCTGCTCAACAGCGACGAGGGGGTGTGGGGCTGCACGTTCGTGGGCGAGTGCACCAGTGTCTGCCCCAAGCACGTCGACCCCGCCGAGGCGATCCAGCGCTACAAGGTCACCGCGGCCATGCGGTCGGTCCTGCCGTGGAGCAGGAGATGACCGCCGGAGCCTATCGGCCGCCCCGCGACAGGGTGTGGTTCCTGCGCTCGCGGGCCTACGCGGTCTTCGTGGCCAGGGAGCTGACCAGCGTCTTCGTCGCCTGGACGATCGCCTACCTGCTGCTGCTCATCGCGGCCGTGACCGGCGGCACCCTCCAGGAGTTCGCCGTCCTGGCCGCACGCCCGTGGATGATCGCGCTCAACGTGCTGGCGCTGGCGGCCACCACCTTCCACGCGGTCACCTTCCTCAACCTGGCCCCGAAGGCGACCGTCGTCAGGCTGGACGGCTGGCGGGTGCCCGACTTCATGATCCAGGGCGGCAACCACACCGCGTGGCTGCTGGTCTCCGCCGTCCTGGCGTGGGTGGTGCTGCGATGAGACGCACGCCCGAGCCCTACCTGTGGCTGCTGTTCAGCGCAGGAGGTGTGGTCGCCGCGCTGCTGCTGCCCGTGCTGGTGCTGCTGTTCGGGGTGCTCATGCCCCTCGGCGTGCTCGACTGGCCCGCGCAGGCCGAGCTCGCCGCGCTGCTCGACCCCCTGGCTGTACGGCTGGCGCTGGTCGCGGTGGTCCTGCTGTGCCTGTTCCACGCCGCCCACCGGATCAGGTTCACCAGCGAGGAGGTCCTCGGCATCGCCAGGCTCGACCCGATCATCGCGGTCCTGTGCTACGGGGCCGCGATCGCCGGAGTGGTGGTCGCCGTCCTCCTGCTCTTCTGACATACCGCTTTCCGCGACATTCGGAACGATCTCCAGTTAGGCGCTTAACGTCCGCACTGCAGAACCTCTGTGGCCATTCGCCCGGTAGATCCCGGGAAGAGAGGGAATGTAGTGCACAGCACGAAGCGCCTCTTAGCGGTGCTGCCCGCGCTCGCTCTGCTCACCGGCGGCCCGCCGCCGGGCCAGGCCGACGGCGCCGCCCGCTACGAGCCCGCCCCCGGCGACTCCTACATCAACTACGTCCAGCCCGCCGAGGGCTTCACACCCCTCGACCCGCCCGCTCCCGGCAGGAACGCCCGCGCGAGGATCCCCGCCCGCGAGCACGACAGGAAGTTCAGCAGCGGCAACCCGGTCACCGCCCGAGTCCTGGCCGCCAGGGAGAACCAGGCCGTCAGAATCGGCCGCAACCCCGCCGACCTGCTGTTCAAGAAGTCCCGCACGACGAAGACCGCCAGGCTGCTGACGATCCTGGTCGAGTTCAACGACCGGGCCGACGACGACTTCTCCGGGTTCGAACGGCTCGCAGGGCCGAGAAGCGCGCCCGACGACTGCGTCAAGGAGCCGCCGGGCACGAAGGCGAACGGTCCTCGCCACAACCGCATCCCCGACCCCGCGACCCTGCCCCGCAGGGACGACTTCAGCTTCTGGGTGCCCGACTTCAGCCCCGCCCACTACAGCCGGCTCCTCTACTCCAAGCAGGGCGTCACCGCCCGCGGCGTGGACCTGTCGGGGCTGACGATGCGCAACATGTACGAGGAGATGTCCAAGGGCGCCTACTCCGTCACCGGCGCCGCCGCCGGATGGATCACGGTGCCGCACTCCGAGGCCTGGTACGGCGCGGCCGCCTGCGGCAAGCCGTACCAGGACATGTCCGGGCACCCCGGCAACCCGCGCGGTCACGCGCAGCTGCCCGTCGACGCCGTGAACGCGCTGGCCGCCGCCCAGCCCCGCTTCAGGTGGTCCGACTACGACATCGAGGACCTCGGCGACGCCGACCGCGACGGCGACTTCGACGAGTCCGACGGCGTGATCGACCATCTCGTGCTCGTGCACGCAGGCAAGGACAAGTCGGCGGACGGCGGCGCGCAGGGCGCCTACGCGTTATGGGCGCACTCCGGCGCCGTCGCGGGCGGCCACCCCGTTCCCGGCACGAACCTCAAGGTCTCCAACTACATCGTGCAGCCGGAGGACGCGGGCGTCGGCGTGTTCGCCCACGAGTACGGACACGACCTCGGCCTGCCCGACCTCTACGACACCAGCGGCGCGGCGAGCTCGGCCGTCGACTTCTGGGACCTCATGGCGGCCGGCTCGCACGCGGGCCCGCTCTACCAGGCCATGCCGTCGCACATGGGCCTGTGGGCCAAGTGGGTGCTCGGCTGGGCCGACCCCGAGATCCTCGGCCCCGGCGACGGCAGCCGCCTGCTCACCATCGGGCAGTCCTCGCGTACGCCGCGGCTGACCGCGGACGGGGTCAGGGTCGACCTGCCGAGTGAACCGCTGAAGATGCTCGACCCGCACGGCGGCGGGCGGATGTGGTGGTCGGGCATGGACCAGGAGTGGGCCGACGTCAAGCTCACCAGGCAACTCGAGGTTCCCGCGGGAGCCGAGCCCCGCTTGTGGATGTGGAACAACTTCGACATCGAGGCCGACTACGACTACGGCTTCGTCGAGGTCTCCACCGACGGCGGCGCGAGCTGGGCCCAGCAGAAGGTGTTCACCGCTTCGGGCGGCGAGGTCAGTACGCCCGACGACTACACGGACCCCAACAAGGCCCTGCACGGCTACGGCGGCAAGCGCTACGGCCTCACCGGCACGACCAACGGCTGGCGGCGCGACTACGTCGATCTCAGCCCGTTCGCCGGCGAAACGATCAGGCTGAGGCTCGCCTACAACACCGACGCGGGCACCACCGCGCGCGGCTGGTTCGCCGACGACCTCGCCCTCACCAGCGGCGCGGTCACCGTCTGGAGCGACGGCGTGGAACGGGGCGCGGACGGATGGGTCGCCACCGGCGGCACCTTCACCAACACCGCCGGCCAGGGCTGGACGGTCAGCACGGGCTCCCGCCGGATCTCGCGCTTCTACCTGGCCGAATGGCGCAACCTCGACGGCTTCGACCGGGGCCTGGCCCACGCCTACGACACCAGCTACCTGCGCGACGGCGCGTGGAAGGTCGAGCGGGTGAAGTACAACGCCCCCGGCCTGCTGATATGGCTGCGCGACTCCACCTACGCCAACAACGTGCTCGCCCCGACCCTGTTCGACGGGCCGAGCCTCGGCGTGAAGGGCGGGCTGCTGCTCGTCGACTCGCACTACGAGCCGCTGCGCCGTACGGGGAAGGCGGCCGCGGCCGACCCGAGGGTGCGCAAGAACCTCGACGGCCGCGTCCAGTCGTCCAACGCCGCCTTCTCCTCGGCCAGGACCTACCCGTTCAGGGAGTGCGTCGAAGGCGAGCCGTTCACCGAACACTGCGCCTCCTATCCCGCGCAGAAGGGTGTGCCCGCCTTCACCGACGCCAGGACCTGGTATCCGGGCCTCGACCTGGTCGAAGGCTCGCTCGACTACCGCGACTTCGACGCCTCCGCCGTCATCCCCGCCAAGGGCGCCTACTCGACCAGGGTCGTCGACGCCGACGGCGGCCCCGCCACCGAGCTGTACGGCACCGAGATCGCCGGCGGCCATGTCCTCGGCACCGGCGACCCGGGCGAGCGCGCGTTCGGCGTCCGATTCGCCCTTGTCACCGCGCTTCCCGGCAACCTGGGCGCGATCGTCCGGGTCACCCCGCCCAAGAAGTGATCACCCGGCCGCCGAGGTGAAGGCCCCGGCGGCCCTACCATGTCATCCATGACCGAGCTCCGCAGCAAGGCCGAGCACACCGAGGCCATCCGCAGGGACCGCAGGATCGCCGTGGTGATCAACACGCGTTCCCGCCGTGGCCGCCGCCACTACTTCGAGGTGCTGGACCAGATCCACGCCCTGGGCTTCGAGCCCCTGGCGGAGTACTCCGTCGTCAACCCCAAACGGCTGCGCGCCCACCTGGACAGGGCGCTGGAGACCAAGCCGGACCTGCTCGTCGTCGGCGGGGGCGACGGCACGCTCTCGTCGGCCGTGCGCCACGTCGCCCACCGCGACGTGGCCCTGGGCGTGCTGCCGCTCGGCACCACCAACAACTTCGCCCGCAGCCTCGGCCTGCCCCTCGACCTGGCCGGCGCCATCCGCGTGTTCGACACGGGCAAGGTCGCCGACATCGACCTGGGCATGGCCGAGGACAGGCCGTTCGCCAACCTGGCCAGCTTCGGCGTGTCGGTGGAGGTCGCGAACACGGTCAAGCCGTGGCTCAAGCGCATCCTCGGCCGGCCCGCCTACCCGCTGACCGCCCTGACGATCCTTCCGGGGCACAAGCCCTTCCGCGCCGTCCTCACCGTCGACGGCCAGCGCCACGAGCTGCTCACCGACCAGCTCAACATCGCCAACGGGCGCTTCCACGGCGGCTGGCAGGTCGCCCGCGACATCAGCATCGACAACGGCATGCTGGTGGCCTACCAGCTCGGCTCCGGCAAGAAACTGCGGCTGCTCGGCGAGACCCTGGCCCGCGCCACCACGGGCAGGTGGCGCAGCCTCGCCGGCGGGCCGTTCGTGATGGGCCGCGAGATGCTCCTGGAGACCGACCCGCCGATGGCGGCCGACGTCGACGGAGAGGTACGGCTGCGCACCCCGATCAGGCTCCGCGTGGTGCCCAACGGGGTGCGGGTGATGGTGCCGTCAGACTTCCAGGACAGCTGAGGCCTGCCTGTACCAGTCGAAGGTGCGCCGGACGCCCTCCTCCAGGCCGATCCTGGGCTCGAACCCCGTCAGCCGCCGCAGCAGGGAGATGTCGGGGCAGCGGCGGGCGACCGAGCCGGCCGGAGCGGGAACCGGGTCGATGAGCGGGTCCTCGCCCGCGACGCGGAGAACCAGCTTGGCCAGGTCGGCGATGTTGGTCTCCTCCGTGTCGTCGCCGATGTGCACGATCCGCCCGAACGCCTCGGGGGTCGCCATCAGCCGCACCATCGCCTCGACCGCGTCGTCGACGTAGCAGAAGGCGCGGCTCTGCTCGCCGCCGTACAGCGTGAACGGGTTCTCTCCGCGCATGGCCCGCAGCGAGAGCTCCGGGATCACGTGGGCGGTGCCCATCCTGGGCCCGTACACGTTGTGGAAGCGGCCGACGACGGCGTGCGCGCCGTGCAGCACCGCCGCCTCGCCGTGCAGCTTGCTGATCGCGTAGGAGAAGCGCGGCGACGCCACGTCCTGGATCACCAGCGGGACGCTCTCCGGCGTCGGCACGGGGACGAGGCCCGCGGTGACGCCGCCGGCGTACGCCTCGCTGGTGGAGGCGAAGAACAGCGGCGCGTCCCGTTCGATCCAGCCCAGCAGGTGCATCAGCGCCAGGGTGTTGACCCGCAGCACCCGCGAGGGGTCCCGCTCGACGTTGCGGACGCCCACGACGGCGGCCAGCATGTAGATCTGGTCCCAGCCGTGCTCCAGCTCCAAGTAGGACCGGGGGTCGGTGAGGTCGGCGTGGCGGACGTCCAGCGCCATCCCCTCCAGGTTCGCGTCGCGCCTGCCCCTGGAGAAGTCGTCCACGATGGTGACGGCGTGGCCGTCGGCCTGCAGGCGCCTGGCGAGGTGGAGTCCGATGAAGCCGGCGCCGCCGAGCAGAAGGGTTCTCATCGCGCGTATCCGATCCCCGCGTAGCGGATGCCGCGGCCGGTGAGCCGGTCCTCGTCGAGAATGCGCCAGGAGTCGAACAGCACTCTGAGAGGGGTGTCGCCGATCTCCATGCCCCGGTAGTCCGGGTGGTCGTTGATGATCAGCATGGCGTCGGCCTCGGCGAAGGCCTTGTCGAGGCTGACGGGCCGCCCGCCGTACCGGGCGATGACCTCGTCGGCGACCAGCGGATCGTGGCCGAGGACGGTCAGCCCGGCCCGGTCGAAGATCGGCATCATGTCCTCGACGGGGGTCCCGCGCATGTCGTCGGTGGCGGGCCAGCCCTTGTAGGCCCACCCCAGCACCGACAGCGTGACGCCGTCGGTCTCGCCGAAGACCTCCTGGATCATGGCGACCAGACGCTCGGCGACGTGGGACGGCAGCCGCTCGTTGAGCGCGCGCGCATGGCCGACCAGGGACGTCGTGGCGCTCGCCTGCATGAGGTAGGGGTCCTTGGTGAGGCAGCCGCCACCCACGTAGCCGGGCTTGGCCAGGTCGGGGCGGGGATAGTCGAGGTTGGCCGCGCGGATGACCTCCAGCGGGTCGAGCCGGTGCTGCTCGGCGACGAGGGCGAGCTCGTTGCCGTAGGCGTAGATGAGGTCGGTGTGGCAGTTGTTGGCGAGTTTGACCATCTCGGCCGCTTCGAGGCTGGAGACGGGGACGATCTGGTCGGCCAGGCCCTCGAACAGCTCGATGCCCGCGTCGAGGGCCGCCTGGTCGAGCCCGCCGATCACCTGGGGCAGCTCGACGAGCTCGCGCAGCGCCTGCCCCTGGATGGTCCGCTCGGGTGCCATCACCAGATGGGTGCCGGGACGCAGCCGGGGGAGCACGACGGCGCGGCTCGTGCCGATCGGGACCGTGGAGCGCACGACCACGAGGGTCTGCTCCCCGCACGCCTGCGCGGCGGCGGCCAGGTTGTCCAGACGCGGCGTGCCCGTGCCGAGGTCGACGGGCGTGGAGACGCACAGGATGACCGCGTCCAGTGGCTCGTCAGGCAACGCCGAGCCGATGCGGACCCGGGTGCCGAGCTGCTCGGCGAAGATCTCCTGCACGCCCGGCTCGAACACGTGGACGCGGCCGTGGGACAGGGCCTCGACGACGGCGGGGTTGGCGTCCACGCCGTGGACGACGAAACCCTTGCGGGCCAACGCCGCGGTGAGCGTCAGGCCCACGTATCCCATGCCGACAACGCCGACGGTCTTCGGCATCGTCACTCCTTTCCTTCGCAGGGGGAACTCACCAGGTCCAGTGCGACCGTGGTGACGTCGCCCGCGAATCCGTGCCTGCGATAGGCCGCGCAGGCGGTACGGCGGTTCGCGGGGGTGGTGGCGTAGTCGGTGGCCAGGACGGCCTTGCCCCTGGCGCGCAGCGCGGCGGCCTCGGCGAGGTTCTCCGCGCACCAGTCCGCGGCGCACGCCTGGTCCGTCGCCCTGAAGAACAGCTCCTCCATGCCGATGCCGTCGATGGCACCGGTGTAGCCGCTGTGGTGCCGCAGCTCGGGCGAGTTCTGCGGCACGATGAGGAAGCCGGGCTTGGCGGCCTTGGCGTAGGAGCTGATCTGGACGATCAGGTCGGTCATCTTCCTGCCGAGGCTGTGGCGGGTCTCGCCGGGCACGCGTGCCAGGTCGATCTCCTCGTACGCCAGGGGCGTGTCGAGGTAGACCCCGTCGAAGCCGGCCTTCACTGCCTGGTCGACTCGCGGCCTGATGACCCGCTCCCACCACCGCGGATCCCAATATCTGACGAAATGCTCGTCCGGCCAGTCCGGCCACACGTTCAGCTTCAGTTCCGCGGGCAGGCCCGCGTACTCCGACCTGAACTCCTCCACCGAGCCGATCTCGAAGTAGGCCAGCACCTTCTTCCCGCTCTCTCGCACCGCGGCGATCTCGGCGGCGGTGAAGTATCCGGGAACGGTGGCGTCGCGCGACAGGTCGACGATGGCCAGGTCGTGCGGGGCCGCGGCGACCGTGTCCAGCCTGCCGCCGGGATAGCCGGTCAGCACGTAGGCGAACGAGGAGACCCTGAGCAGCCCCTGCGCGCCCGAGGCGGGCGCGCAGCCGGTCGTCACCAGCAGCAGGAGGAACGTCGCGGCAAGCCGCCTCACCCCTCCTCCGCCATGGCCGCGACGGACTCGGCCAGGCCGTGGACGGGACGCCAGTCGAGCACCTTCTCGGCGCGCGTGATGTCGGCCCGGCTCCACGGCGCCGCCCCCGACCTGTCGGACCCGCCCGCGACCTCGTGGATGCCGCCGGTGTAGCCCATCGCGCGGGCCAGCAGCCCCACGGCCTCGCGCACGGTCACCGCCTGCCCCGACCCCACGTTGAACACCCGCTCCTCTCCGAGGTCCGCGAACGTCGCGGCCACCACGGCTCGCGCGACGTCGCGCACGTCCACGAAGTCGCGCAGCGCGTCCAGCGGCCCGAGCGTGATGTCGTCCTTCGCCTCGCGCAGCAGAGCCGCGGCCCGTCCCAGGACGTTCGCCTGCGAGAGGCCGGGTCCGACCGGGTTGAAGACGCGCAGTGACACGCCGTCCACCGCCCCCGAGGTGATCAGGCCCGTTCCCGCCAGGTGGCTCACGCCGTAGGCGGTGACCGGCTGTGCCTCGTCGTCCTCGTGAACGGACCGGCCGTACGGCGTGGGGCCGTACTCGGCCGCCGAGCCGAGCCGTACCAGCCGGGCCGAGGGCGTCACCGCGCCCATCGCCTCCACGAGCATCGCCACCACGCCGGCGTTACCGCGCAGCAGCTCGTCGGGCCCGCCCGCCATCCGGCCCACGCAGCTGAGCACCGCGCCGGGCCGTACGGACGAGAGCAGCTCCGCGACGGCCTGCACGTCGGCGGTCAGCAGGTCGAGCCGCGACCTGCCCGCGCAGACCACCTCCCCGACCCTGGGGTCGCGCTCCAGCTGGGCGCGCACCTGGCGGCCGAGGAACCCCGACGCGCCCAGCAGCAGCACCCTCACCGCGCCCGCTCCCGCTCCGGCAGCAGCAGCGGCCTGATCTCCTCGAAGCGGGCGTTGGCCTCGTCGTAGTCGTCGGGCCTGCCGATGTCGAGCCAGTAGCCGTCGAACTCGAAGACCGCGGGCGGGCGCCGGTGCGCCAGCAGGTCGAGCACCAGCTCGTCGAAACCGAAGGACATCCCTTCCGGGTAATCCTCGATGCAGCCCCGCGACAGGGCGTAGACACCCATGCTGACCAGGTAGCTGAGCAGCGGTTTCTCCCTGAAGCCCGTGATGTGCCCGCCCGCGGCCTCGAGCACCCCGAAGTCGATCTTGACGACGCGCGGGGCCGTGGCCACCGTCAGCGGCGCCGCCGAGTCGGTGTGCCGGCGCAGCAGGTCGGCGTAGTTGAGCGTGGTCAGGACGTCGCCGTTCATGACGAGGAAGTGCTCGGGCAGCCGATCCCTGATCGAGAACAGCGGTCCGATCGTCGACAGCGGCGTGATCTCCTCGGTGTAGTCGACGGCGAGATCCCACCTGGCGCCGTCCCCGACGAAGGCCCTGATCAGCGGTGACAGGTGGCCGACGGCCAGCGTGACGCTGGTGAACCCCTGCGCGGCGAGCTGGCGCAGGATGATGTCGAGGATCGCGTACTCCTCTCCGATCGGCACCAGCGGCTTGGGCAGCGCGGAGGTGTACGGCCGCAGCCGCACCCCCTTGCCGCCCGCCAATATGACGACGTGCATGAACATCCCTTTCAGCGGTGGGATCGGCGTGCGATGCACCGAGTGTCGTGGCGCCGAGTTTCACTTCGGTTCCTCTGTGGTTTCTCGCTGGGGCTAGGGTCGGTGGCTGTGGGGTTCAAGGGCGCCGAGGACAGATGGCGCGACAATCTCGGTAACCTGCGCAACGTCGTGCGCCAGGAACTGGTGACCAGGCAGCTCGAACGGCACCTGCCCGCCGGGCGCGCCGCCGTGCTCGATGCGGGCTGCGGCCAGGGCACGCAGGCGCTGCGCCTGGCCGGACGGGGCCACGACGTCACCGGCGTCGACGCATCGAGGGACCTGCTCGACCTGCTGCCGGAGGGGCGGATCAGGGCCGTGCACGCCGACCTGGCCGCTCTGCCGTCGCTGTTCGAGCCCGCGTCGTTCGACGTGGTGCTCTGCCACGGCGTGCTGATGTACCTCGACGATCCCGGGCCGCTGCTCACCGACCTGGCGCGCCTGGTCAGGCCGGGCGGATTCCTGTCACTTCTGGTGCGCAACGGCGACGCGCTGGCCATGCGTCCGGGCCTGGCGGGCGACTGGCGCGCGGCCCGCGAGGCCTTCACCGCCGACGGCTACACCAACAGGCTGGGCGTGCGCGCGAGGGCCGACCGCCGCGCCGACCTCACCGCCGCCCTCGCCGCGCGCGGCCTGGAGGTCACCCACTGGTACGGCGTGCGCGTCTTCACCGACGCCGACTCCGCCGTGGCCTGTCCGCCCGGCGACCTCGACGAGCTGATCGACTGCGAGGAGCTCGCGGGCCGTACCGACCCCTACAGAGGAGTGGCCGCGCTGACACATCTCATCGGTGGTAGACAGGAAGCATGAAACGTCCCGGCTCATGGTGCGAAACGCCGCGCCCGCCCCAGCCGTGGTGCGAGCGTCCCGCGCCTGCCGCCCCCTGGTGCGAGGTGCCGAAGTCCCCGGTGCTCGGCGTTCTCGGCGCGCTGCTGAAGGCCGCCAAGCGCTGAGGTTTCCCCCGCGCGGTGCGGGTAGTCGTCATGGTCATGCGGTGCCAGACGCGACCGGCCCGGTTGGAGCCCGCCGACTACGCGGACAGTCGGAGCTCGGCCGCAATCGTGGCCGGAGCTTTGCTCATGCTTGCCGCCATTCTTGGTCTTATCGGTAGAAACCGGGTCAATCACGCGACGCCCCCGATTCCCGAAGCGGAGATCGAGAGCGCCAAGACCGACATCGACGTGGTGGAAGAGAGGGCACGACGATGACCGAGACCGATCCGGGCTTCAGCGAGGCGCACGCGGGCGACGTGGGCGCGCGCCGGGCCACGGTGGGCACCCCCACCGACCACGAATCCATCAACGTCCCGCCGACCAGGGCGGGCGCCGCCGAGAACGCGGAGGCGGCCGCCGAGGCGCGCACGCCGCACGAGGAATTCGTGCCCGAGCCTCCCATCCCCGATGAGAAGGCCGAGGCGGAGGCGGCCGCGCGGGCGAGGAAAGAGCGCGACGACCAGGACACGAGGACGACAGGCGCCGGCCGTCCCGGGGGCACGGGCAGCCGGACGGCAGGCGGGGCGGAGGACGACATGGGTAAGGACATGACCGAGACGCGCAGGGAACGGGGCGGCACCGTCGAAGCCATGGTCAACAAGGCCGACGTCAAGGGCAGGGCGAGCGGGATGGCGGGCGCGGCGAAGGACAAGGTCGCCGCCGTCGCCGACAAGGTGCCCGACCAGGTCAGGGACGCCGCCGGCAAGGTCAGCGCCGAGGCCAAGCGCAGGCCGCGCCTGATGATCGCGGCCGCCGGCGCGCTCGCGCTGCTCGTCGCCCGCAGGCTGCTGAGGCGCGGCCGGAGGTAGGACCGGTTCAGGGGGAGGCGAACGAGCCCGATACGCTGCCGCAATGATGCGTCGCGCGGTGATGGCCGCGATCCTGGCAGCCGGCATGGCCGGGTGCGCGGGCGGTGGCGCGGTCAGCGACCTCGGCAAGATCGTCGAACGCGGGCCCGGCGCGACCACCGAGGTCCTGGTGACCAAGGGACAGCGGTTCTCGCTCTCGCTCACCGACGGTGAGTGGGACCTCAAGGGCGTGCCCGACGCCAAGGTGGCCTCCTTCATCAGCGAGGAGCACGCCGACGGCCACTCCTACTTCGTCTTCAACGCCAAGCACCCCGGCAGCACGCGCGTGGAAATCACCGGCAGGGGAGAGGTGATCTTCGAGATCACCGTGCAGTAGGGTGCCGCGCATGAGCGATCTCCGAGAGTTCATGCGGGTGCGGGCCAGCGCCGACGGGGCGGAGACGGTGACCTGGTGGACCGGCGACGTCTACGCCTACCTCCCCGATGACGGACCACGTCACCTGTTCGGCTTCGAGGGCGTCAACGTGGCACGGGCGGTGGAGGGCGACGGCGGCTGGGAGCTGCTGACCAGGGAGGCGGCCGCCTACCTCGACCCCGCCTCGCGCGACCCCCTCGACACGTGGGACAACCCGTTCACCGGCCGGGCCGTGGACGTCCAGCACGTCTACAACGACCCCGTCAACCAGCGGCTGCGCGGCTTCACCGTGCCGACCACCAGACTGGGCGGCACGGTCGTGTTCAACACCGACATCCTGCTGGCCTATCCCTCGCCGCTGAAGGTGGCCGACTACCCCGACAACTCCTTCAGCGACACCTACCGGGCGATGGAGCTGTTCCAGTTCTTCGCCCCCGCCGCCGACCTGGAAGGCGAGGCGTCCTCGGTGCCGAGCACGCTGTCGTGGTGCAGGGTCTCGCCGTGGCTGCCGTGGATGGAGATGGCCCAGCGGCCCGGCGCGCTGGTCTACCACTGCAGGGGCGCCAAGGTCGGCGAGGTGCCCGGCAACCTGGAGGCCTTCTTCGGGCCGATGAGCGCGCCCACCGAGTGGAGCGCGCCCAACCAGTCGAGCTGGACGACGTTCGTTGACCGAAGAAAGTTCTAATCATAGATTGCCCAGGTGACGGTGCACCAACCCGGCCTGGGCCGGTACTACGAGGACTTCGTCGTCGGCGACGTCTACCAGCATCCGCTCGGCCGCACGATCAGTGAGGCGGACAACACCTGGTTCACGCTCCTGACGATGAACACCAACCAGAACCACTTCAACGCGCACTTCGCCGCGGGCGCCCCGGCCGGGAAGATCATCGTGAACTCCGGCCTGTCCGTGGCGATCGTGCTCGGCCTGTCGGTGATCGACGTCAGCCAGACCGCCATGATGAATCTCGGGTGGGACGAGATCAGGCTCACCCACCCCGTCTTCATCGGCGACACGCTCTACGCCGAGTCGAAGGTGCTGGACAAGCGCGAGTCGAAGTCGCGCCCCTACGCGGGCATCGTCACCTGCGCGACCCGCGGCCTCAACCAGGACGGCGACGAGATCATGTCATGGCGGCGGACCGTCATGGTCTACAAGCGGGACGCGCCGCACGACAAGGGCTACTTCCCGACCGCGAAGAACGGACCGATGTGATGGACTTCGAACTCGACGAGGACCAGCAGCTGTTCCGCGCCACCCTGCGAGAGTTCGTCGACAAGGAGATCGTGCCCGTCGCCGCCGAATGGGAGCGTTCAGGGCGCTACCCGGCGGAGATCGTCGAGCGATTCAAGGAGCTCGGCCTGTTCGGCATGACGATCCCCGCCCGCTACGGGGGGCTCGAGCTCGACCGCGTCTCCTACGCGCTGGTCTTCGAGGAGATCGCGCGCGGCTGGATGGGTGTGGCGGGCGTGCTCGGCTCCCACTCGCTGTCCGCGTGGATGATCGACCGGTACGGCACGCCCGAGCAGAAGGACCGCTACCTGCCCGGCCTGGCCAGCGGCGCCCGCCGTACCGGGATCGCGTTGACCGAGCCCGGAGCGGGCACCGACCTGCAGGGGATCACGACCCGCGCGGTCCGTGACGGCGACCACTACGTGATCAACGGGGCGAAGACGTGGATCACCAACGCCCGCCACGCCGACCCGATGCCCGTCCTGGTGAAGACGTCGGTGGAGACGCCCGCGCACAAGGGCATGTCGATGCTGCTGGTCGAGGCGGACACGCCCGGCTACACCGTCAGCCGTGACCTGCCCAAGCTCGGCTACAAGGGGACCGAGACCTGCGAGATCACGCTGCAGGACGTGCGCGTGCACAAGGACAGGCTGCTCGGCGGCGTCGAGGGGCGCGGCATGCAGCAGGCCCTGTCCGCGCTGGAGCTCGGCAGGGTGAACATCGCCGCCCGCGCGGTCGGTGTCGCGCAGTGCGCCTTCGACGCCGCTCTCGCCTACGCCAGGCAGCGCGAGGCGTTCGGCAGGCCGATCGGCGACTTCCAGGCCATCCAGCTCAAGCTCGCCGACATGGCCACCGACATCCAGGCTGCCAGGCTGATGACCTACTGGGCCGCCTCCCGATCGGCCAAGGCGGAGGCCGCCATGGCCAAGTACTTCGCCTCCGAGGTGGCGCTGCGGGTGACGATGGAGGCCATGCGGGTGCACGGCGGGTACGGCTACTCGCAGGAGTTCGTCCTCGAGCGCCTCTACCGCGACGCGCCGCTGATGGCCATCGGCGAGGGCACCAACGACGTGCAGCGCATGGTGATCGCGAGGGAGCTGCTGAAGGGAGCGGTTAGGGTCGGCTGGTGAGCTGTCTGTTCTGCGAGATCGTCGCGGGGGAGCGGGACGCCTTCGTCGTCACCTCCGACGAGGTGGCGGTCTCCTTCCTCGACGCCAGGCCCGTCTTCAAGGGGCACCTGCTGGTCGTGCCGCGCGAGCACGTGGAGACGCTGACCGACCTGCCCGACGTGGGGCCCTTCTTCGAGCGTGTCCAGCACCTGGCGGGCGCGGTCGAGAAGGGACTGGAGGCGGCGGGCACGTTCGTGGCGGTGAACAACCGTGTCAGCCAGAGCGTCCCGCACCTGCACGTCCACATCGTGCCGCGCAACAGGAAGGACGGGCTGCGCGGCTTCTTCTGGCCGCGCGTCAGGTACGACTCCGACGAGGAGGCCGAGTCCTACGCCGCCGCCATCAGGCGAACCAGCTGAGCGACTGCCCGTGCGGGCCGGCGTAGGCCAGTGGCCTGTCGTCCATGACCAGCGCCATCACGTAGCGGTCGGCCGGCGGCGGGTACGGCGGGCGCGCCCACGGGATCCGCGCGGGCCCCTCGTTGGCCAGCCAGCGGCACGGCAGCCCGCGCACGGTCGCCGCGAAGCGCTCCCGCTCGGCCTCGCTCAGGTACGGCATGACCGCGGTGTGGAAGACGACGACCGTGGCCTCCTCCGGCGCCGCCGCCACGAGCTCCTCGACCGTGTCGTTGAGGTCGCCGCGCACCAGATGGGGCGGCTCCCGCCGCGCGACGGCGAGCGCGCGCTCCAGATTCGCCAGCCGTTCGGGCTGCCACGGCCAGACCAGCGCCCGCAGCCAGGCCACCGCGTCGGGGTCGCGCACGCTCAGCGGGTTGAGGTCGACGCCGGCCCGCCACACCACCTCGGGCACCCTGTCCGGCAGCGGCGCGGGGCCGGTGACCTCGCACCTGAAGGCGCCCTCGCGTGGCCCCACCACGTGCTCGGCCCCGTCCGGCCGGGTGTAGCGGTAGCCGTACCGGTCGGGAAACAGGCAGAGCCCGGCCGAGGCGCCCACCTCGATCAGCGCCAGCGGGCCTTCGAGCAGACCGAGCGCGGGCAGCAACGCCGCGCACCTGGCGGCCTCGTTGGTCTGCGTGGAGCGCGCCATCATGGTCGCGCGCACCGCGGGCCAGCTCCGCCTGACGAACGCGGAGAACTCGGGATAGGAGGTGGTGGGGCCGCCCAGGTAGCGGACGGCGGCGAACAGCAGATTGGGCTGCTGCTTGGCGGGCGGCAGGGTGGCGAGCGACTTCAGGAGAGCGGGATCTGCGGCGATCCCCTTGGTCAACGGTCGGTAGCCGGTCGCCTCCACCCGCCCGAACAGCTCGTAGCGACGCGCGAGATCGTCCACACCGGCAGCATAGAGGTAGGCTCCGCCCGTGGAACCCGTGGTCGTCGTCGTGCTCCTTGCCCTGCTCGTGGGCGGCCCCGCGCTCGTGCTGTGGCGGGTGCTGCGCGGGCGCCGCGAGCTCGGCTCGGGACCCGCCGAGCGGGCCACTTTCGAGACGCTGCACACCGCCTCGCAGGCGGCGCCGCCGCTGCGCGCCGGACTGTCGGAGGACGGCGCCCAGAAGGCGTCCAGGCACCTGCGCGAGCTGCTCGGCTCGCCGGCGATCGCGATCACCGACGGCGAGCGGCTGCTGGTCTACGACGGCGCGGGCGAGCACCACGCGCCCGAGGCGTTCGCCCACGCGGCCGGGACGCTCAAGGACGGCCGCACCCAGGTGCTCCACCTCGACTGCGACCTGCTGGAGTGCCCGATCAGGCACGCGGTGGTCGTGCCGCTCACCACCGACGACAGGGTGGTCGGCTCGCTGGCCGCCTACGGCGAGCACACCTCGGCGGGGCTGGTCCGCGCCACCCAGGAGGTCGCCCGCTGGGTCGACTCCCAGCTCGAACTCGCCGAGCTCGATCGCAGCCGCACCCTGCTGATGGAGGCGGAGGTGCGCGCCCTGCGCGCGCAGATCTCCCCGCACTTCATCTACAACTCGCTCACCACCATCGCCAGCTTCGTCCGCACCGACCCCGAACGCGCCCGCGAGCTGTTGCTGGAGTTCGCCGACTTCACCCGCTACAGCTTCCGCAGGCACGGCGACTTCACCACCCTGGCCGAGGAACTGCGCTCCATCGACCGCTACCTCATCCTCGAGCGCGCCCGCTTCGGCGACCACCTGCGCGTCACGCTGCGCATCGCGCCCGAGGTGCTCCCGGTCGCCGTGCCCTTCCTGTGCCTGCAGCCCCTGGTCGAGAACGCCGTACGGCACGGCCTCGAATCCAAGCACGGCGTCGGCCGCATCACGATCCTCGCGGAGGACGCCGGCGCCGAGTGCCGCATCAGCGTCGAGGACGACGGCCTCGGCATGGACCCCGACCGCCTGCGCCGCATCCTCGCGGGAGACATCACGGCCGAGAGCGGCGTCGGCCTGGCCAACGTCGACGAGCGGCTGCGCCAGGTCTACGGCGACGAGTACGGCCTCGTCGTCGAGACGGCCCAGGGCGCGGGCACCAAGGTCAACATCAGGGTCCCGAAGTACCACCCCGGCGTCTCGGCCCGCTGAGCAGGCCCTCCGGCCTCGGCCCCTCGACCGCGCGCGGGGCAGGGCACGCCGTACGGGTTCTCGACGTGGCGGCGGAACCGATCGAGGCGGTGTCCCGCGGACCATTCGACGATTTCGCGAGCATGTGACCGGGTCGTGACAGGCTTGACGCCTGATGTCTGTTTCATCACTCTCAAATGATTGGAGGGAGAGCTGTGAACGGGCTGCGGGTGCTGGCGGTGGACGATGAGCTTCCCGCGCTCGAGGACCTGTCGTACCTGCTGCGGGCCGACCCCAGGATCGGCGAGGTGGCCACCGCCCGCGACGGGGCGGCGGCGCTGCGGCTGCTCGACAGGGCCATCGCCGAGGGCAGGCCGATCGACGCGGTCTTCCTCGACATCAGGATGCGCGGGCTGGACGGGGTGGTGCTGGGCAGGCTGCTGTCGCAGTTCGCCAACCCGCCGCGGGTGGTCTTCGTGACCGCCTACGAGGAGCACGCGGTCGACGCCTTCGAGATCAAGGCCGAGGACTACCTGCTCAAGCCGGTGCGTCCCGAACGGCTCGCGGAGGCGATCAGGCGGGTGTGCGTCTCCGCCGACGTGCCGGTCGAGAGCGCGGAGTCCGACACGATCCCGGTCGAGCTGGGCGGCGTGACCCGCTTCGTCTCCACCGCCGACGTCGTCTACGTGGAGGCGCAGGGCGACTACGCGCGCCTGCACACCTCCACCGGCAGCCACCTGGTGCGCATCCCGCTGGCCACGCTGGAGGAGCGGTGGGCCTCCTCGGGTTTCGTCCGCGTGCACCGCAGCCATCTGGTGGCGGTCAAGCACATCGAGGAACTGCACATCGACTCGGGCCGGTGCACGGTCAGAGTGGGCGACACCGAGATCCCGGTCAGCCGCCGGCACACGCGCGAACTGCGTGACCTGCTGCTGAGGAGGGCGAAACGATGAAGGGCCGCGTCACCGTCACCAGCCCGCGCACGGCCGCCGCGCGCCGTCCGCGCTATCCGGCCAGCAGGGAGATCGACGAGCAGACGCGCCTGGGCGAGGTCTACATGCGCTCGCTGCTGCGCACCCAGTTCAGGCTGGCCCTGTTCGTCTGCACGGTGCTGGCCTGCGTGGTGCTGGGCCTGCCGCTGCTGTTCCTGCTGGCGCCCGACCTGCGCTCGGCCGACCTGATGGGCGTGCCGCTGCCGTGGGCGATGCTGGCCGGGCTGATCTACCCGCTGTTCGTCGTGGGCGCCTGGCTCTACGTACGGCAGGCCGAACGCAACGAGCGGCACTTCGAAGACCTGGTCGAGCGCCAGTGAATCGTTCCTGGCTCGCGCGAGCGGCGGGGGTGGCGGCGTGAGCCTCGCGGCCATCGGCCTGGTGATGGTCGCGGCGATCCTGATCGGGGCGTTCGGGCTGCGGCTGTCGCGCACCACCTCCGACTTCTACGTCGCCTCCCGCACCGTCACCCCGCTGTGGAACGCCTCGGCCATCGGCGGAGAGTACCTGTCGGCCGCCTCCTTCCTCGGCATCGCGGGCCTCATCCTCACCCACGGCGCCGACATGCTGTGGCTGCCCGTCGGCTGGACCGGCGGCTACCTCGTGCTGCTGGTGCTGGTCTCGGCGCCGTTGCGCCGCTCGGGCGCCTACACGCTGCCGGACTTCGCCGAGTCCAGGCTGGAGTCGATGGCAGTGCGGAGGACGGCCAGCGTGCTGGTGGTGCTCATCGGCTGGTTGTACCTGATGCCGCAGTTCCAGAGCGCGGGCATCGTGCTGCGCGCGATCACCGGGGCGCCGGGCTGGGTGGGCGGGCTGCTGGTCGCGGTGGTCGTGGCGGTGAACGTGCTGTCGGGCGGGATGCGGTCGATCACCTTCGTCCAGGCGTTCCAGTACTGGCTCAAGCTGACCGCGCTCGCGCTTCCGCTGGTGTTCCTGCTCATGGCGTGGCACTCCGGCGGTTCGCCCGGCCTGTCGGAGCATGACACGGTCCACTGGCAGCTGCCGCTGGCCAGCACGAAGGAGTACGGGCTCTACTCCACCTACTCGCTGATCCTCGCGACCTTCCTCGGCACGATGGGGCTGCCGCACGTGCTGGTGCGCTTCTACACCAACCCGGACGGGCGGGCGGCCCGCCGTACGACGCTGGTGGTGCTGTCCCTACTGGGCGCCTTCTACCTGCTGCCGGCGCTCTACGGGTGGCTGGGCAGGATCTACACCCCCGACCTGGCCGGCACGGACGCGGTGGTCCTGACGCTGCCCACGCGGGTGATCGGCGGCACGCTCGGCGACGTCCTGACGGCGCTGGTGACCGCGGGCGCGTTCGCGGCGTTCCTGTCGACCTCCTCGGGGTTGACGGTGTCGGTGGCGGGCGTGATCGCGCAGGACCTGCTCGGCGGCGGCGCGGTGCGCGCCTTCCGCCTGGCGACGCTGATGGCCGTGGCGGTGCCGCTGGGCCTGGCGGTCTGGGCCAGGGCGCTGCCGGTCGCCGACGTGGTCGGGCTGGCGTTCGCCGTGGCCGCCTCCTCCTTCTGCCCTTTGCTGGTGCTCGGCATCTGGTGGCGCAGGCTGTCGTCGGCGGGCGCGCTGGCGGGGCTGCTGGTCGGCGGCGGCCTGGCGTGCGCGGCGGTGATGGCGCAGATCACCGGCGGCCCGTACGGCGGGCTCGTCGGGGCGCTGCTGGCCCAGCCCGCGGCGTGGACGGTGCCGATCGCGTTCGCCGTGATGATCGTCGCGTCGTTCCTGACCCCGCATCGGGTGCCCGCGGGAGTGGCCCGCACCATGGTGCGCCTGCACACGCCCGAGACGCTCAACCTGGACCGCGGCGACTGGCGTCCGCGCTCGTCGTGACCGGCAGCTCGCCCGACCCGCGCACCACCAGCTCGACCGGCACCCTGACCTGCCGCGGCGGCCCCGCGCCCAACAGCAGGTCCACGGCGGTACGGCCGAGCAGCGCCGTGTCGTAGCGCACCACCGTCACCCCCGGGTCGAAGACGTCGGCCAGCGCGAAGTCGTCGAACCCCACGAAGGCGGGTTTGTCCTGCCGGCCCCTCAGCGCCTGCAGGATGCCGATCGCCGCCCTGTTGTTGGTGGCGAAGAAGGCCGTGGGAGGGTCGGGCAGCGCCAGCAGCCTTTCCACCTCGCGCCCCGCCCGCCACGGGTCGAACACGCCGCGCGTCACCAGCGTCTCGTCCACGACGCCGAGCGCCTCGCGGTAGCCGCGCGCCCTGTCGTGCACCGAGCTGAGCGCATCGTCGTCGGAGATGAGCGCGATCCGCCGGTGCCCTCGCGCCATCAGGTGCTCGGTGGCCAGGCGCCCGCCCTTGAAGTCGTCGAGCAGCACCGCGCTGGACTCGGGCACGCCGGACGGCAGCCGGTCGACGAACACCGCGCGCAGCCCGCCGGCCAGCAGCTCGCCGAGCCAGGCGTGCCGGTCGGCCGAGGGCACCAGGATGAGGGAGTCGACGCCGCGCGCGAACATCGACTCGACCAGCATCCGCTCCCGCTCGGGCCGTTCCTCGTAGGAGCCGAAGACCACCAGTGCCTCGTGCTCGGCCGCCGCGCTCTCCACCGCCGCGGCCAGGTGGGAGTAGAACTGGTTGGATATGTTCTCCATCACCAGGCCGATCGTGAGCATCGCCGCGCCCCTGGCCAGGCGGCTGGCCGCCTCGTTGCGCCGGAACCCGAGCGCGTTGATGGCCTCCTGCACCCTGACCTGGAGCGCGGCGCTGACGTGCGGCTCCTGGTTGACCACCCTGGAGACGGTCTTGAGGCTCACCCCCGCGTGCCTGGCCACGTCGGCCATGGTGGGAACCTGCTTGCGCGCTGTCATAGGGTCCCCCCATGAACGATGACTGGATCTGCGGCAGGCTGGGCGAGGACGAACCGTGGGCGCTGGGCGCGGTCAATCCTCCGATCTTCGAGAACTCCCTGTTCACCTTCGAGACGGCGGCCGAGCTCGCCGAGGCGATCAAGGACGAGGACGAGCGCTACGTCTACTGGCGCGGCACCAACCCCACCGTCGACCTGGCGCAGCGCAAGCTGGCCGCGCTGGAGCGGGCCGAGCGGGCCAAGTGCTTCGGCTCGGGGATGGGCGCGATCTCGGCGACCATCTCGTCGCTGGTGTCGGCAGGCGACCACGTGCTGGTGCTCGGCTCCATCTACGGGCCGACCACGCAGTTCCTGCGCTACCTGGAGAAGTTCGGCGTCACGCACACACATGTCGGCGACCTCACCGGCCTTGACAGCGCTATCAGATCGAACACGCGAGTACTCTACTTCGAGTCGCCGTCCTATATGAGCTACCGGCTGGTGGACATCGCCGAGGTGGCCGCGTGGGCCTCGGGACAGGGTCTGGTGTCGGTGATGGACAACACCTGGTCCACGCCGCTGTTCCAGAAGCCGCTCACCATGGGCGTCGACCTGGTGATCCACTCGCTGTCGAAGTACGTGGGAGGGCACAGCGACCTGGTCGGCGGGGTGGTGGCCGGCTCGACCGAGCTGATCAGGCCGATCGCGCTGACGGAGTACCAGCTGTACGGAGCGGCCATGTCGCCCCACGACGCGGCCAAGGTGATCAAGGGGCTGCGCACGCTGCCCGTGCGGATGGCCGCCCACCAGGAGCGCGGACTGGCCGTGGCCGCCTTCCTCGACGCGCACGAGGCCGTGCGGGTCGTCCACCATCCGGGGCTGGCCTCCCATCCCGACCGCGGGCTGGCGTCGCGGCAGATGGCGGGCTTCTCCAGCGTCTTCGGCTTCGAGCTCGGCAGCGACGACCGGCAGGTCGTGGCCGCCTTCCTCGACCGGCTCAAGGTCTTCAGGATCGCGGTGTCGTGGGGCGGGTTCGAGAGCCTGGTCGCCGCGCCCGCGCTGACCATCGAGGAGTCGGTGCGCGCCACCATGGGCGTCCCCGTCGGGCTGGTGCGGCTGTCGGTGGGTCTCGAACCCGCCGACACGCTCATCGAGGATCTGGCTCTAGCGCTCGAGGGGGTTGTACCCCTAGCTTGAGTGACAGCGCTGTCACTCAGGAGGCACCCATGAGAACTCCCCTCCTCGCGGCCCTGGCCGCCGCCACCCTCACGATCGCCGCGTGCGGTTCGGGCTCATCGTCCGACGGCGGCGGCACGGTCAGGCTCCGCATGATCGAGAGCCTGACCAGCCCCGACAGGACCAAGCTGATCAAGGGTCTGCTCGCCGAGTTCGAGAAGGCCAACCCGGGCGTGGAGGTGGAGCTCATCTCGCCGCCGCTGGACAGCGCGGACCAGAAGATCACCCAGATCCTGCAGACGAAGAAGGACCTGGACGTGCTGGAAGTGCGCGACCACACGGTCAAGTCCTTCTCCAACAACGGCTGGCTGGCCGAACTGCCCACCACGCAGTGGCCAGGCTGGAACGACCTGACCGAGCTGGCCAAGAAGAAGGCCGTGGAGGTGGGCGGCAAGCCGTACCTCATCCCCTACGGCTTCTACCAGCGGGCGCTGTTCTACCGCACCGACTGGGGCATGACCAAGCCGCCGACGACCTGGGAGGAGCTCTACCAGGAGGGCAAGAAGATGACGACCGCCGAGCGGTACGGCTACTCCTTCAGGGGCGGCAAGGGCGGCGCCGACTACGCGGTCCAGATGATCAGTGCCTACAACGGCGAGGCGCTGGACCCCGAGAAGTCCTTCTATCTGAAGGACAAGAAGACCATCTTCTCGACGCCCGAGGCGGCCCAGGCCATGGACCTCTTCGTGAAGATCTTCAAGGAGGCGTCGCCGCCCGACTCGGTCTCCTGGGGTTACCCGGAGATGGTGCAGGGCTTCGCCTCGGGCGTCACCGGGATGCTGATCCAGGACCCCGAGGTGATCAAGACGGTGGAGGAGAGCGGGGTCAAGGCCTGGTCGACCGCGCCGATCCCCAAGGGTCCCACCGGCTACGCCTTCCAGCCCGTCGGCTACGCCGGATGGGGGGTGACCTCCTTCAGCGCCCACAAGGCCGAGGCGGTCAAGCTGGTGCAGTTCCTGTCGGAGGCCAAGCAGAGCATCGCCTTCGCCAAGGGTAACTCGCTGATCCCGATCTCGGCCTCGGCGCAGAAGGACCCGCAGTTCTCACAGGGCGCGTGGAAGGCCTACCTGGAGGCGCAGCAGGACCCCAAGCAGGTCATCACGATCAGGCCCGTCGACTCGCCCGGCTGGAGCCAGTTCCTCGTCGACTCCGACCGTGACGTGCAGGCGCTGCTGACCGGCAAGAAGAGCGCGGCCGACGTGCTGAAGAGCTGGGACGCGTTCTGGGCTGGTCAGGCTTCGTGAGCCGTCCCGCCTTCACCACGCGGAAGGCGGGGCTCATCGCGCTCTGCCTTCTGCCGGGGGTCGTCTTCGTCGCCCTCTTCACCTACTACCCGATGGTGCGCGGCAGCGTCATCGCCTTCCAGCGCTACAACCTGTTCGACCTGACCTCGACGCCGTTCGTCGGGCTGGACAACTTCAGGGCGGTGCTGGCCGAGGACCGGTTCTGGACGGCACTGCGCAACACCGGCACCTGGGTCGTCGTCTCGCTGTTCTTCCAGTTCTTCCTCGGGTTCGGCCTGGCCCTGCTGCTGCGCCGCCACTTCCGTGGCCGGGGGCTCTACCAGGCGTGGGTGTTCTTCCCCTGGGCCATGTCGGGGTTCCTGATCGGGCTGCTGTGGCGGTGGATGTTCAACGGCCAGTTCGGCGTGATCAACGACCTGCTGCTGCGGACGGGCCTCATCGACACCCGCATCGGGTTCCTCTCCTCGCCCGGCTGGGCCATGACGTCGGTGATCGTGGCCAACGTCTGGTACGGCGTGACGTTCTTCGCGATCATGATCATGGCGGCGCTGCAGTCGGTGCCGCGCGAGCTGTATGAGGCCGCCGCCGTGGACGGAGCCTCCAGGCTGCGGCAGTTCTGGCACGTGACGCTGCCGCACATCCGCCCGACGCTTGCGCTGATCGTGCTGCTGCGGATCATCTGGATCCTGAACTTCCCGGACCTCATCTACTCCATGACCGGCGGCGGTCCCGCGGGCTCCACCGACATCGTGACGACCTTCCTGATCCAGCAGGTGATGGGCGGCGACTACGGCAGGGCGGGCGCGGTCGGCTTCCTCGTCCTCGGCCTCCTGCTGGCCTTCAGCGTCTTCTATCTCAACGCCACCCGTTTCGAGAGGTCCCGATGAGCGTGCGGCGAGTGGCCAAGGCGGTCGTGCTGGGAGCCTGGCTCCTGATCACGGTCTTTCCGCTGTACTGGATCGTCGTCACCTCGCTCAAGCCCAAGAGCGAGATCTTCTCCATGCCGCTGCGCTACTGGCCCGGCGAGCTCACCTTCGAGCACTACGCCGAGCTGTTCTCCTTCGCCGACTTCGGCCGCTACCTGCTCAACAGCATGGTGGTCGCGCTGGTGTCGGCGGCGGTGGTCACCGTGATCGGGGTGCTCGGCGGCTACGTGCTGGCCCGCTTCGACTTCCCCGGCAGGGGAGCGCTCATGCTGGCCTTCCTCGTCACGCAGATGATCCCGCTGTTCATCGCCCTGGGCCCGCTGTATCTTCTGATGTCGGACCTGGGGCTGCTGAACCGGCTGCCCGGGCTCATGGTCGTCTACGTCGCCATGCTGGTGCCGTTCTGCACGATCATCATGCGCGGATTCCACGAGCGGGTGCCCGCGGCGCTGGAGGAGGCGGCGCAGGTGGACGGCGCGTCGAGGCTGCAGGCGATGGTGCGGGTGATCATCCCGGTCATGCTGCCGGGGGTCGCGGCCACCTTCATCTTCGCCTTCGTCCAGGTGTGGAACGAGCTGTTCCTGGCGATCACGTTCATCGACAGCGAGGATGCCAAGACCGTCCCGGTCGCCATGAACTCCTTCATCACCCAGTACGACATCGACTGGGGATCGATGGCGGCGGCCACCGTGGTGTCGGTGATCCCGACGCTGGTGCTGTTCGCCGCGATCCGCCGTTACATCGTCGAAGGGCTCACCGCGGGCGCGGTGAAGGGCTGATCGCGGCGCACGCCCGACCGTTCAACCCGCAAATCAGACCTTTCATCGCAAGGCCTCCTCAGTTGGCCGCCGCGGCGTGGCGGCTCGCCGAAGGAGCGGACTGACCCCCTCCACGGAAGGTAGCTTGCCCTCCTACCTTGTGCGTGATCCGCATCACACCCTGGAGGGCGTTGAGCCGTGACTACCAGAGAACATGACACGTCTGTCTACGAACAGGTGCAGGCAAGCAGTGAGTTCCAGGAGCTGAAGCGGCGCTTCAGGGCGTGGACCTTCCCCATGACCGTGGCGTTCCTGGCCTGGTACCTGCTCTACGTGGTGCTGTCCGCCTGGGCGCGTGACTTCATGGGCATCAAGCTCCTTGGCAACATCAACGTCGCGTTGGTCTTCGGTCTGCTGCAGTTCGTCTCCACCTTCTGGATCGCCTGGGCCTACGCCAGGCACGCGGAGAAGAAGCTCGACCCCATCGCCGACAAGCTGCGCCACGAGGTCGAGGAGAAGACCCAGTGAACCTCTCCGCGATCCTGTTCCTGACCTTCGTCCTCGTCACGCTCGGCATCACCTTCTGGGCCAGCCGCCAGACGAAGACCGCCGCCGACTACTACGCCGGCGGCCGCTCCTTCAGCGGATTCCAGAACGGCCTGGCCATCGGCGGCGACTACATGTCGGCCGCCTCGTTCCTGGGCATCGCGGGCATCATCGCGCTGTCCGGCTACGACGGCTTCCTCTACTCCATCGGCTTCCTGGTGGCGTGGCTGGTCGCGCTGCTGCTGGTGGCCGAACTCATGCGCAACTCAGGCAAGTTCACCATGGCCGACGTCCTGGCCTTCAGGATGAGCCCCCGGCCCGTGCGTACCGCGGCCGGCGTCTCCACGATCGTGGTGAGCATCTTCTACCTGCTGGCCCAGATGGTGGGCGCGGGCGCGCTGGTCGGCCTGCTGCTCGACATCCACTCGGCCGAGGGCAAGGTCTGGACGATCATCGGCGTCGGCGTCCTGATGATCATCTACGTGGTGGTCGGCGGCATGAAGGGCACCACCTGGGTCCAGATCGTCAAGGCCGTCCTGCTGATGGGCGGCGCGGCCCTGGTCACGCTGCTGGTGCTCGGCAAGTTCGGCTTCAACCTCTCGGCGTTGCTGGGCGACGCGGCCGCGCAGAGCGGCAAGGGCGACGCCTTCATCCAGCCCGGCGGCAAGTACGGCACCGACGCCCAGGGCCTGGCCGGCAAGATCGACCTGATCAGCCTCGGCCTCGCGCTGGTGCTCGGCACCGCGGGCCTGCCGCACATCCTCATCCGCTTCTACACCGTCCCGACCGCCAAGGACGCCCGCAAGTCCGTCCTGTGGGGCATCGGCATCATCGGCACCTTCTACCTGCTGACCCTCGTCCTCGGCTTCGGCGCCGCCGCCCTGGTCGGCAGCAAGGCCATCGCGGCGGGCGACAAGGCCGGCAACACCGCCGCCCCGATGCTCGCCCAGCAGATCGGCCAGGACATCTTCGGCCCGGTCGGCGGCACGATCCTGCTCGCCCTCATCGGCGCCGTCGCCTTCGCCACCATCCTGGCGGTGGTCGCGGGCCTGACCCTCGCCTCCTCCTCCAGCTTCGCCCACGACCTGTACGCCCACGTGTTCAAGCGCGGCAACGCCACAGAGCGCGAGGAGGTCGTGGTCGCCAGGGTGTCGGCGTTCGTCATCGGCGCGGTCGCCATCGGCCTCGGCATCCTGGCCCAGGGGCAGAACGTGGCCTTCCTGGTCGCCCTCGCCTTCGCCGTCGCCGCCTCGGGCAACCTGCCCGCGATCCTCTACAGCCTGTTCTGGAAGAGGTTCAACACGGTCGGCGCGGTCTCGGCCATCTACGGCGGCCTGGTCTCCGCCCTCATCCTGGTGATCTTCTCGCCGGTGGTGTCGGGCTCGGCGACCGCGCTGTTCAAGGACGCGAACTTCGCCTGGTTCCCGCTGTCGAACCCGGGCATCATCTCGATCCCGCTCGGCTTCTTCTTCGGCTGGCTCGGCACCGTGCTGAGCAAGGAGTACAACGCCGGCAAGTACGCCGAGATCGAGGTCCGCTCCCTCACCGGCGTCGGCGCCGAGAAGGCCGTCGAGCACTGACCCGCCTGATCGAAGGGCCCGGCTCTCGCGGGAGCCGGGCCCTTCGACTGTCGTACGGCCGCGGCGCCCTCAGCGGGAGGCCTCGTCCAGCAGGGTGAGCTCCTCGGCAGCGAGCCGCAGGTCGACCGCGTCCAGCAGCGGCTTGAGCTGGGCCACCTCCCGCGCGCCTGCCAGCGGAGCGGCGACGGTCGGCTGCGCCAGCAGCCAGGCCAGCGCCACCGACGCCTGCTCGACGCCCCTTCCCGAGGCCACCGTGGCCAGCGCCTCGAGGACGCGCGGTCCCCGCTCGGTCGTCAGGTACTCCCCGGCCTTGCCGGCGCGCGGGCTGTCGACGACCACGCCCGGCGCGTACTTGCCCGTCAGGAAGCCGCGCGCCAGCCCCGCCCACGGCGTGCTCGACAGCCCCTCGCGGGCCACGACCTCGCGCAGGTCGCCCTCGTAGCCGCGCTCGACGAGGTTGTAGTGCTGCTGCAGCGCCACGTAGCGGGTCAGGCCCTCGTCGTCGGCGACGCGCAGCGCCTCGGCCAGCCGCCGCCCCTCATAGTTGGAGGCGCCCAGGTGGCGGACCTTGCCTTCGCGTACCAGAGCGTCGAAGGCCGCGAGCGTGTCGGCGAGCGGGGTGTCCTGATCGTCGATGTGCGCCCAGTACAGGTCGATGCGGTCGGTGCGCAGGCGGCGCAGCGAGTTCTCCACCGCCGCGCGGATCGTGGCGGGCGACAGGCCCTGGAAACCGGCCAGCATGCCGACCTTGGTGGCCAGGACGATCGAGTCGCGGTTGCCGCGCTCCGCCATCCACTCGCCGATGATGATCTCCGAGGTCGGCTCGCCCGTCGCCCAGCTCGGGTAGACGTCGGCGGTGTCGATGAAGTTGCCGCCCGCCTCCACGTACGCGTCGAGGATCGCGAAGGAGGACTCCCGGTCGGCGGTCCAGCCGAAGGTGTTGGTGCCCAGGCAGAGGGGGAACACGGACAGGGCCGTGGTGCTGATCGTTCGCATCCGGCTATTATGCGCGGGTCTCATAGGGAGGCCGGATGACGGGCCGGGTCATGGTGCTGGGCGGTCTGCTCGTCCTGGCCGTCGCGATCGTGGTCGCCGTACTCGTCGCCAGGAGCCCCGGTCCCGGCGATCGGCCGGCGCCCGCCGTGCGGCACACCCCCGGACAGATCGGCGAGGTCACCGAGCGGCGGCTCGACGAGCGGCGCATGGAGCTGACGATCGAGTCGGCGGCGCTGGAGGCCACCACCAGGGTGAGACTGCTGCTGCCCAAGGGCTGGTCGCGCGACGCCGGCCGCACGTGGCCCGTGCTGTGGCTGCTGCACGGCGGGCTCGACAGCTACACCTCGTGGACCGCCAGGACCGACGTCGACCGCCTGACCAGGGACACCGGCGTCATCGTGGTCATGCCCGACGGCGGCAGGTGTGGAAGCTACTCCGACTGGTGGAACGACGGCGAAGGCGGGGCGCCCCGCTGGGCCGGCTACCACCTGAAGGAGCTGCTCCCGCTGCTGGAGTCCCGCTACCGGGCCGGCGGGCGGCGCGCCATCGCCGGCTACTCGATGGGCGGGCAGGGCGCCATGCTCTACGCGGCCGAGGGCCACTTCCAGGCGGCGGCCTCCTTCAGCGGCGCCGTCGACATCCTGCAGGAGGGAGTGCCGCAGGCGGTCATGGCGGGGACCACGGTCGGCTGCTTCGGCACCGACTGGAAGCGCATCTGGGGCGACCCCGACGCCCAGCGCTACATCTGGCGCGCGCACAACCCCTACGACCAGGCCGGCAGGCTCAAGGGCGTGCGCCTGTACGTGGCCTCCGGCACCGCCGAGTTCTGGGAGGACCCGGCCGAGCACCTGGCGGGCAAGGCGGGTAAGGCGTTCGCCGCCAGGCTCGAGGAGCTCGGCATCGCCGTACAGACGCACTTCTACCGGGGCAGGCACGATCACGCCCACTGGCAGCGGGAGCTGCACCGCGCCTACCCCATGCTGATGCGCGCTATCGGTGCTCGATGAGCTCCCGATGGCCGCTCAGATCGAGCGCACGCGGCGTGAGCCACCACACCGCGATCCCCGCCACCAGCATCAGCGCCGCTCCCGCCGCCCCCGTGACCGCGAGGGAGTCGGTGAAGGCCGCCTGCGCCTGCCGGGCCAGCAGCGCCCCCGCATCACCCGCTTCGCGGGCGACGCGCAGCGCGCCCCCCAGCGACTCCTGGACGGCCTGCGCGGGAAAACCGTCGGGCACGGCGAGATGGGCCCGGTAGACGGCCGCGGCGACGCTGCCGAGCACGGCGACGCCCAGCGCGCCCCCCAGCTCGTAGCTGGTCTCCTCGATCGCCGCCGCGCTGCCCGCCTTCTCCGGCGGCGCGCCCGCCATGATCACCGCTGAGGCGATCGCCAGCGATCCCATGCCCGCGCCCACCAGCAGCAGCGACAGCGCGACAGGGCCGTAGCCGAGCGGGCTCGGCGCCACGAACAGCACCAGGAAGCCCACTCCCGCCACCAGCAGGCCGCCCGCCAGCACCGTCCTGGCGCCGATCCTGGCCGCGAGGGCGGGCGCCAGTGGTGACACCACGAAGGCGCCGACCGCGGCCGGCAGCATCCGCACGCCGGTCTCCAGCGGCGAGTAGCCCATGACGAGCTGCATCCACTGCGCCAGCAGCAGCATCATCGCGGCCATCGCGATCGAGGTGGTCAGCGCGGCCACCGTGCCCGCGCTGAAGGCAGGGCCGCCGAACAGCCTGATCTCCAGCAGCGGGTCCTTCCTGGCCAGGCAGCGGCGCACGAACCACGCCAGCGTCACGACGGCGACCGTGAGGGCAAGCCAACCGTCGACCGCGCCGAAGTGCTTGATGCCGTAGACCAGCGCGACCATGCCGGCGATCGACAGCAGCGTGCCGAGCGCGTCCCAGCGGCCTGGGGCCGGATTGCGCGACTCGGGCAGCAGGATCAGCCCTGCCACGATCGCCAGAGCCATGACGGGCACGTTGACCAGGAACGCCGCGTGCCAGCTGAACACCTCCAGCAGCAGCCCGCCGAGGATGGGCCCGAGCGCGCCGCCCAGCGCGGCCATCGCCGACCAGATGCCGAGCGCGGTGGCCCGCTCCCTCGGGTCGGTGAACAGGTTGCGGATCATGGACAGGGTCGACGGCATGATCATCGCGCCGCCGACGCCGAGCAGCGCCCTGACCGCGATCAGCTCGGCGGCGCTGTCAGCCTGCACCACCGCCACCGACGCCACGCCGAACAGCGCGAACCCGCTGATCAGCATCCTCTTGCGTCCCCACCTGTCGCCCAGCGCGCTGACCGTGACCAGCAGCCCTGACACGGCCAGGGAGTAGGCGTCGACCATCCACAGCAGCTCGGTCGCGCCCGGGCGCAGGTCCTCCGAGATGGCGGGCAGCGCCACGTTGAGGATCGTCATGTCCATGACGACCAGCAGCAGGCTCGCCGACAGGACGGCCAGCGCCGCCCAGCGGCGTCCGGCGGTCATCGCCCGGCTCCGTTGAAGAAGGCGTCGACGAGCAGCCCCGCCATGTCCCTCCTGGCCACGTCGCCCCTGCGAAGGCTCTCGCGAACGGCGACGAGCAGGCCGTACCACGTGTTGCTGATCCAGCGGACCGGAAGCTCGGCGCGCAGCACCCCGGCCCGCTGGGCGGCGGCGAACAGGGCGATCTCCCGCTCCTCCAGCTCGTCCGAGCGGCGCAGCAGGTCGGGATGGACGGCCATGGCGTGGTCGGTCAGCGCGAAGCCGTGCTCGTCGGCGACCTCGACCAGGGCGGTGAGCAGGTCGCGCAGCGTGCCCCGCAACCGGTCCTGGTCGTTCTCCTGGGCGGCGGCGGTGAGGCCGACGGCGTCCTGTGCCTGCTGCCAGCGCTCCAGAGCGCGCCTGCCCAGCGCGACGAGGAGGTCGTCGCGGCTGGAGAAGTGGCGGTGCAGGGTCGCTCTGCTCACCCCTGCCGCCTCGGCCAGTTCGGCCATGGACGCGGTGGGGTGGTCGTTGAGGTGGTGGATCGCCGCTGTGACGATCTGGTCGGCCGTCACCGCCATCATACATCTCCGTCTCTTTTGCGACATCAATGTCTCATACGATACATGATTCCTTCATGTACGGTGATCTCCCCTTGACGGCAGGTACCTGGCGTGAGGGCCTTGGCTATCGTTCGGGCTGTGCACGAGACCTCCATGTCGCCTCGCGCGGCACACTCACCCCAGGTCCTTGAGGAAAGCGACTCGCGGACGCGGATCCTGGACGCGGCGGAGGAACTGTTCGCCGGGGGAGGCTACGCGGCCACGCCGACCTCGTTGATCGCCAAGCTGGCGCAGGTGCCCAAGGGCCTGCTGTTCCACTACTTCCCGCGCAAGATCGACGTCCTGGTGGCCCTGGTCGACGAGCGGACGCTGGTGGAGGAGGCCAAAGAGGTCGACGCGGTCCCCGGCGATCCCGCGGGCACGCTGTCCAAGCTCGCGCGGCGGCTCCCGCTGCGGGCCTCACCGGCCATGCGGCGCATCCTGTTCAGGGAGGCCGACACGCACGGATCGGTACGCGAGCGGCTCGGCAGGCTGAACGGGGAGCTCATCGGGCGGGCCCGGTTCGCGCTGGAACTGGCGCTTCCCGGGGCGCGGGGGGACAAGGCCAGGCTGGAGGTGGCGGCGGCGACGTTCGCGGCGGTCCTTCTGTATCAGGAGAACCTCTGCCAGCTCACCGGCCACCAGATCGACCCCGACGCCGTCGCCGACCTCATCGCCCACTCCCTCGCCTGAGGCTCGGCTGCCCGTGGACCTCCGGGCGTCTGGCGCGCAGGCCGGGGCGAGCCCGTCAGGCGGGGGCGAGGTCGCGGGTGAGGGCGGTGAGCTCGTCCATCGCCGCACTCAGGTGGTGCATCAGCCGCCACTCGTCGTCCACGCGGTTGGGGCAGGTGACGATCCCGAAGTCGAGCGCGCCGTCGTAGGAGAAGCAGGTGATGTTGAGCCCGCCGCTCACGTCCGTCAGCACCGACACCGGGTAATACGACAGCACCCGCCCACCGCACAGGTACAGCGGGAACTGCGGCCCCGGCACGTTGCTGATGATCAGGTTGATCGGCGGGAACGCCACGGAGGCGAGCTTGAACACCGCCGGCGTCAACGCCGAGATCGGCGCGGGCAGCATCGCGCACAGCTCGTTCAGCCAGCTCGCCGGCGACATCGCGAACCTGCGCTTGGCCGTGCGCATGGTCTCGCCCGTCGCGATCAGCCGTTCGCGCGCGTCGGCGACGTGAGTCGGCATGGGCGTGATCATGGCGGAGATCTGGTTGCCCACGCAGTCGCGCGCGCTCGCCGTACGCGTGGCGACCGGGACGGCGGCGATCAGCGGCTGGTCGGGCAGCGCGTCATGCTCCTCCAGCCAGGAGCGCAGCGCGGAGGCGCACACCGCCATCACCACGTCGTTGACGCTCATGCCGAAGGTCTTGGCGACGTGCTTGACGTCCTTCAGCGGCACCGAACCGTAGGCGAAGCGCCGCTCGGCGCTGATGGGGCCGTTCAGCGGCGTGCGCGGCGCGGACAGCGACGGCAGTTCGGGGCGTGGCCTGGCGTCGCCCGTGACGAACCGGGCGGCCTTGGCGATCAGCCGCGAACCCGGCAACGTGGCGGCGACGGGGATCGCGTCGAGGTCGCCCGCGGCCCTGGCCAGCGAGCGCACCGCGTTGACCGGATGCGAAGCCGCCCTTACGGCCGCGCCCGCCAGCATGTCGAACAGGTGCGGCGCCTGCGGCGGCGGGCAGGAGGGCGGCTCGACCGAGCGCGGCTCGGGGGAGAGGTCGAGCAGCGTGGCCAGCGTCTCAGCGCCCGACACTCCGTCGATGGCCGCGTGGTGGACCTTGGTGTAGACGGCGACCCTGCCGTCGGCCAGCCCGGTGATCAGGTGCATCTCCCACAGCGGATGCTCGCGGTCGAGGTGGCGGGCGTGGAGCGTGGCGACGGTCTCGGCCAGCTCCGCCTCGCCCCCGGGGGCGGGCAGTTCCACCTCGAACAGATGATTGTCGATCGAGAAGCCGGGGTCGGGCGCCCAGTAGGGAAGGTCGAGGCCGAACGGCACGCCTGCCACCCGCAGGCTCAGCGCCGGTGAGAGGTGCAGGCGCTCCAGCAGGAGGGCCGCCAGGCCCGCGCGCGTGATCGCACCCGATGGAGCGCAGCTCGGGTCGAGAATCGCCACCCCCGCCACATGCGCGGCGGTCGTCGCGGACTCGGCACTCAGGAACTGCGCGTCGAGCGCGGTCAGCTGCGTCATCGGGCCTCCCTCTCCACGATGCGGCCATCGTGACCCGTCAGGATTTCGGGAACGTTTCTGCGAGAGTCTTTCAGATGAATTCCAGGACGCAGACCAGTCATTGTGGAAAGCTTTATGACCTCCCAGCTCAGGTCATCGAAGTGACATTTTCCTATCCACTGGTAACCAGAATAGGATGCCGCACGACCGCGTCGAAGTGGTAGCCGAAGGGATGGCGGGCGCTGCGCAAGGGCTGGCGCGCCCCGGTGTCGTCGACGGCCCTGGCGAGCAGCGCGTGCGGGCCCTCCTCGCGCGGGGTCCACGCGATCCGCCATAGCAGCCACGCGTCGCGCAGATGGCCGCGCCGTTCGGCGAGATGCCAGGTCAGGCCGTTGTCGGCGCTCACCTCGACGTGATGGATACGACCCGTGCCCGACCACGACCTGCCGTACAGGCTGTGCCGCGCGCCGGCCTTCAGCACGGCGGGCCAGGGCAGCTCGAACGCGCTTTTCACCGTCATGGTGGTCACGCCCGGGTAAAAAAGCGTGTTCCATGGGGTGAACAACTCGCAGGTCGAAACTTCGAGGTCGCCGAGCCATTTGACGGAGGCGATTCCGGCCCAGCCGGGGACGATGAGACGGGCGGGAAAACCGTGGTCCGGGGGCAGGGGAGCGCCGTTCATCTCATAGGCGACCAGCACGTCGTCGAGCGCCTTTTCGACCGGGAGCGGGCGGCGCACGTGGCCGAGGTTCTCGCCCTCGTGGACGAACGGCTCGTCGAGGCCCGTGGCCAGCACGTCCACCGCGTCGCCGCGCAGGCCGGCCAGCTCCAGCAGGTGCCTGAGCGCGACGCCCTTCCACCGCGCGACGCCGACCGCGCCGAGCCCCCACTGCATGCCTGGGGTCGCCTCGCGCTGCTGCGTGCCGTAGAGGCGGCGGCCGTTGCCGGCGCACTCCAGCGCGACGTCCCTCACGCGGTACGGCATGGCGCGCAGTTGGTCGTAGCCGATCTCCAGGTGGCGGCGCAGGCCCCTGCCGTGCAGGCGCAGCCGCCAGGTGGTGTGGTCGACGCGAGGGGTGGAGGTGTGGTTGCGGACGAAGAATCGGTCATTGGGGGTGTGGTAGCCCCGGCCCGCCATCGCTTCCCAGCGCATCTCCGCGCTGCCTTCGTGGAGGGTGAACAGGTGGGCCGGCAGGGGTTTGACGATGGTGTCGGTCGCTAGCCTCATGGTTCTCCTAATTCCCTACCTCTTAACCATCCAATCCTGGCAGGGAAGAGACCTTCGTGTCCCGCAGGTGCGGCGAGCGCGTGCCAGCCGGGCCGGACCCCGCCCTCGGGGACGCGTCCGGAGCGTAGGGTGATCAAGCGGGAAGGGGAACTCGCATGAAGTCATATGTCGTGACCGGAGGCGGCAGGGGAGTCGGACGGGCGATCGTGCGCCGCCTGCGCGAGGACGGCGCCGAGGTGGTCGCCATCGAGATGGACCCCGAGGCCCTGACATGGGCCGACGCGGCAGGCGTGCACGCCGTGACAGGGGACGCGTCCGACGAGGCGGTCGCCGAGCGCGCCGCCGACCTCGCCGAGAAGGCGGGCACCCTCACCGGATGGGTCAACAACGCGGCCGTCTTCAGGGACGCCTCCCTCCACGACACCGGCACGAAGGAGGTCCTCCGGCTCATCGGCGTCAACCTCGACCCCGCCGTCGTGGGCTGCGCGGTGGCGATCAGACGCTTCCTGTCGAGCGGCGTCCGGGGCGCGATCGTCAACGTCTCCTCCCACCAGGCGCAGCGGGCGGTGCCGGGCTGCCTGCCGTACGTGACGGCCAAGGCGGCGGTGGAAGGACTCACCAGAGCCCTGGCCGTCGAGTACGGCGCCCACGGCATCAGGGTCAACGCCGTCGCCCTCGGCACGATCACCACCGAACGCTACGAGCGCCTCCTCGCCGACCTCGGCCCGGACGAGGCGGCGCAGGTCGAGGCGCAGATGGCCCAGGTACATCCGGTTGGCAGGGTGGGCAGGCCCGAGGAGGTGGCGGCGGTCGTGACGCACCTGCTGTCGGAGGAGGCCGCCTTCATCACCGGCGCCACCGTGCCCGTCGACGGCGGCCGGTCGATCCTCGCCTTCGACCCCGAGGCACACCCACCCGCCCCCTGACCCGTCGAGCCTGACGGCCCGCCCACCTTTGGCGTCGACGCGGTCCGGCTCGCCTACCTTTGGCGTCGACACGGCCCGGCTCGGCCCGGCCTGTCTTCTCGGCCCGGCCTCCGCCTCCGTCTGGCCCGCACCCTGTCCGGCCACCACCTCTCCCCGCCGCGGGAGCTGTCGTCACCGCCGATCACCACGCCGGCCACGCCTCCCCCGGAGCCCGCCGGTGCCCCGCGCGGCCGAGGACACCGTCACGCGACGTGCGGCGCCGTCGGAAGGCGGGCCGCGCCGAGCTGCGGCCAGGTCCCATGTCGGGTCGGGGTCGGCCTTCCGGGCGGCCTCCAGATGGGCGGCGGCGCCACGGCGACGTGACCTTCCCGCCGGGCGTTCCCGCAGCCTGGCCACCTCCTGGCGTGATGGAGCGCCCCCCAGGGATGATCAGAGGGGATTCAGCGGCCGAGAAACGCCAGCAGCCTGTCGATCGGCCACGTGTTGATCACGTCGTCGGGTGTCAGCCACGCCCGCTGCGCGATGCCGACGCCGAAGCGCTGGTTGCCCAGGTGCGGGATGGCGTGGGAGTCGCTGTCGATGGAGAACTTCACGCCGTGGTGCTTGGCCAGCCGTACGAGGTCGGAAGGCAGATCCGAGCGGTCGGGGAAGGAGTCGATCTCCATCGCCGTGCCGGTGCGGGCCGCCGCGCGGAAGACCGCCTCCCAGTCGGCGTCGACGGGCTGCCGCTTGCCGATCTTTCGGGTGGTGGGGTGGCCGATGATGTCGACGTAGGGGTTCTCGCAGGCGGCGATGAAGCGCCTGGTCATCTCCTCGCGGCTCTGCGTGAAGTGGGAGTGGACCGAGGCGACGCACACGTCGAACTCCCTCAGCACCTCGCCGGGCCAGTCGACCGAGCCGTCGGGGGCGATGTTGAGTTCGGTGCCGTGCAGCAGCCGCATGCCGGGGTAGCGGCCCTGCAGCTTCCGCAGGACGCCGCGCTGCTCGATCGCCTTGTCGAGCGTCATCCGCTGCATAGCCAGGTCGGGCGCGTGGTCGGTGACCGCGTAGTAGGCGTAGCCGAGCGCGTGGCCCGCCGCGACCATGTCCTCCAACGAGGCGATGCCGTCGGTGAGGTCGGTGTGGGTGTGCAGATCGCCCTTGAGGTCGTCGAGGGTGACCAGGGCAGGCAGTTCGCCGCGCAGCGCCGCCCGCACCTCGCCGCCGTCCTCGCGCATCGTCGGCGGCACCCACTGCATGCCGAGCGCCGCGTAGATCTCCTCCTCGGTCTGCGAGGCGATCAGCCGCTCGCCCTCGAACAGGCCGTACTCCGACAGCTTCCAGCCCTTCTTCACCGCCATTTCACGGATGGCGACGTTGTGCTCCTTGGAACCGGTGAAGTAGATCTGCGCGGCCCCCCACGCCTCCGCGGGCACCCTGCGCAGGTCGATCTGGATGCCGCTGGTCGTGCGCACCGAGGTCTTCTTGTCCCCGGCGGCGATCACCTCGGCGACGTACGGCTGCGCCCTGAACTCCTCCATGATCGACTCCGGCGCCACGGCCAGGATGTCGATGTCGCCGATCGTGTCCTTCATCCGCCGCAGCGAGCCCGCGTACGCGAGCCGTTCGGCGCTCAGGGACGCCATGACGCTCTCGGCCAGCGACATCGCCACCCCGATGTGGACCCGGCGGCCCGCCTGCTCCAGCTGCTCG
The DNA here is from genome assembly GCF_057708945.1 of Nonomuraea sp. bgisy101. NCBI lineage: Bacteria > Bacillati > Actinomycetota > Actinomycetes > Streptosporangiales > Streptosporangiaceae > Nonomuraea > Nonomuraea sp. bgisy101. The sequence goes on from NZ_JBYITD010000027.1 coordinate 54,635, forward strand.
ATGCCCTTCACCAGGTTGGCGAGCGTCTTGGGCCCCAGCCCCTTGACGCCGTCGAGCCGCCCCGCGCCGATCGCCTCGGCGAGCGAGGCGGGCGAGTCGATGCCGAACTCCTCGAACAACATGATCGCGGTCTTCGGCCCGAGCGTCGGCACCCTGGTCAGGCTCCGCACGCCGTCGGGCACGCGCTCGCGCAGCGCGTCGAGCTGCCTGAAGCTGCCACGCTGCAGGAACTCCTCCATCTTCAACGCGATCGCCTCGCCGACCCCGGGCACCTTGCGCACGTCGACCTGCGAGATGTCCTCGGGGAACCCGGCGATCGCCTTGGCCGCCTTCTGGTAGCTGCGCACTCTGAAGGCGTCTCCACCGGTGAGCGCGAAGAGCTCCGAATACTCCTGAAGGGCGGCTGCCGCCTCGTCGTTTGCCCGTGCCATGGGGCCCAGCGTAGGGGAACGCTCTGACACTTCCAGATCACGGATCGGCCTGAATTGAATGTCGCCCCTTGTGTCAGATCAGGTGCGATCAGTACGAACGGAACTGAACCTTCTGGAGGAACTCCGTGCGCTTACGTGTTCTGATCCCTCTGCTGTCCGTCCTGCTCCTTCCCTCCGGTACGGCCTCCGCCGACCCCACGCCCCCCGTCAGGGACTTCGGCAACGGCGCCGACCGCAACGAGGAGGCCGCGGGAGTAGCCGAGTCCAAGGCCAAGACCCTTCGCGAGCTCGCGCCGGAGCTGTCGTGGCATTCCGACCACGGCCGCGGCTACCCGCGCAGGACCACGCTCCCCATCCCGCCTGAGAACCCCGCCGACGCCTCCATCAAGCTCGGCCTCATCCCGCACCACGCCATCGCCGCCAAGCTCAACCAGCTCCAGGCCGTCGGCGACAGGGTCAGCGCGGAGGTCGTGGGCCGTTCCGCGGGCGGTCGCGACATGTATCTGGTGACGGTCACCGCCCCGGAGAGCGCCGCGGAGACCCGCAGGCAGGAGCAGCTGCGCCGGCAGATCGAGAGCGGCCGTGCCGTCCAGGCGAGGAAGTACAAGGCGCCGGTCTTCGTCAACGGCAACATCCACGGCAACGAGTGGGAGGGGACCGACGCCAACCTGCGCGTCATCGAGGAACTGGCCACCAGTACCTCGCCCCAGACCAAGAACCTGCTCGCGCACACCCGCCTGTACTTCAACATCACCGCCAACCCCGACGGCCGCGTGCTCGGCCAGCGGCCCAACGGCAACGGCTTCGACCTCAACCGCGACTTCGTCACCGCCTCCCAGCCGGAGACCAGGGCGATGCGCCAGATCATGATCGACAACCAGCCCGTCGTCATGATCGACCTGCACGGCTACGTCAACGGCACCCTCGTCGAGCCGACCACCCCGCCGCACGGCGCCAACTACGAGTACGACCTGTTCATCAGGAACGCCTACGCGAACGCGCTCGGCATCGAGCAGGCCATCCTCGCGCTGGGCTACACCCCCGAGAAGGACGGCACGTTCCCGCCGCAGATTCCCTTCCGCGACTCCGCCGAGGGCTGGGACGACTGGCCGCCGATCTTCACCCCGCAGTACGCCCCCTTCCACGGCGCGGTCGCCTCGCACACCATCGAGTTCCCGATGCGGGTCAACGGCAGCGACTACACCACGCAGCCCGTGGCCGAGCTGCAACGCCGTAGCCGCATCAACGTCGACATCGCCTCGGCCGCGATCAGGGCCACCTACACCTTCGTCCAGAACAACAGGGAGAAGCTGGTCGGCGACCAGGTCGAGATGTTCAGGCGCGGCGCCGCGGGCGAGCCCTCCAAGCAGGTGCCCCTCGGCATCGTGCCGGGCTTCGGCCCCGAGGACGTCTACAACACCACCTACCCCCGCGCCTACGCCGTTCCCGCCACGGGCCCCTCGGCCGCGCGCCTGGTCGACCACCTCATCGCCAACGACGTGAAGGTCGACAAGGCCGTCCTGCCGTTCCGCGCCGGCGGCAGGACCTATCCCGCCGGCACCTACGTCGTCGACATGCGCCAGCCCAAGCGCGGCATGGCCAACGTCATGCTGGAGGCGGGCGCCGACATCAGCCCGCGGGTCGATGCGATGTACGACATCTCCGGCTGGAGCCACGGCCTGCTGTGGGGCGCGACGGCCGACCCGATCACCGACCGGCGCTTCCACGTGGCGGCCGTGCCGGTCAGTGCCGCCTCACCCACCGGCTCGGTGCCGCACGGCAGCGGGCCGCTCGCGCTGAAGGTGGACGACGCCAAGGCGGTGCGCGCGCTCAACGACCTGCTCGGCCAGGGCGTGGCCGTCACACTGGCCGCCGACGGCGTCGCGATCGTGCCCGCCTCGGCACGCGAGGCCGCCAGGACCGCCGCCGACCGGTACGGCGTGCCGTTCACCAAGGCAACACAGGCCTCCGGCACCCCGCTGTCCAGCGTGCGGATCGCCGCGGCGGCCTCCGCCGACGAGCTGTTCACACTGCGCGAACTGGGCTTCGCCGTCACCCCCGTCTCGACCGCCGTGCTGAACGCGGGCTTCGACTGGAGCGGCACCGACGTCCTGTTCGTCTCGAGCGGGCTGTCGTACGGCGCGCTCAACCTCGCGGCCAGGACGGCGATCGAGGCCTTCATGGCCAGGGGCGGCGTCGTCACCCGGGGCGGCACCGGCGCGAACTTCAACGCTGCGGCGGGGCTGCTGACCGTCACCGCGGTGGCGGGCCGCGGCGACGCCAACGGCGTGGTCACGGTCTCATCCACCACCGGCCCCGTCGGCACGGGCTCGCCCGCGCACTCGTTCGTCTACTCGCCCCGCTGGTTCACCGCGCTCGGTCCCGAGGTGAGGGTGGAGCAGTCCTACACCGCCGAAGGGCCGCTGGTCGCGGGCCACTGGCGGGCCAACGCGGACGGCACCGGCGGTCCCGAGGCCGCCAGGGGCCAGGCGGCCGTGGTCAGCGGCAGGGACGAGCGCGGCGCGGCCGTGGTGCTCTTCGGCACCGAGCCGATGTTCCGCAACCACCCCAAGGGCCTGTTCCCGCAGGTGGCCAGGGCACTGTTCTGGACCGCCTCCTCGGCGAAGGTCCTGACCCCGTAGACGGGCTGCGTGGGCGTCCCCCCTCGCCCACGCCGCCGGCACCGCGTGAGCCGGGCCGTACCCCCCTGGCGGCCCGGCTCACGCATCCGTCCCGCACGTGCGACGTCACGGCGGCCCGCCGGAGTCCTGCTGGAGCGCGCGTGATGGACGGGCGGCCACCGGCGGACCACAGTGGCCGTGGCCGGGCCTGCCGTACACCTGCGGTGACGAAATCTGCCCGGCCTGCGCCTGCGGTGACGAAACCTGCGTCCGCGGTCAGGAGACCCGCCTCGGCCTGGCGCAGTCAGAAGCGCACCTCGCGCGGGCGGTACGGCTCGGCGAGGAAGGCGAGCTCCTTCTCGCTGAGTTCCACCGACACCGCCGCCACCGCGTCGTCCACGTGCCTGTCCTTGGTCGCGCCGACGATCGGGGCCGTCACCGCCGGCTGCCGCAGCAGCCACGCCAGCGCCACCTGCGCGGCGGGCAGCTCGCGGTCGCGGGCCACCTCGGCCACCCGCTCCAGGATCAGCCGGTCGTTGTCCGGGTCGTACAGGTAGTCGATCCTGCCGTCCGAGCCGCTGCGCGCGGTGGCCGCCGAGGTCGAGCCTGCGCGGGCCAGCGTGCCGCGCGCCAGCGGGCTCCACGGGATGACCCCGACGCCCTGGTCGGCGCAGAGGGGCAGCATCTCCCGCTCCTCCTCTCTGTAGAGGAGGTTGTAGTGGTTCTGCATCGCGACGAATCTCGTCCAGCCGTTGGCCTCGGCGACGTGCTGGGCCTTCGCGAACTGCCACGCCCACATGGACGAGGCGCCGATGTAGCGGGCCTTGCCCGCCTTGACCACATCGTGCAGCGCCTCCATGGTCTCCTCGATGGGCGTCTCGTCGTCCCACCGGTGGATCTGGTACAGGTCCACGTAGTCGGTGCCGAGCCGCTCGAGCGAGGCGTCGATCGCCGCGTGGATGTGCTTGCGGGAAAGTCCACGGTCGTTGACCGCCTTGCCGACGGGGAAGTAGACCTTCGTCGCCAGAACGTAGTCCTCACGCCTAGGGAAGATCTCGCGCAGCAGCTTGCCGGTCACGACCTCGCTGGCGCCTGCGGTGTAGACGTCGGCGGTGTCGAAGAAGGTGACGCCCGCCTCCGCCGCCCGCCTGACGATCGGTTCGGCCTGCTCCTGTGTGAGCACCCAGTCCCACTGCTCGGGGTCGCCGTAGCTCATCATGCCCAGGCAGATCCTGGAGACCTTCAGACCGGTGCTGCCAAGCCTCGTGTAGTCCATGAGTGTCACTTTATGGGGGCTTGATGGAGGGAATAGCGATCAGAACGAATTATCGGGAATGCACATCTAACCCGGAATGGCCTCGGGGGCTAACACAGGTGAGGTGTCAATGGTCTCGGTCAAGCGCGCAGCTGCCAAGCTCCTGTTCGGAGCCCGCTACGACAAGGTGCCATGGGGGCAGCGAGTCTACGTCCGCCCTGGTGAGCGCCTGGTTCGTGAGGCGCAATGGCGCATCAAGGTCGCGGGGGCGAAGACCATGCCCCTGGCCGAATACCGGCGGAGAGTGCCGCTCGGGGAGATCGAGGAATTCCTCTCGTGCATGATGTGCGGAGAATCCAGGCAGCAGCCGCTGTTCGAGCCGACGGGCGGAAACGGCTGGCGTTACCGCGTCGTGCGCTGCCCCTCGTGCGGCTTCCTCTACCGCAACCCCAACATCAGGCCCGAACGGCTGGCCGACCTGTACGCCGACTCCTATAGCAGCTTCCTGACCGGCAAGTACGCCGAGAACCGGCAGCGCCGATACCGCCTCACGATGGACGCCTTCTCCCCGGTCTTCGACGACGGCAAGGGCAGGCGGCTGCTCGACTTCGGCTGTGGTGCGGGACTGTTCCTCGAACTGGCCGAGCAGCGCGGCTTCGACGCCGTCGGCGTGGACCTGTCGCCCGACTCCGTCGAGCAGGCCAACGCCAGGCTCTCGCACGCCAGGGCCTACTTCGGCGCGCCCGAGGACGTGCCGGAGATCGCGGCAGGCGGGTTCGACGTCATCACGCTGTGGTCGGTGCTGGCGCACCTGCCCCGGCCGCTGGAGGACTTCGAGCGGTTCAGGAGCCTGCTGGCGCCCGGGGGCGTGCTGCTGATCCTCACGGTGAACGCGAGCTCCCTGCTGCTCAAGGCCTACGCGTCGGCGTGGAGCGGCTTCACCAAGAACCACCTCATGTTCTACTCCTCGCGCACGCTGCCGACGCTGCTGCGCCGTACGGGCTTCGCCGGGGTGGCGTACGCCCCGCACTACGGCGACACGATCGAGGAGGGCACCACGAGGCTTCCCGAGGCGATGCGCGTCAGGTTGCGGCGCGCCGTGGAGAGCAGCGACGGCGGCAACATGATGCGGGCTCTGGCCTTCGCCGACGACAAGGCGATCGAGACGTGGCGCGGGAAGCTGGGGGTGCGCAGGCTCAAGGCGTGATCATCGTCACGCCCGGTACCGAACCGATCGAGGCCAGCGCCTTGCCCGCGTCGGCCAGGCCGATCGTGCGGGTGACGAGCTGGTCGGGATGGAGGATGCCCGCCCTGATCAGCTCGAGCATCGGTCCGTAGGCGTGGGCCGCCATGCCGTGACTGCCGAGCAGGCGCAGCTCGTGGGCGATCACCCTGCCCATCGGCAGGGGCGTGCGCTCGTCCGGCAGCAGTCCCACCTGCACGTGGCGGCCCCTGCGGCGCAGGCTCTCGATCGAGGCGGCGGCCGTCGAGGGGCTGCCGAGCGCGTCGATGGACAGGTGCGCGCCGCCCCTGGTCAGCTCCCTCACCTGGGCGGCGGCATCGCCTGAGGAGGCGTTGACGAAGTGGGTGGCGCCGGCCCGCTCGGCCAGGTGGAGCGCGTCGGTGCTGACATCGACGGCCACGACCCTGGCCCCCGCCGCGGTGGCGATCATGATGGCCGACAGGCCCACGCCTCCGCAGCCGTGCACGGCCACCCACTCGCCGGGCTTGGCCTCGCCGACGTGCGCGACGGCGCGGAAGGCGGTGGCGAAGCGGCAGCCGAGGCTGGCCGCCGTGGTGAAGGCCATCTCCTCGGGCAGCGCGATGAGGTTGACGTCGGCGTGGTCGATGGCGACCTGGTCGGCGAAGGAGCCCCAGTGGGTGAAGCCCGGCTGCGTCTGGCGCTCGCACACCTGCTGCTCGCCCGCGGCGCAGGCCGCGCACGAGCCGCACGCGCAGATGAAGGGGACGGTGACCCTGTCGCCCTCGCGCCACTCGCGCACGTCGGAGCCGACCGCCGCGACCACGCCGGCCAGCTCGTGCCCCGGCACGTGGGGGAGCGAGGTGATGTCGGGGTCGTGGCCCTGCCAGCCGTGCCAGTCGCTCCTGCACAGGCCCGTCGCCGCCACCTCGATCACCACACCGTGGGGCGAGGGGGAGGGGTCGGGCGCCTCCCGAACGTCGAGATCGCCGCCGAACAGGTCGAACATCACCGCGCGCATCTCATGAGCTTAGAGTGGCCTCCCGCAGCCTGCGCAAGGCCCGGTGCGAGGGAGAACCCGGTTCGGTGGTGTACAGGACGAGCCGCAGGTCCTCACGGTCGGGCACCGGCAGGACCTGGCAGATCGCGTCGATCACGCCGGCGACGGGATGGGTGACGCGCTTGCGCTGCTCCCTCCGCACCTCCACCTCGTGCATCGCCCACAGCCGCGCGAACTCGGGGCTGAGCGCCAGCATCTCGGCGACCAGCGCCTGGATGTCCGCGTCGTCGGGGTAGCGGCCCGCCGCCCAGCGCAGGTCGGCCACCGACGCCCTGGCGAAGCGGCTCTTCTCCTCGTCGCCCAGGTGCTCGGCCAGGTCAGGGGAGCGGAAGACCCAGCGGATGACGTTCAGGTCCTCGACCGGCTGGCTGTCGAGGTCGCCCATGAGAGCGCTCGCCAGCGGGTTCCACGCCAGGATGTCGTACTTCGCGTCGAGGACGTAGGCGGGCACCTCCTCGAGGAAGGCGATCAAGTGCATGGTCCCCGGCGGGACGTCGCCGCGCCTGCGCGCGGGCTCCAGTTCCTGGCCCGCCAGGTGGAACAGGTGCGCGCGCTCGTCCGTCGTCAGCATCAGCGCCCTCGCCAGCGCGTTGAGCACCTGCCGCGAGGGGTGCGGTCCCCTGGCCTGCTCCAGGCGGATGTAGTAGTCGATCGACATGCCCGCCAGCTGCGCCACTTCCTGTCTGCGCAGTCCGGGGGTACGGCGGCGCTCCCCGCCGGGCAGGCCCACCTCGTGCGGCCTCACCCGCTCCCGTCGGCTGCGAAGGAATCCGGCCAGCTCGTCACGCTTCATGCCGCCCAGTCTTCACCAGGTCGGCGATGCGTGGGTGGTACCGCCGATCCCAGCCTCCCCGGGTCTCTCCCGCCCCGTCACCGATCGCGCGAGGGTGCAGGACATGACCACAGCACTCATCACAGGCGCCAACAAGGGCATCGGCTTCGAGATCGCCAAGCAGCTCGGCGAGCGCGGCATCACCGCGATCGTCGGAGCGCGCGACGAGGAGCTCGGCAGGGCCGCCGCCGAGCGGCTCGGCCAGCCGTACGTCAGGGTGGAGGTCACCGACGCCGGCAGCGTGCAGGCCGCCGCCAAGTGGATCGAGCAGGAGTACGGCTCGCTCGACATCCTCGTCAACAACGCGGGCATCACCGTCTGGCAGGAGGACGCCAGGCCCAGCGCGACCTCTGCCGACGTCCTCCGCCAGGTGTACGAGGTGAACGTGTTCGGCGTCGTCACCGTCACCAACGCGATGCTGCCGCTGCTGCGCCGCTCGGCGGCGGGCAGGATCGTCAACATGTCGAGCGAGCTCGGCTCCCTCGCGATGGCCATGGATCCCGAGACTCCCTGGTGGCCCTACAACCTGGTCGCCTACAACTCCTCCAAGACCGCGCTCAACATGGTCACCGTGTCGTACGCCAAGGAGCTGTGGGAGACCCCGATCAAGGTCAACGCCGCCAACCCCGGCTACTGCGCCACCGACCTCAACGCGAACACGGGGTTCCGCACGGCGGAGCAGGGCGCGGCGATCGCCGTCCACCTGGCCACCCTCGACGCCGAAGGACCCACCGGCACGTACCTGCAGGACGACGGACCGCTTCCCTGGTGAGGTGTGGACCCTTGCCTGTCGGACAGTAAGGGAGGCATGGGACAAGACGTTGACAAGGAGCGGTTCTCCGAGGCGGAGTACACCCGCTTCGGCCGGCGCCTCACGGAGCAGCTCGGGGAGCTTCGCGAGTTGCTCGGCAGACCGGGCTTCGGTGAAGGCCCCGCGACCGTCGGAGCCGAGCTCGAGCTCTTCCTGATCGACGAGCGCGGACGGCCGCTGCCGCGCAACGCCGAGGTGCTGGAACTGCTCGGCGACGACCGGCTGACCGTGGAGCTCGGCCGCTACAACGTGGAGGCGAATCTCACGCCGCTTCCGCTGGAGGGGCGCCCCTTCGAGAGGATGGCGGCCGAGACGCAGGAGCTGACGAGGGCCGTCGACGGCGCGGTCGGCTCGCTGGGCGGCGGGGGAGCGCTGCCGATCGGCATCCTGCCCACGCTCGGCACCGGCGACTTCACCCAGGCCGCCATCAGCGACGAAGCCCGCTACCGGGCGTTGAGCAGGGGGATGCGGCGGCTGCGGCTGGAGCCGTTCATCGTCAGGATCGACGAGCTGGAACTGGAGGTGCAGGACGTCATCCTGGAGGCGGCCAACACCTCCTGGCAGGTTCACCTGCGTACCCCTGCCTCCTCCTTCGCCAGGACGTACAACGGCGCACAGCTCGCCATCGGCCCCGTGCTCGCCGCATGCGGCAACTCGCCGTTCTTCCTCGGCAGGCAGTTGTGGGAGGAGACCAGGATCGCGCTGTTCGAGGAGGCGGCCGACGACCGAGACGTCGGCCGCCGCTTCCGCAGGGACGGCCGCGTCACCTTCGGCTCCGACTGGGTGCGGGAAGGGGCCTACGAGCTGTTCGAGCGGTGCGTGCGCGACTACGAGCCGGTGATCCCGGCGCTGTCGTCGGGTGGCGAGCTGGCCGAGCTCAGACTCCACATGGGCACGGTGTGGCAGTGGAACAGGCCCGTGCTCGACCCCACCGGCGAGGGCCACCTGCGCATCGAGTTCCGCGCCCTGCCGGCCGGGCCCACCTGCGCCGACATGGCCGCCAACAGCGCCTTCCTGCTGGGGCTCACGCTCGCGCTGGCCGAGAAGGACCTGACCGCGCTGCCGTTCGGCGACGCCTACCAGAACTTCTACCGGGCGGCCATGGGAGGGCTGCAGGCCAAGCTCTCTTGGGAGGGGCGCGAGGTGCTCGCCGCCGACCTGGTGCTGTCGTTGCTGCCCGAGGCCAGGGCGGCGCTGCTCAAGGCGGGCGTCGAGCCGTCCGACGCCGACCTGGAGATCATCGCACAGCGGGTACGGCTGGGCCGCACGGGAGCGGTGTGGCAGCGCGAGGCGATGGACGAGCTGGGAGGTGACAGCGAGGCGATGGTGAGGCGCTACCACGAGAACGCGCTAACCGGCCTTCCCGTGCACATGTGGCGTTAACCGAACCAGAGGCCCCTTGCGTTCGTCAAACTATCCCAAAGGAAGAGTAAAGCGAGGGTCGAGGGGAACATGGCTTCCAAGGGGATGGTTCCGGCCGACAAGGCGCCTTTCACACTGCGCCGGGCTACCGGGACCCTGGCGGACGGCGCGGCCAAGCTGGCCGCCGACATCGGGGCGGCCTCTGTCGAGGCCGTGCTGGCGCAGGCCAACAGGAAGGCCGTGCGCAAGGGCGCGGCGGGCGCGCTCGGCACGATGCAGCCCAGGCCCGCCGACTGGTACGCCTTCGACGAGAAGGACAACGACACCGCTGACTGGTATCCGCAGGGCCTGACCTGCGGGGAGGACTCGGGCTCCGCCGCGGTGCCGGTGTTCGTGGCCAGCTGGTACTTCAAGCCGACGGCGCCGGTGGCCGAGCGGGGGATCAGGGTGACGTTCATGAGCCCCACCTCCCTGCGCTACCAGCACGCGCTGCTGGTGGAGGCCAAGCCCGACGGGTCGTACGGGCCCATCAACATCCACGCGGGCGGGATCGCGTGGTACGGCGAGCACCTGTACGTCGCCGACACCACGCGGGGGCTGCGGGTCTTCGACCTGAACCACGTCCTCGACCTGCGCTCCGCGCAGAACGACCTCGGGGACGCCTCCCGCATCGGGCGGGACGGCGGGAGGTTCCACGCCTTCGGGTACCGGTACGTGATCCCGCAGACGGACTTCTGGCGAGTGGTGACGCCGGGGGCGCTCTTCTCGTTCGTCGCCGTGGACCGCAGCACCTCGCCGCACGCGCTGGTGTCCGGCGAGTACGTGCAGGACACGCCCACCGGCAGGGTCGCCAGGTGGGACCTTCCCCTGACGGACGGGACGCCGAGGGACGCCTACGTCATGCCGCACGCCAAGATCCAGGGGGCGGTGTCGTCCGGCGGGAAGTGGTACCTCAGCCAGGCGGCGGACGCGCGCACCAACGGCAAGCTCATCGTGGACGCCGGCGGCAAGGTGACGGTCCGGCCGTTCCCCGTCGGGCCCGAGGACCTGACGGTGTCGGGCGGGCGCGTCTGGAGCGTCACCGAGTTCCGCAACCGCCGCGTCATCTTCGGCGTCCCCCTGTGAGCCCGGCACACGTCCGCATGCCGGAAAGACCGAGCAGGTTCCGGCGAGGCACCCGCCCGGCACTCTCCTGGTCAGGCGTGCCGCACCGGGTCCGTGGCGTCGCGCGGCCGGACGAGCCGCGCGATCTCGTCGGCCTGCTCCGGCCCCTGGACGGCCGCGCCGAGGGCGGCCTGCTCGCCGGCCGCCGAACCGGCCACTCCGGCCGCCGAACCGGCCGCTGAGTCGGTCGCTGTGCCGGCCGTCACGGCCGGCTGCTCGTCGGGAGCCTTCTCCGCCGCGCGGGCCTCGGCGTCGTTCGCGGCGCGGTCGAAGAACCGCAGAAGCTCCACCGGCAGCGGCATGACCAGCGTGGAGGTCTTCTCCGCCGCGACCTCCACCACCGTCTGGAGGAGTCGCAGCTGCAGCGCCCCAGGCGTTTCCGACATGATGGCCGAGGCGTCGGCGAGCTTGCGGGCCGCCTGGTACTCGCCCTCAGCGGTGATCACGCGGGCGCGCCGTTCCCGCTCGGCCTCGGCCTGCCTGGCCACCGAGCGCTTCATTCCCTCGGGCAGCTGGACGTCCTTGATCTCCACCCGGTCGATGTGGATGCCCCAGCCGAGCGCCGGACTGTCGATCATCAGCGCCAGGCCCTTGTTCAGTTCCTCGCGGTTGGAGAGCAGGTCGTCCAGCTCGCTCTTGCCGATGATCGAGCGCAGCGAGGTCTGCGCCACCTGTTCCACCGCGAACAGGTAGTTCTGCACCTCGACGGCCGCCCGCAGCGGGTCCTCCACCCGGAAGTAGGCGACCGCGTCGACCTGGACGGAGACGTTGTCACGGGTGATGCCCTCCTGGGTGGGCACCGGCATCGTGACGATCTGCACGTTGATCTTCCGCATGCGGTCCACGACCGGAATGAGGAAGGTGATCCCCGGCTGGCGGATCTTCCGCTGTGCCCTGCCGAAGCGGAAGACCACGCCGCGCTCGATCTGGTTGACGATCTTGATGCCGCTGACCGCCGCCACGAAGAGGATGAGGGCGATCAACCCGAGCACGATGGTGGTGACTGTGACCATGGCCGTGTCCCTTCCAGTTCGAGGCTAGGCCCGGGCACACCTCGTCGCAGGCAAGGAATCCGTCAAGAAATGCCGACGGCCCGCACAACGGGGCTCGGCGGCCTCACACGGTCAGCACGTCCCCTTCGCGGCCCGCCACGGTGCCGAGCTCCGCGCACGCGCCGATGAACCGCTCGCAGATCCACGCCCGCTCGGACCCGCGGGCGAGCTCGGTCCTGCCGTACTCCAGCTTGATCGGAACGGCGCGCAGCCGCACCCCGCCGTGATCGTCGAAGGTCACCAGGAAGAGCAGTGAAAGATCGTTGCGCAGCACCGGATCCACCGCGTAGTCGTCGATGAAGTCCCCCATGTCGAACAGCACCGGCAGGGCCACACCGTGCGCGACGTGGGCCGAATGGCCCGCCACCAGGGTGGCCCCCGCGGCCACGAGAGCCTCGGCGGCCGCACGGACGTAGGGCAGCGGGCGCGCGGTCATGTTGGGCCCCCAGTGCGGGGTGACCAGGACGATGTCGGCCCTGGTGCCCGCCACGGTCTCGGTCAGCCAGGGCGGCACCCGCCTCGTCAGGTCCGCGTAGGCCACACCGGGCCGGTCCTGGCGGGCCGCGAAGTCGGCCGGGTGGTCGGTCGCACCGATGATCGCGATCCGCAGGCCGCGCACGGACAGCACGGCGGGCCGTCGCGCCTCGGCCACGTCGGCGCCCGCTCCCACCGCGGGGATCCCCACCCGGTCCAGCTGCTCGCGGGTGTCGAGCAGCGCGTCGTAGCCGTAGTCGAGGGCGTGGTTGTTGGCCAGCGTGACGCAGCCGACGCCGAGCTCCGCGAGCAGGTCGGCGGCCTGGGGCGGCGCCCGGAAATGGAACGGCTTGCCCGGGGCAGGCCACGGGCTGCCCCGTTCGGAGATGCAGCACTCCAGGTTGAGCACGAACAGGTCGGCGTCGGCGAGATGGCCGCGGACCTCGTCCGACAGATAGGCGGCAGGATCGGCGGATCTCGCCAGCAGGACGGCGACGCCCCGTCCGAGCATGGTGTCACCGGCCAGCGCGAGTGTGACGGACATGACGGTGCCCTACCCACCGGTCCGCCCTGCGCACCCGCCGGCGGAGCGGACGACGGGCACGCGCCCCGGCCCGACCCGCCCCGTGCGCCCCGGTCCCCGTGCGCCCCGGTCCGCCCGCGCGCCCCGCCCGCCGCGCGCCCTGCCGGGATGATCGCTCACGCGTCGAGGTGCCGGTGCAGCGCCCGCCGGTAGTCGCGGTCGAAGTCGTCGTAACGGGCCCGCAGCTCGGCGCCGGGCCACGCCTCCGGCAGCAGCTCGGGGGGCAGCAGCGGATCGGCCAGCAGGTGCCGCAGCACCGCCGCCGACACCAGGAAGCCCTCCGCCAGCCCCTCCGCCTGGTCGAGCGACTTCAGCAGCCGCCGCGCCTCGGCGGCCCATCCCTCCAGATCCCACAGCAGCCCCGTCGGGTCCTCGCGTGGCGTGCCGTCCACGAGCGTGCACTGCGCGGTGACGATCTCCGGCCACTGCCTGATCAGGTTCGCCGGCCGTAGCCAGGTGCCCTCGCGCAGCTCGGCCAGGCGCAACGCGGTCATCGTGTGCCGCAGCGCCGCCCTGTCGGAGGGCGCGCGCCGCTCGGCGGTGACGATCGCGATCTCCCACGTGCCGTCCCACGCCCTCGTGTGCGGGGAGCGGCTCTCGTCCTGCCTGGCCTGCCGTTCGCGCAGCCGCGAGGACAGCGCGTAGCGCCCGCCCTCCTGTACCAGGTCGCCCGCCGCCACCATCCGCGAAAGGGCCACCCGCACGGTGCCCTCGGCGATGCCGAACACCTCGCCGATGCGTACCAGGGCCCTGCTCGGCAGGCGCGGCGGGTGGCTGCCGAGCAGCGCGCTCAGTACGGCCGAGCGCGCGGTCAGAGTATTACGGTCTTCCATCGCGTGTCGATTATATGTAACACTCCGAGAATGGCGAGCTATCTGATCGAACCCGTCGACGGCCCGAGCGGCCGTTACGACACCTCGCGCTACCAGGGAGCGGCCGGCCGCAACTGGTGGTCCTGCGACCCTTCGCTCCGGTTGCTGATGCGCCGCCATCTCGGCGAGGGCTACGGCTGGGCCGAACCCCACCTGTCCCGCCTCGGCGCGCTCATGGGCGGATCGATCGCCGCGTACGCGGAGGAGACCGACCGCAACCCGCCGCGCCTGGAGAAGTACGACAAGTGGGGGCGCGACATCAGCCAGGTCGTCATGCCGCCGTCGTTCACCGCCGCTCGCGAGGCGCTGATGGCCGACAACTTCACCTCGCCGGGGTTCGCCGCGACCGCCACGCGGAACGGCGCCGACCCCGCCGCGCTGGCGGCCGCCTGGACATACCTGCTCGACCAGGCGGACATCGGGATGGGCTGCGCGCTCGGCACCGGCGGGGACATGGTGGTCTCTCTCGCCGAGAAGCACGCGCCCACGGACGTTCTCGATCGGGTCCGCTCGATCTTCGCCAACGGCTTCTACTCCGGCGAGGCCGCTCAGATGTTCACCGAGCGGACCGGCGGCTCCGACCTGGCCGCGCTGGAGGCCCACGCCGAACCGGACGGGGAGGCATGGAGCCTGACCGGCCTGAAGTGGTTCGCCTCCAACGCCAACGGGTCCGCGTTCGTGGTGCTGGGCAGACTGCCCTCGGGCGACGTGGCACCGTTCCTCGTGCTGTGGGAGCGGCGCGACGGATCCCGCAACGCCGTACGGATCAGGAGGCTCAAGGACAAGCTCGGCACCCGCTCGGTCGCCTCCGCCGAGGTGGAGTTCACGGGGGCCGAGGCGTTCCTGCTGGCCGGCTCGGGCTCGGGCTCCAGTCTCGGCACCATGATGAAGCTCACCAACGCCTCACGGCTCGGCGTCGCCATGATGGGCGTCGGCGTCGCCCGTCGCGCCCTGGTCGAGTCGATCTGCTACGCCTCGGCCCGCGAGGCCTTCGGCCGCCGGCTCATCGACCAGCCGCTCATGCGCCGCAAGCTCGCCGAACTCGTCGTCGAGGTCGAGGCGGCGCAGGCGCTGGTCTTCGACGGCCACCTCGGCCCGCGGCTGCGGCTCGCGCCCGCCCTCGTCAAGCTCCGCGCGGCCAGGCTCGGCCTCACCGCGGCCAGCGACGCCATCGAGATCCACGGCGGCAACGGCTACATCGAGCAGTGGCCCGTCGCCCGCCTGCTGCGCGACGCCCAGGTCAACCCGATCTGGGAGGGTGGGGACAACATCCTCTGCCTGGACGTGCGCAGAGCGATGCTGAAAGAGCAGGCCCACCTGCCGTTCCTCGACCGGCTCCGGTCGGCGGCGACGTCGTCGCTGGTGCACGCGCGCGTCGACGACCTGGAGAAGGCGATCACCGCGTGGCAGTCGCTCGCCCCGGCGACGGCCGAGGCGAGGCTGTACCCGCTCGCGCAGTTCATGGCCGACGTCTACGCGGCCGCTCTGCTGGAGGAGCAGGCATCCTGGGGGCTCGACGACGGGCGCAAGAGCGTGGTCGCCCGCCGCTACGCCGAGGCCCACCTGGCCGATCGCGGACCGCTGCGCGGGATCGACGCCCCTGACACGGACGACTTCGACGCGCTCGTCGCGGGGGCGTTCGCCTGATGGCGGCGGGTCCCAGGGTCCGCACCCGACGACGGAGGACGAGATGACCGTTCGGAGCGAGCGAGAAGGCCCCGTCACCACGGTGGTGCTCTCCAGACCGGAGGCCCGCAACGCCGTCGACCGCGAGACCGCCGACGCGCTGGTCGAGGCCTTCACCGCTTTCGAGGCGTCCGACGCGGCCGTCGCGGTCCTGTGGGGCGAAGGCGGCGCGTTCTGCGCGGGCGCCGACCTCAAACGCCTCGACAACCACGTCGGCGAGGACGGCGGCGGGCCCATGGGACCCACCAGGATGCGCCTGACCAAGCCGGTCATCGCCGCCGTCGCGGGACACGCGGTCGCCGGGGGCCTCGAGCTCGCGCTCTGGTGCGACCTGCGGGTGGCCGAGGAGAACGCGGTGTTCGGCGTCTTCTGCCGCCGCTGGGGCGTCCCTCTGATCGACGGCGGCACGGTACGGCTGCCGCGCCTGATCGGCCTCTCGCAGGCCATGGACATGATCCTCACCGGCAGGCCCGTCCACGCCGACGAGGCGCTGCGCATGGGTCTGGCCAACAGGGTCGTCCCTTCCGGCCGGTCCCGCCAGGCCGCCGAGCGGCTGGCCCGCGACCTGGCCCGCTTCCCGCAGACGTGCCTGCGCGGCGACCGCATGTCGGCCCTGGAACAGGAGGGGATGACGGAGGAGGACGCGATCGTCAACGAACTACGCCACGGCGTCGCCGCCCTGGGCGAAGCGGCCGACGGCGCCGCCCGCTTCGCCCGGGGCGCGGGACGCCATGGAGACTTCTCGGCATGACCGACGACGTCCACCGGTACAACAAGGACCGCTGGGAGGCGCTCGCCGAGGCGAACGCGCTGTTCACCCGGCCGAGGCTCGACCTGGACGCGGTGACCGCCCGCGCGTACCCGGGCCTGGACAGGCTCGCGATCACCTACCGCCCCGATCTTGTCGGTGTGCTCACGTAGGGTGAGACCATGCCGGACATCGACGGTGTGACGATCACGAGCCCGGACAAGGTGGTCTTCCCGCAGGGCGGGCGGACCAAGCTCGACCTGGTCCGCTACTACCAGGCGGTCGCGGAGGGGGCGCTGCGCGGCGTCTCGGGGCGGCCCATGATCCTCAAGCGGTTCGTGCACGGCATCGAGCAGGAGGCGTTCTTCCAGAAGCGCGCCCCCGCCAAGCGCCCCGCCTGGATCGAGGTCGCCGAGCTGCGGTACAGGTCGGGGCGGAGCGCGGAGGAGGTCGTCGTCACCGACACGCGCCAGCTGCTGTGGGTGGTCAACCTGGGCTGTGTCGACCTCAACCCGCACCCCGTGCGCGCGGCCGACCTCGCGCACCCCGACGAGCTGCGCATCGACCTCGACCCGGTGCCCGGCGTGCCCTGGGGGCAGGTGCTGGAGACCGCCCAGGTGGCGCGCGAGGTGCTCGCCGACCATGGGCTGGTCGCCTGGCCGAAGACATCGGGTTCGCGTGGCTTCCATGTCTATGCCCGCATCACGCCCGACTGGGACTTCTCGCAGGTACGGCGTGCGGCGGAGGCCGTCGCCCGCGAGGTCGAGCGCCGCGCCCCCGATCTGGCGACCAGCCGGTGGTGGAAGGAGGAGCGGCAGGGCGTCTTCGTCGACTACAACCAGAACGCCTACGACAGGACCGTCGCCTCCGCCTACTCCGTCAGGCCGGTTCGGGACGGGCGCGTGTCCACGCCGCTGACGTGGGAGGAGGTGCCGGGGTGCCGTCCGGAGGAGTTCACCGTCGACACCGTGCCGAAGAGGTTCGCCGCGCTCGGCGACCCATGGGAGGACATGGACCTGCACGCGGGCTCGCTCACCTCGCTGCTGGAGCTGGCCGAGGCGCAGGGGCCCCCGCCCGAGCGCACCGAGGTGCCGCTCATCGAGATCGCCAGGGCGCAGCACAAGGACGAGGCGCTGGCGGGCCTCGAAGCGTGGAAGGCCCGCCATGCCGCCGTCGTGGAGTTCCTCGAGCCCGCTGACGTGCTGGTCGACGGGATGAGGGGGCGCAGCAGCGTGTGGTACCGCATCAGGGTCAACCTGCAGCACGTGCCCGAGGGTATGCGTCCCGAGCAGGAGGCGCTGGAGGTGGACTACAACCCGTGGCCGGCCGACTGGCGCCCGCCCGAGCCCTGAGAACCGGCCGTGCAGGGGCGCTGGAACCGGCGCTCCTGCCGGCGCCTGAGACCGGCCCTAGACCAGGCCCTCCTCCACGACACGGTCCAGCTCGGCGAGCACGCCGGTGACGGGCGTGCAGGCCGGCAGGCGCGGCGCGCTGAAGTAGCCGGGTTTGTGCGCCCTCAGCAGCGCCTCGCCGTCCAGCGGCCACGTGAAGCCGCGCCGCCCGAGCAGTGTCGCGAACACCTCGCTCGCCAGCGCGTGGTCGCGGGCGGCCAGGTGCCTGATCGGCACGGGGGAGACCGCGTCGCCCCTGAGGTAGCGGCTGACGGCGTCGCGGTAGCGCCCCCTGGTGACCAGGGAGGGGTCGGCGAAAGCCGCCTCGACGGCGCCGAAGTCGGTGTAGTAGCCGAGCCCGTCGCGCTCGTCGAAGATCAGCGCGACGCTCTCCTCCTCGTGGAGATGGTCGGGGAACTCCAGCGACGTGAACGCCCGCATCCGCGCCGCGACCTCCTCGCCCCGCAGGACCACCAGGTCGGAGCCGAAGTGCTCGACGAACTGCCGCCGCTGCGCCGCCTGGATCTGCCAGGCCTCGGCCAGCAGGGCGGGGTTGCGGAACACCCTGGCCGGATGGCGCAGCACGGCATCGGCCGCCGCCCGCACGAGTTGCGGCCGCATCTCGGCGGTGTAGACGGCGGGGGTGGCGCTGATCATCCAGTCGTCCAGGGTGACGGGGATGAGCCGCCCGACCATGAACATCCCCGGATCGAGCACGTCGAAGGCCGCCTCGCCCAGGTCGGAGTGGGCGGTGTAGGTCAGCTCGTCGATCAGGTTGAACAGGATGATCGCCGGGCCCGCGACGGTGTGGACCTCGAAGATGCCCTCCACCACGTCCTTCCAGCCGAGCACCATGGCCCGCTCGGCCTCGTGCAGCTCGGGACGCTCCGCCACGAACCTGTCGATCAGCAGGTCGCCTCCGGGCAGGCGGTACTCCAGCGCGAAGTGGTCGAGGGCGAGCGCGGAGGTCGCCTCGTCGGTGATCACCCCGTCGGGGAAGAAACGGCTGTACACCAGGCCGAGCTCCCTGGTGAACCTTCCTGACACCGCGAACTCCAGCAGCTCTGGTTTCAGCTCCGCGGCACGCGCGAGTAGATCCATGGGGCGACCTTAGCCGCGAGCCTCGCCGGCTTGAGGTGATTTTCGGTAACCGTCACGGGACAGTCTGTTACTCCGGCGGCTGTCCGATGTCCTCGTTCCACACCTGGGGCCACTGCTCGATGAACGCCGCCATCAGCGCGCGGCATTCGGCGGAGTCGACGACCACGACCTCCACCCCGTGGGCGATCAGGAGGTCCTCGCGGCCCATGAACGTCCGGTTCTCGCCGATCACCACGCGCGGGATCTCGTAGAGCAGGATCGCGCCCGTGCACATCGCGCAGGGCGACAGCGTCGTGTACATGGTCGACCGCCGGTAGACCAGCGCGCTCCTGCGCCCGGCCCGCTCCAGGGCGTCGGTCTCGCCGTGGCGGATGACGCTGCCCTCCTGCACCCTGCGGTTACGGCCCGCGCCGAGCACCTCGCCGTCGGCCACCAGCGCCGCCCCGACGGGCACTCCGCCCTCGGCCAGTCCCGTGCGGGCCTGCTCGACGGCGATCTCCAGGAAGTCCATGGGCCCACCCTAGGGTGCTGCAACCGGCGTGCAAGGATCGCGCCCTACCTTCGGGGCATGTCAAGCCGATGGCTGTTCGGAATGGCCGCCGCCGCTGCGGCCGCCTCCCTCACGCTCCCAGCCGCCGCGGCTCACGCCGCGGCCCCCAGGCCGGCCACCCTGCCCGCCGCCCAAGCCGCCGCTCAGTCCGCCGTCACGGCTGCCACGCAGGCCCCCAAGGCCGCCACCACGGCCCGCAGGCTGTTCGGCGCCTGGCTGCGCGACGACAGGACGGCCGCCGCCACGTTCGCCACCCCGGCCGCGGTCAACACGCTGTTCGCCTACGTCTTCCGCGCGCCCGACACCTTCGCCGGCTGTGTCGCCGGCGCCTGCGCGTTCAGGCACACGAGCGTCCGCGTGCCGGGCGAGCTCAACGGCATCCTGATGATCGTCTCCGGCGGCAAGGTCGCCAAGGTCTACACCTCGCGCCACTACTCGAAGGAGAAGGCGGCCAGGCACCTGCTGGGCGCCTGGCACAAGGGCGATCGCAACCAGGGCGCCGAGGTGGCGACGGCCGCGGCCCTGAAGACGCTGTTCAAGGTCAAGTGGGACCCTCACGGCGTGCCGTACACCTTCCAGGGGTGCGAGAAGAGCGTCTGCTTCTGGTCGTACGAGGGCGGCGCGATGCTGATGCACGTGGCCGGCTCGAAGGCGCGCGGGTACGAGGTCAGGTCGATCAGCTACGTCGCCGACTGATCGGCCCACCTGTCGGCCCACGCCATCAGCGGGCGCATGGCCTCGACCAGCGCCGCGCCGCTCTCGGTGAGCGTGTAGCGGATCTGCACCGGCGTGGTCGGCCGCACCTCGCGCGCCACCACGCCCGACGACTCCAGCTCGCGCAGCCGTTGCGCGAGCAGGCGTTCCGACAGGCCGGGGACCGCGTCGCGCAGCTCGCCGTACCGCGTCGCGCCTCTGGCGAGCGCCAGCAGGATGACGCCGTTCCACCTGCGGCCCACCAGCTCGATGGCGACCTGGAAGTGCGGGCAGTGCCGCAGCAGTGCCTCGGGAGAGGTCATCACTTACCTTCCGTAAGCTGGTTATGTAATGTAAGGCCTATGACCGATTTTATGCATGAACTGTGGTTCGGCGCCTTTCTCACCCCCACCGCCGAGAACGCGCACACGCTCATGCGTCAGGCCGCGCTCGCCGAGGACGTCGGCCTCGACATCATCGGCGTGCAGGACCATCCTTACCAGCCGTCCTTCCTCGACACATGGACGCTGCTGTCGGTGCTGGCGGCGCGTACCCAGCACATCAGGTTCTTCCCCGACGTGGCCAGCGTGCCCCTCAGGCCGCCGGCCGTCCTGGCCAGGGCCGCAGCCAGCCTCGACATCCTGAGCGGGGGCAGGGTGGAGCTCGGCGTGGGGTCCGGGGCCTTCTGGGACGGCGTCGCCGCGATGGGCGGGCCCCGCCGTACCCCCGCGCAGGCGGTGGCCGCGCTCGCGGAGGGCATCGAGGTGATGCGCGCGCTGTGGACGCCCGGCGGCCCCGTCGCCTTCGACGGCGAGCACTACCGGCTGGACGGCGCCGCGCCAGGGCCGTTCCCGCCGCACCGCATCGGCGTGTGGGTCGGCGCCTACAAGCGCCGCATGCTGGAGCTGACCGGGCGCACCGCCGACGGCTGGGTGCCCTCGTCGGCCTACGCCGCGCCGGAAGAGCTGGCCGCGATGAGCGCGGTCGTGGATCGCGCGGCGGCCGACGCCGGCCGCGACCCCGCGCTGATCCGCCGCGTCTACAACGTCAGCGGCCGCTTTTCGCGGCTGGCAGGCCCGGGCTTCCTGGACGGGCCGCCCTCACTGTGGGCCGACCAGCTCGCCGAGCTGGTCCACCTGTACGGCATGAGCGTGTTCGTCATGGCCCCCACCGAGGAACGTGACCTCAAGATCTTCGCCGAGGAGGTCGCGCCCGAAGTCAGGGCGGCCCTCGGGCGCGAGCAGCGGCAGGCGGCCGAGCCGGGGACGAGCCCCTCGGCCACGCTCGACGAGTCGAGCAGGCCGCGCCTGCCCAAGCGCGACCTCGCCGAGCTCTCGCCCGCCCAGCGCGAACGCGGCATGCACCTGGTCAGGGTCCACGACGGCCTGCGCGAGGAGCTGGCCGAGATCCGGAAGGGCCTGGAGCAGGTCGCGGCCGGCCGTGGGGAGGTGGCCGCGCTCCGCTCGCTGATCAACCGGCTCACGATGCGGCAGAACTACTGGACCCTCGGCAGCTTCTGCGCCTCTTACTGCAGGGTCGTGACCACGCACCACACCATCGAGGACGAGCGCATGTTCCCCGCGCTGAGGGCCGCGCAGGCGTCGCTGGCACCCGTCATCGACCGGCTGGAAGAGGAGCACGAGGTCATCGCAGGCCTGCTGACCGGCCTCGACGCCGCGCTCGTCGCCATGGTCGAGGACCCCGACGGCATCGACGGCGTCCGCGACGCGCTCGACGCGCTGGCCGGGGCCCTGCTGTCGCACCTCGAGTACGAGGAGCAGGAACTGGTGGAGCCCCTCGCCCGGCTCGATCTGGACGTGTGACCCGTGAGCTACACCTGCGCCGTCGCGACCCCGCACACCCTGGCCACGGACGCCGCCTGCGACGCGGTCAGGAGCGGAGGCAACGCGCTCGACGCCGCCCTCGCCGCGGCGGCGACGCTCGCCGTCGTCTACCCCCACAACACCTCGGTCGGCGGCGACCTGATCGCCCTCGTCCGCACCCCCGACGGCCGCGTCACGTGCGTCAACGCCAGCGGCCCCGCGCAGTCCCGCGCCGACAGGGCGGCGCTGGCCGCCCGCCACGGCGACGCCATGCCCGTCACGGGACCCGACACGATCACCGTGCCCGGCGCGGTCGCGGGCTGGGACGCCCTGCACGAGGCGGGGGCCGCGCGCCCCTGGCCCGCCCACTTCGAGGCCGCGGTACGGCACGCCGCCGCCACCCCCGTCGTGCGGGGGCTGGCCGAGGCGATCGCCGACGCCGACGAGCTGATCGCCGCCGACCCCGGCATGCGCGAGGTCTTCCGCCCCGGCGGCAGGCCGCTTGCCGCCGGTGACACGCTGCGCCAGGACGCGTTGGCCGCCACCCTCGCGGAACTGGCCGCCCACGGCCCCGCCACCCTGTACGGCGGGCCGCTCGGCGCGCGCCTGTCGGATTGGCTCGGCCTTGATGACCTGGCCAGGTTCGAGGTCGAGCGCACGGCGCCGCTCAGCCGTGCCTTCCGCGGGTACGAGGTGCACACCAGCCCGCCGAACACCCATGGCTTCCTGCTGCTGCAGGCCCTGGGCGCCAGGGGGCCGCTCGCCGCGGCCTTCCACCGGGGCATCGCCGACAGGGCCGCGTACCTGGCCGACCCGAGGTTCGTCCCGGTGGACGTGGACACCCTCCTGGACCCGGACAGACCGGATCTCGTCGCGCCGGCGTCCGCGGTCAGCGGCAGGGCGACGGGCGACACCGTGGCGGTCGTGACCGCCGACAGCGACGGACTGGCCGTCTCGCTGATCCAGAGCCTGTTCCACGGTTTCGGCTCGGGCGTGCTCGACCCGTCCACCGGCATCCTGCTGCACAACCGCGGCTCGTTCTTCTCCCTCGACCCCGCCTCGCCCAACGTCATCGCGCCCGGCAAGCGGCCCGCGCACACGCTCATGCCCGTCATCGTCACCAAGGACGGGCGGCCCGCGTGGGTGGCGGGAACGATGGGCGGCAAGGCCCAGCCGCAGATCCTCACCCAGGTGCTGCTGCGCCTGCTCGAAGGGGCCGACCCCGCCGCGGCCGTGGCCGCGCCGCGCTTCGTCGTCGGCGGCCTGGAGGTCGGGCAGCGGGAGGACACGATCAGCGCCGAGGCCGACCTGCCCGAGCTCGGGGAGCTGGCCGCGACGGGGGCGCCGCTGGTCGAGCTGCCGTCCCGCTCGGAGTGGGTGGGCCACGCCCAGGTGGTCGCGGCGGACCCCTTCGCCGCTGGTAGCGACCCGCGCAGCGACGGATCGGCGGTCGTGGTTCACATGTGATCAGCGGGGTACTACGCACCCTAGTACCTTTGCGTGCCGGGGGGTGATCATGACAGAGGTCCTGGCCGTCCTCTGCCTGCTCGCCGCCGGGGTGGCGGGGGTGTACCTGGTGTCGCTGCGCGTCGCCCCCGCCAGGGTCATGCCGTTCCCCGCGCTGCCCGAGCACGCGCTGTCCCGCTTCCACGTCCGCTGGTACGCGGTGGCGCTCGTCTTCCTCGCCTTCGACATGGAGATGGTCTTCATGTACCCGTGGGCGCTCGTCGTGGCCGAGGTCGGCGCGGCCGCGGTGGCCGAGATGTTCGTCTTCCTCGGCCTTCTGATGGTCGGCGTCCTCTACGCGTGGCGCGAGGGGGCGCTGCGGTGGGCCTGACCGGGTGGCTCGCCAGGGTGGCGGCGCGCGGCCCCAGACCCCTGGTCGTCACCGCGCCCTTCGGCACCGGCGCGCGACTGCTGGTGGAAGCGGAGACGGCCCGGCGGGGGTGGCTGCCCGCCCTCTCGCCCGCGGCGGCGAGCGTGCTGGTGGTGTGCGGCTCGCCGGGCGCGGAACTGGCCGAGCTGGTACGGCAGGCGTGGGCGGCTGTCCCACGCCCCCGCGCCCTGGTGCGGTTGCCCGAGCCGGTCGGCGCGGCCGAGGTGGGGGAGAGCCTGGACGGGGCGGTCGCCGCGCTGGGCGAGGCCCGCCATGACGACCACGATGAGACGCCCCCGCCGCAAGACCGCCGCGAACGCGGGCCGGACGACCCCGGACGTCACGAGCACGGGAGTCGCCGGCACGGGAGCCACGGGCACGGGGGTCGCGAGCCCGGGGATCACCGGCGCGGGGGTCGCGAGCCCGGAGGTCACCGGTATGGGGGCCAC
Organism: Nonomuraea sp. bgisy101; assembly: GCF_057708945.1. Classification (NCBI taxonomy): domain Bacteria; kingdom Bacillati; phylum Actinomycetota; class Actinomycetes; order Streptosporangiales; family Streptosporangiaceae; genus Nonomuraea; species Nonomuraea sp. bgisy101. The sequence continues at coordinate 78,670 of NZ_JBYITD010000027.1, forward strand.
CAGCCCGGGGGTCACGAGCACGGGGAGCATGCTCGTCACATGGGCGGCCCCGGCGGCCTCGCGATGGCCACCAGGGGCGACGACCGGGACGGCCTGCGGCTCGACCGGCTCCACGTCCCTCTAGGCCCGATCCTGCCCGACTGGCCGGCGGGGCTGATCGTCCATACCGTCATGCAGGGCGACGTCATCCAGGAGGCCGGCGTCGAGATCCTCCCTGGCGGTGGCCGCTCTGCCGTGCCGTACTGGATCGAGCCGTGGACCTCGGGGGCCGTGACCAGGCGAACGGGAGGGCGACGGCGAGCGGCGGCGCGGCTCGACGGCCTGGGCAGGCTCCTCGGCGTCGCGGGCTGGCCCGCGGCGGCCGCGCAGGCGCGCCGCCTTCGCGACGACCTGCTCGACGGCGACGGCGACGGCGACGGCGGCGACGGCGTAGCGGCGGCGCGGGGCTTCGACAGGCTCGACCGCAGGGTGCGCCGCTCCCGGATCCTGCGCTGGATGCTCAGGGACGTCGGCCTCGTCGACGGCGCCGACGTGCTGGGCCGGATGGAGCGCATGCTCGACGACATCGGCGCCGCACTCGACGAGCGCGTCCCGATGGGCGGCCCGCCTCCGCCCGGCCCCGCGCTCGACCTCCTCCCCGGGCTGCTGGAGGGCGCGGAGTTGGCGCAGGCCAGGCTGATCGTGGCGAGCCTCGATCCCGACGTCGAGCGGGTGCTCCATGCCTGAGCTGCTCGCGTTCGCGGCTCTCGCGCTCGGCGCGGCGAGCCTCGACGGCGCGCTCGCCACCCGCTCGCCCGCGGCCGCGCTGCGGGAGACGGCCAGGCTGCTGGGCCGGCAGCGCCGCCGGACGCCGATGCCCGACCTGCTGCTCATGCGGATCGGCGTCGTCAGCCTGCCCTTCTTCGCGACCCTCGCCATGATCGTCCTGCCCCTGGGCGGCGCCGCGCTGGTGGAGTCGAGCGTCGGCATCGTCTGGTTCAACGCCATGGAGGTCTGCGCGTGGGCCTCGCTGTGGCTGACGGGGTGGGGACCCAACTCGGTCTATCCGCTCATCGGCGGCTACCGCTTCCTCGCCCAGGGGCTGGCCTACGAGCTGCCGCACATGTTCGCGCTGATCACGGTGGCGCTCGGCGCGGGCTCGCTCGACCTGCGAGCCGTCGAGGAGGCGCAGCGGGGAGCGTGGTTCGCCCTCTGGATGCCCGTCGCCTTCGCGATCTACCTGATCTCCGCGCTGGCCATGGCGTTCTGGGGGCCGATGAGCCGGCCGCTCGGCTCCGATCTGGCCGGAGGGGTGACGGCCGAGTTGTCCGGGCCCGACCGGCTGGTCTTCCAGGCAGGCCGCTATCTCATGCTCGCGGTGGCGGCGTGGGCGGCGGGGCCGCTGTTCCTTGGCGGCGGCGGCGGCCTGGCGGGGGCGGCGGCGGTGCTTGCCGTCCTCGTGCTCGTCAAGCACAGGGTGCCGGCGGTCAGGATGGACCGCTTCACGCAGGCCTCGTGGCTGGTCCTGCTGCCTCTGGCGCTCCTGCAACTGCTCGTGGTGGGAATCGTGGTGATCTGATGCTGTTCTGGGTGCTGGCCGTCGCGTCGGTGGGGTTCGGCGTCACGGTGTTCGTGGTCGACTCCATGGCGCGTGCGACGTTCGCGCTGCTGGCCTCCTTCCTCTGCGTCGGGCTCACGTTCCTGCTGATCGACCTGGCCTATCTCGGCGTGCTGACCATCCTCATGATGGTCATGGAAATGATGATCATGGCAGTCTTCATGATCATGTTCATGATGAACCCCGCGGGGCTCATGCCGATGACGATGGTCCACAACAACCGCGGCTCGGCGCTGATCGCGGGCGCGGTGTTCGCGGCCCTGGCGGCGGGCGCGCTGCTGACGCCGTGGCCCGAGCGCAGGGGAGCGCCGCCCGCCGATCCCACGCACGCGCTCGGGCTGGCGATCATGGGGCCGCAGATGCTCGTGATGATCGTGCTCGGCGTCGCCATCCTGGCCACCATGATCGCGGCCGTCGTCCTCGCCACGCACAGGGGGCGCTATGACGCTTGAGTCCTTCCTGCTGCTGGCTGCCGCGCTCTTCGCCGTCGGCGTGTACGGCACGCTGTCCCAGCAGTCGATCGTGATGCTGATGATGGGCCTCGAGCTCATGATCAACGGTGTGCTCGTCGCGGGCGGCGCGTTCTGGTACTTCCTCGCCCCCTCCTCCGCCGACGGGCAGGTCCTCGTCCTGGTCGCGCTGACGGTGATGGCGCTGGAGATGGCGATGGGCTTCGCCGTGGTCACCGCCATCTTCAGGGCGCGCGAGGTGGACACCACCGACGGGGCGGGTGACCTCAAGGGATGAACGCCCTGCTGCCGGGCCTGCCCATGCTCGCGGGCGGACTGCTGGCCTGGACGTGGCGCGCCGACAGGATCGCCGCTCCCGTCGCCGTGCTGGTCGCCCTGGTGACGCTGGCGGCGGCCTGCTGGGCGGCGGTGGTCAGGCCGCGGGTGACGTTCGAGCTGTTCGGGGGCATGGCGGCGGGGTCGGCGGTCGACGGGCTCTCGGCGGTGATGGCGGTGACGGTGGCGGCGGTTTCGCTGGCCGTCCTGGTCTTCGCCGCGGGCGACGTCGGCGAGGACAGGAGCAGGTTCTTCGGCCTGATGCTGGTGTTCGTCGGCGCGATGCTGCTCACGGTCACCGCGGCCGACCTGGTGCTGCTGCTCGTGGGATGGGAGCTGATGGGCGCGATGTCGTACGCGCTGATCGGCTTCTGGTGGCGCGATCCCGGCCGCGTCAGGTCGGCCACCGTCGCCTTCGTCACCACCCGCGCGGGCGACCTCGGCCTCTACTTCGCCGCCGGATGCGCGGTGGCCGCGGGCGCGGGCCACCGGGACGTGTTCGCGCTCGCGGGCCTGGCGCGGACGGCGGACCCGTGGCGGGATCTGATCGCCGCGGGGATCGTGCTGGCCGCGCTGGGCAAGTCGGCGCAGCTCCCGTTCTCGTTCTGGCTGTCCAGGGCGATGGCCGGCCCGAGCCCCGTGTCGGCGCTGCTGCACTCGGCCACCATGGTCGCGGCGGGCGCCTACCTGCTGCTGCGGCTGCAGCCGCTGCTGGCGGCCACCGGCTGGGCCGCGGCCGCCGTGGCGTGGGCGGGCGCGCTGACCGCGCTGCTGCTGGGCGCCGTGGCCGTCGCCCAGCGCGACCTCAAGCAGCTCCTCGCCGCCTCGACCTGCGCCCAGCTCGGGTTCATGGTGCTGGCGGCGGGCGTCGCGGCCGTGGCGGGCGGCGCCGCGCACCTGGTCGCGCACGCCGCGGTCAAGAGCCTGCTGTTCCTCTGCGCCGGCGCCTGGCTGACCTCGATGGGCACCAAGGACCTCGCCGAGTTGCGCGGCGCGGCCCGCCGTCACCGGCTGGTCGGCGTCACCTTCGCCGTGGGCGCGCTGGCGCTGGCAGGGGTGCCGCCGCTGTCGATGTGGGTCACCAAGGACGCGATCCTGGCGGAGGTCTCCTCCGCGCCGCTGCGCGTCGTCGCGCTCGGCGGCGCGCTGCTGGCCGCCGCCTATGCCACCAAGGCGGTCGTCGCGGTCTGGGGCGAGGGCCGCAGGCAGGGGCGCCCCGTGGGGGTGCTCGAACGTCTCCCGCTTCCCGCCCTGGCCGCGGTGGCCGCGGCCTTCGGGCTCGTCGGGCTGCCCGTGGTGTACGGCCGGTGGTCCGCGCTGCTCGGCGACGCCTCCGCCCGCGCGCCCGGGGCGGGGGAGTCGGCGCTGTCGGGGGTTCTGGCGGTGGCCGTGGCGCTGCTCGCGGCTCGCGTCAGACCTGCCGTACCGGCGATCCTGGCGGGCTGGCTGGGGCTGGAGCGCCTGGCGGTCGCGGCGGTGTGGCGGCCCGCCGACCGGCTGGCCCACGCGCTGGCCAGGTTCGACGACCAGGTGGTCGGCGGCGCGGTACGGGCCGTGCCCAGGGTCGCCACCGCAGCCGCGCGCCTGGCCAGGACCGGTCTCGAGGCGGGCGTCGACGGCATGGTGAGAGGGGTCGCGAGAGGCGCCGCGAGGGCGGGTGAGCTGGCCAGGCGCCCGCAGACCGGGCAGATCCACACTTACTTCGCCCAGGCCGCGGTCGCCCTGCTCCTGCTGGCCGTCGTGCTCGTCCTGACGAGGTGAGGTGTGCTCTCCCTCGCGGTCTTTCTGCCGCTGCTGGCGGCCGCCTTCCTGCCCTTCGCGGGACGCGCGGCCCGCTGGGTCTGGCCGGCGGCGGCGGTCGCCGACCTCGCCCTGGTGATCGCGATGTGGGTCGGCTACGGCGGCGGGGTCGGCTACGAGCAGCGGCTGCGCTGGATCCCCTCGATCGGCGCCGGCTACCACGTGGGGGTCGACGGGCTGTCGCTGCCGCTGATCGCGATGACGGACGTGCTGTTCCTCGTGTGCGCGCTCTACGCCAGGCGCGATCGCGCGTTCGCCGCGCTCTTCCTGTTCCTGCAGACGGTCTCGCTCGGCCTGTTCGCCTCCCTTGACCTGCTGCTGTTCTTCGTCTTCTTCGACCTGTCCATCGTCGGCATGTACGCCGTGATCGTGGGCTGGGGGCACGGCGACAGGTTCCGCTCGGCTCTGCTGTTCTTCCTCTACACCTTCCTCGGCTCTCTGGTGCTGCTGCTCGGCTTCATCGGCCTCTACCTGGCGGGCGGCACGTTCGACATGGTCGAGCTGGCGGGCCGGCCGCCGCCCGCGGGCGCGGCCGTCCTGCTGGCGGTCTGCGTCGGCCTCGCGGTGAAGACCCCGGTCGTCCCCCTGCACACCTGGCTGCCGCCCGCCCACACCGACGCGCCCGCGGAGGGTTCGGCGATCCTGGCGGGCGTGCTGCTGAAGATGGGCACGTACGGCTTCGCCAGGATCGCCATGCCCATGCTCCCGGGGCCGTGGCAGCGCCACGCCTGGTTGATCATCACCGTGGGCCTGGTCAGCGTCCTGTACGGCGCGCTCGTCGCGATGGCTCAGGACAACCTCAAGCGCCTGATCGCCTACACCTCGGTCAACCACATGGGCTACATCGTGCTGGCGCTGGGCGCGGCGGGGCTCGTCGCGGGCGGCGCGCGGGCCAGGGAGCTCGCCGTCAGCGGCGCGGTCACGCAGATGGTCAGTCACGGCCTGATCACCGGGGCGCTGTTCCTTCTGACCGGCGTGCTGTGGGACCGGGTGCGCAGCTACGACCTGCGCAGGCTCGGCGGCGTCGCCGCCACCGCGCCGGTGTTCGCCGCGCTCACCGCCGTGGCCGCCTTCGCCTCGCTCGGCCTTCCCGGGCTGTCGGGCTTCATCGCCGAGTTCCAGATCTTCGTGGGGGTCATCGGCGCGGGCGCGCTCTGGCAGGGGGCGCCGGCGATCGCCGGCATCCTCATCACCGCGGCCCTCCTGCTGCGCGCCCTGCACAAGGCATTCCTCGGGCCGCCGGGCGAGCTGTCCGTCACGGACGTGAAGCCGCGGGAGCTGGGCGCGGTCGCCCCTCTCCTGCTGCTCTCCCTGGCCATCGGCGTGGCTCCCCGGTGGCTGCTCGACCTGGTGGAGCCGTTCTCCGCCGCCCTCGTCACGCTGGTGAGCCGATGATCGCCGGCCTGCTCCCCGAGATCCTCGTCCTGGCGGGCGCGGTCGCGGGCCTGCTCGCGGGCATGTTCGCACGGCGTGACAGGCAGTGGATCGTCGCGTGGATCTGCGCCGGTTTCCTGGTCGCGGCGGCGGCGACGACGGCCGTGGCGGCCGGTGGGGGCATGGCTGTCGAAGGCATGGCGGGTGGGGGCATGGCGGGTGGGAGCATGGCCGTCGAGGGGTACACCGTCGACGCCCTCACCATCGCCACCAGGCTCGCCGTCGTCGCCGCCACCCTCGTCGTGCTGGCCATGGCCGCCGGGTGGGCGCGCGGCCTGCGCCGCGAGGCCGAGCTCTACGTCCTGATCCTTCTCTCCTCGCTGGGCGCCATCCTGCTCGCGGGCGCCGCCGACCTGCTCCTTCTGGTGGCCGCCTACCTGCTGGCGAGCATCCCCTCCTACGCGCTCGCCGGGTTCGCCAAGGACGCCAACGGCACCGAGGCGGCGCTGAAGTACTACCTGATGGGCGCCTTCCTCGGCGTCCTCATGCTGGCAGGGGTGACTCTGCTGTACGGCGTGGCGGGTACGACCGCCTACCGCCAGACCGGGGGCGCCGGCGTCGCGGCGGTCCTGCTGATGGCGGGGCCGCTGTTCAAGGCGGGAGCGGTACCGGCCCACTTCTGGGTTCCCGACGTCGCGCAGGGCGCCTCCAGGCCGATCGCCGCCTTCGTCACCACGGTTCCCAAGCTGGGCGCGTTCGCCGCGCTGTTCCGCCTGACCACCGAGGTCGTCGACGTGCGTCTCGCGGTCGCGCTGGTCGCCGCCGCCACGATGACGCTCGGCAACCTCGCCGCCTTCTACCAGGACAACGTCCGCCGCCTGCTCGGCTACTCGACGATCAGCCAGGCGGGCTATCTGCTGCTGCCCGTCGCGGCCGCCGGCGGCACCGCCATGGCCGAGCCGGCGCTGCTGTTCTACCTGGCCGCCTACGCGGTCACCAACCTCGGCGCCTTCGCCGTCGTCGTGGCGGTCGGCGGGGACGCCGTCGCCGACTACGCGGGCCTGGCGCGCGGCAGGCCGTGGCTGGCGGCGTCGCTGGTCGTGTGCCTGCTCGGCCTGGTCGGCACGCCGCCCACCGCGGTGTTCGCCGGCAAGGTGCTGGCGATGTCGGCCGCGTGGGGCGGCGGGCTGGCCTGGCTCGCGGTGCTGGCCGCCGTCAACACGGTCGCGAGCCTGTTCTACTACCTGCGCTGGATCCTGCCGCTCTACCGCGCCGGTGGCGCGCCGGGCGGGTCCGCAGGGCGCGTGGCATGGGTGGCCTATCTGACCGCCGCGACGTCCCTGGTGTTCGGAGCGACCCTCTCTATCTACTATGCGCTATCGTAGTGATGGGTCGGAAACTGCTCTGTCCAGCGATATCACCAACTACGGAGAATCATGGCCAAGATCCGAGTCCTGCTCGCGGCGGGCGCGCTCGCGCTGCTCACCGCCTGCGGCTCCACGACGGGACACGACATGGCGGCCGCGCCGAGCGCCGCTCCTGCCGCCACCACTCCTGCCGCCACCACGGCGGCCGCCTTCAACGAAGCGGACGTGATGTTCGCGCGGATGATGATCCCGCACCACCGGCAGGCCGTGGAGATGGCGGACCTCGCCGCTACGCGTGCCGCCGATCCGGAGATCAAGAAGCTGGCCGCGAAGATCAAGGCGGCCCAGGACCCGGAGATCCAGACCATGACGGGATGGCTGAAGGCGTGGGGCCGGCCCGTACCCTCTGGCGGGATGGGCCACGCGATGCCCGGCATCATGTCGGAGGAGCAGATGAAGGAGCTGAAGCAGGCCAAGGGCGCCGCCTTCGACAGGCGCTTCGCGGAGCTGATGATCGCCCACCACGAGGGCGCGATCGAGATGGCCCGCACCGAGAAGGCCGACGGTGCCGATCCCGCGGCCAAGGAGCTGGCCGAGACGATCGAGAGCACCCAGCAGGCCGAGGTCACCGAGCTGCGGCAGCTCCTCGACCGCCTCTGACCATGCCGCCGAACGGCCGGCGAACCGCCGCTGGTGCGCCGCCGCGAGGCGGCCGTCGCATCCTCGCCGACATAACGGACTCCGTCTGGATTAGGTGCTCCACCTCGACCGCCGAGCACACCATTGACGCGTGATGTCACGAGACGAACGCCAGAGCAGGCCGTCCAGGCGGGCGTTCCTGACCGGCGCGGCGGCCGGCGGCGCGGGCCTGGCGGTGGGGGCCGCGGGCGCGTCGGCGCTGGCGAGCGCCGTACGGCAGGACACTCCCGCCCCGCAGGAGCTCATGTCGCAGGGCGGCGCCAGGGTGGCGCGGGCCACGTTCAGGGCCGCGCACCAGCCGGGCATCCTGACCGGGCCCGCGTCGGCGTGCCTGCTGGTCGCCTTCCGCTGCCTCGACCCCGACAGGCGAGCGCTCACCGGCACGCTGCGCGCGCTGTCGGCCGAGCTCGAAAGGCTCATGGCGGGCCGTGCCCTCGCGCCCGCCACCGCCGACCTGCCGCCCTCCGACAGCGCGCTGCTGCTCGGCCAGGGCCGCCAGCATGTGCTGGCCACGCTCAGCGTCGGAGCGTCGCTGTTCGACCGCAGGTACGGTCTGGCCGCCGCCAAACCCGCCGAGCTCGTGCCGATGGGCGTGCTCGCCAACGACGTGCTGGATCCCGCCCGCACCCACGGCGACCTGCTGCTGCTGTTGCAGGGCGACCACCCCGACGTGTGCGTGCACGCGCTGCGCGCGGCCGTCAGGGCCACCAAGGGCGGCCTCGCACCGGCCTGGTCGCAGGACGGCTTCGCCAGGCCGGACGCCACCGCGAGGGCGGGCACGACCGGCATGCGCAACCTGCTCGGCTTCAAGGACGGCACCGGCAACCCCGACGCGGGCAAGCCCGCGGTGATGGACAAGGCCGTCTGGGTCGGCGCCGACGACGGCGAGCCGGCCTGGGCCGTGGGCGGCAGCTACGTCGCCGTCCGCCTGATCCGGTTGCTCGTCGAGCAGTGGGACGGCACCTCACTCACCGAGCAGGAACGCGTCGTGGGACGGCGCAAGGACAGCGGCGCGCCGCTGGACGGCACCAAGGAGACCGACGTCCCCCGCTACCGCGACGACCCCGACGGCAGGCTCACCCCGCTCGACGCGCACATCCGCCTGGCCAACCCGCGCACGGCCGGCGCGGAGAAGGCGATGCTGCGCAGGGGCTTCAACTATGCCCGCGGGCTCGACGACCAGGGCCTCGCCTTCGTCAGCTACCAGCGCAGGCTCGCCAACTTCCTGCAGTCGCAGGCCAGGCTGAAGGGCGAGCCGATGGAGCGGTTCACCCGCCCGGAGGGCGGCGGCTTCTACTTCGCGCTGCCCGGCCTGACCGGCGACGATGACTACCTGGGGCAGCGGCTGGTCGAGACCTGATCGAAAGCCGGTGACTCCGTTAGCTGCCCAGAGCCTTCGCAGGACCGTTCGTCAATCATGAGCCTCATGATGGGAATGACGAGACGAGGCTTACTCGGGGCCGCTCCCCTTGCCGCCGTGGCGGGAGCGGGCATCAGCGGGTACGAGGCCGGCGGCCAGACGTGCGCCCCCGTGACGGCGGCGGTGAACATCTTTCCCGACGACCCCCGCTACCAGGAACTCACCGTCGGCTACAACCAGCGCTGGGTCGGCACGCCCGACTACGTCCGCCTGGTCAGCTCCACCGACCAGGTCGTGCGCGCCGTGCAGGAGGCGGTCGACAGGGGCAAACGGCTGTCGGTGGTCTCGGGCGGCCACTGCCTGGCCCCGTTCGTGTTCAACTCCGAGGTCGACGTCGTCATCGACCTGTCCGGCCTCGGCGGCGTCTCCTTCGACCCGCGCCGCCAGGCCTTCGCCGTCGAGGGCGGCGCGCGCCTGTCGGCCGTCTACGAGACGCTGTTCAAGAAGTGGGGCGTCACGCTCCCCGGCGGCATGTGCCCCACGGTCGGCATCGGCGGCCACGCCACAGGTGGCGGCTACGGCTTCCTGTCCAGGCAGTTCGGCGCGGTGATCGACCACCTGGAGGCGGTCGAGATCGTCGTGGTCGACCGTTCCGGCACCGCCCGCGCGGTGGTGGCGGGCCGCAACCCGGCCGACCCCCACCACGACCTGTGGTGGGCCAGCGCGGGCGGCGGCGGGGGCAACTTCGGCATCGTCACGCGCTTCTGGTTCCGCACCCCGGGGACGAGCGGCGCCGATCCGGGCAGGCTGCTGGTCAAGCCGCCCAAGGACGTGCTGCTGAGCGCGGTGGGCATACCGTGGAGCGCGCTGGACGAGGCGAAGTTCACCCGGCTGGTCACCAACTGGGGCCGCTGGTACGAGCAGCACGCCGCGCCCACCTCGCCCGCCAGGGTGCTGTCGGGCGTCGCCTCGCTCGCCCACCGCTCCGCCCAGAACGTCTTCCTGCTGACCCAGGTCGACGCGACCGCGCCGGGCGCGCAGCAGCTGCTGGGCGACTACCTGGGCGCGCTCACCGAGGGGCTCGGCGTGGACGCGGTGGTCGCCGCCCAGCCCGCGCAGAAGCTGCCGTGGCTGCACGCCGTACGGCTGATAGCCGCCAGCATCCCCTCCTTCATCAACCCGACGCTGCGCGGCGCGTCGAAGTCGGCCTACCTGCGCACCGGCTACACCCAGGCGCAGGCGGCGGCGATGTACCGGGCGCTGACCCGCACCGACTTCGCCAACCCGGCGGGCGCCGTGACGCTCGCGGGCTTCAGCGGCGGTGCGGTCAACGCGGTCCCCGCGAACAGGACCGCGCTCGTCCACCGCGGCGCCGCGTTCTGGACCCTGTTCGAGACCCAGTGGCAGGACCCGGCGGCCGACGCCGCCAACATCGGCTGGCTGCGCGAGCTGTACGGGTCGGTGTGGTCGGCCACCGGCGGCTACCCGGCGCCCAACTCGCAGGCCGACGGCTGCTACATCAACAACCCCGACCCCGACATCACCGATCCCGCCTTCAACCGGTCGGGCGTCCCGTGGCAGACGCTCTACTACAAGGACAACTACCCGAGGCTCCAGCGGATCAAGGCCGCCTACGACCCGCGCGACGTCTTCAGGCACGCGCAGTCGATCGCCCTGCCCTGACCCGGCCCTGACGCGGTGTCGCAGCGCACGGAGTGTCCGGGCCTACTTGACCAGGTCCCCGCGGCGTCCTTCCGGTGCGCGCGCCCCGCTCCCTAACGTCGGTTCCACCTACGCAGTGACGGAGGATTGCGGTGATTCATCAACTCATCTTCGCGGCGCCCAAGCCCGGAATGTCGGAGGAGGACTTCCAGCGGTACTGGGTCGAGGTGCACGCGGTGAAGTACGCCAGCAAGATCCCGCAGATCAGGAAGTACCTGATCGACACCACGATCCCCTTCGAGAACGAGCTGTGGAGCGGTGTCGCGGAGATCTGGCTGCGCGACGAGAAGGAGCAGCTGGAGTCGCTCCAGACGCCCGAGTTCCTCGAGGGCGCGCGCAAGGACGAGCCCACGTGGGCGGCCTTCTGGCGGACGGTCGTCCTCGACACCGACGCCCACGAGATCGTCAAGGGCGACGAGCTCGCGCCCGAAGCGGGGGTGAAGCTCATCGTGCTGGTCAAGCGCAGGGAGGGTCTGCCGCTGCGCGACTTCAGGAGCCACAGCCTCGGCGAGCACGCCGACCTGATGAGCAGGGTGCCGGGCCTGCGCCGGTACCTGCAGTGCCACACCAGGGACGGCTACTACGGCATCGGCGAGGCCGTGCTGGACGCCGCCTACCTGCTGTCCTTCCCCGACCGGCAGGCGCTGGACGAGGCGTTGTCCTCCGCCGAGTTCGCCAAGGCGCAGGCCGATCTGGAGTCGTTCGTCGAGCCCAGGTACATCCACCGCCTCCTCACCAGGGAGCACTGGATCATCGGGCCTGAGAGCCGCTGATGGCCGGCTACGACTACGTCGTCGTGGGCGCCGGCGCGGCCGGCGCCGCGCTGGCAGCCAGGCTGGTCGAGCGCACGGGCGCGAGCGTCCTGCTGCTGGAGGCGGGCGGACCCGCCGACCGCGACGAGATCCGCAGAACCGACATCCCCTCCATGGCCTCGCTGTGGGGGGACCCCGAGGTCACCTGGCAGCACCTCACCGAACCCCAGCGGGGACTGAACGGCCGCCGTATCGCACTGCCGCAGGGCAAGGTGCTGGGCGGTGGCACCTCGGTCAACGCCATGCTGTACGTCAGGGGAAACCGCCGCGACTTCGATCACTGGGCCGGGCAGGGCAACGAGGGCTGGGCCTACGAGGACGTGCTGCCGTGCTTCAGACGCGCCGAGGACTACGAGAACGGCGCCGACCGGTACAGGGGCGAGGCGGGTCCCCTCCGGGTCGTCCGTTTCGCCAGGCCCTCGTCTGTCTCGCAGGCGTTCGTCAGGGGCGCGGCGGAGCTGGGCTTCCCCGGCGGCGACGACTGGGACTACAACGGCGTCGAGCAGGAGGGCGCGTTCTTCTACCAGTCGACCAGGACGAAGGACAACGAGCGGGTCAGCACCGCGGCCGCCTACCTCGACCCGCTGCTCGGCCACGCGCGCCTCACCGTCGTGACCGGCGCGCGGGCCACCCGCGTGCTGCTGGACGGCACGACGGCCACGGGCGTGGAGTACGTGCGGAACGGCGTGAGGCACCGCGCCGACGCCGCGGCCGAGGTGATCGTCTCGTGCGGTGCGCTGACCTCGCCCCAGCTGCTCATGCTGTCGGGCATCGGGCCCGCCGAGCACCTGCGCGAGCGGGGCGTCACCCCGGTCGTCGACCTGCCGGGCGTGGGCGCGAACCTGCAGGACCACCTGATCCTCGGCGTCGCCTACGCCGCCTCGGCCGACCTGCCGATGCCCGAACTGCTGGCGGAGGCGGGGCTGTTCCCGCCCGACGACCCCGACCTGCAGCTGCTGTTCGGCCCCGTGCAGTTCGTCGAGGACGCCTACAGGATCGACGGCCCCGTCTACACCTTCGCCCCCGTGCTGGTGAAGCCGCGCAGCAGGGGGACGGTCACCCTGCGCTCGGGCTCGCCGGGCGACCTGCCGGTCGTCGACCCCCGCTACCTCGACGACGAGGCCGACCTCCAGGCGCTCGTGCGCGGCATCGAGCTGTCGAGAGAGCTGGCGCACACCGCGGCGATGACCCCGTTCCGCGACAGGGAGAGCGCCCCGGGCCGCGCCGCGGACCTGCGCGCCTACGTGCGCGAGACGGCCACCACCGTCTGGCATCCCGCCGGCACCTGCCGGATGGGCCGCGACCCTCTGGCGGTCGTCGACCCGGCGCTGCGCGTGCACGGCGTGGACCGGTTGAGGGTCGCCGACGCCTCGATCATGCCGACCGTCCCCGCAGGCAACACCGCCGCCGCCACGAACATGATCGGCGAGCGGGCGGCCGACCTGATCGTGTGAAGGAGCCGACCGTGGCAGACAGCTACACCTACATCGTCATCGGGGCGGGCGCGGCGGGTTCCGTGCTGGCCGCCAGGCTCAGCGCCGACCCCGGCGCCACCGTCCTGCTGCTGGAGGCGGGCGACGCGCGGGTCACCCCCGCGGTCAGGAGTCCGCACAGGTGGAACGAGGTGCTGTTGACGGAGCTCGACTGGGCCTACATGAGCGAGCCCCAGCCGGGACTCGGCGGCACCCAGGTCTACTCGGCCGCGGGCAGGGGCCTGGGCGGGACCTCGAACATCTACCACATGATGCACACCAGGGGCAGGCCGCAGGACTACGACAGCTGGGCCTACCACGGCTGTCCCGGCTGGTCGTTCGACGACGTCCTGCCGTACCTGCAGCGGCTGGAGGACCAGCTCGACGGGCACAACCCGCTGGCCGGCAAGGGCGGCCCGATGACGGTCGCCGACGCGGAGCAGACCGGCAACCCGATCTCGCGCACGTTCATCGACGCCTGCGCGGAGCTCGGCCACCCGCGCCTGGACGACTTCAACGCGGGGCTGTTCGGCGCGGGCTGGCACCACGTCAACATCAGGGACGGCGTGCGGTGGGGCGCCCGCGAGGCCTACCTCGACCCCGCGCTCGACCGGCCGAACCTGACCGCGCTGGCCGGAGCGCCCGCCGGCAGGCTGCTGTTCGAGGGCGACCGGTGCGTGGGCGTGGAGTACCTGCGCGAGGGCCGCACGCAGGTCGCCAGGGCCGAGGCCGAGGTCGTCGTGTGCGCGGGCGCCATTCAGTCGCCCAAGCTGCTGATGCTGTCGGGGCTGGGGGCGCCCGGGCACCTGGCCGAGTTCGGCATCGGCGTGCGGGCCGACCTGCCCGGCGTGGGGGCCAACTTCCACGACCACCCGCTGGTCATCGGCCCGATCGGCTACATGGCCAAGCCGGGCGACGACCCGAGGGGACAGGTCACCGAGGCCGCGCTGTTCTGCGGCTCGCAGGACGGTGTGCCCGTGCCCGACCTGGAGATCAGCCTGGTGCATCGAGCCCCGTTCGGTGAGAAGTTCTTCGCCAACGTCATCAGGCGCGTCCAGACCGGGCAGCCGGTCGCCGACGTGAAGGAGCTGGTCGACCCGCACGTGATCCTGAGTCTGTCCGGCGTCGTCCGGCCGGTCTCCCGCGGGTGGGTACGGCTGGCGGGCTCCGACCCCTGCGCCCACCCCAGGATCAACGCCAACTACTTCGGCGACCCTGTCGACCTCGACCGCACGGTCACCGTCGTCGAGATCGCCAGGGACATCTACCGGACCAAGGCCTTCACCGACGAGTGGGGTCTCACGGAGGTCGCGCCGGGCCCGGACGTCACCACCCGGGCCCAGCTCAGGGAGTGGGTGAAGGCCAACACGGGCTCCTACTACCACTTCGCCGGCTCCTGCAGGATGGGGACCGACCAGGACGCGGTGGTAGACCCGCAGCTGCGGGTGCGGGGCGTGGAGGGGCTCAGGGTGGCCGACGCCTCGGTCATGCCGTCGCTGGTGACGGCTCATCCCCATACCACGGTTGTCATGATCGCCGAAAGGGCGGCGGACTTCCTGCTAGCCGCGAATTAACCTCGGTGTCATAGATAGAACTGGCGATGCCACCATAAATGGCTTCTGTCACAAACCCCGTGATATTTCAATAATTACTACGTAAGGGGAGATATCGAATATTAGGGGCGGCCAGATGGCCATATACACGAATGTACAATCGCGGGGGACCTGGCTCACGCCATTCTGCGAAGACGTCTTCTCCACCTTCCTGCGGTCGGACCAGCGCCGGTGGGGCGAGGTCTACGTGCAGGGCCTGGTGTCGGTGCCGGGGCGCAAGTCGATCCGCAGGATCTCCGACCACGTGGTGGGCAGGCCGGTCGACCAGTGCCTGCAGCAGTTCGTCAACCAGAGCCCCTGGGACTGGGCCCCGGTACGGCAGCGCCTGGCCCAGCTCCTGGTCGAGGCGATCAGGCCGAAGGCCTGGGTGCTCGAGGAGGTCGTGTTCCCCAAGAACGGCGCCAACTCCGTCGGGGTGGCCCGCCAGTTCGTCCACTCGGCGGGCCGCCTGGTCAACTGTCAGGTCGGGCTCGCCCTGGTGCTGGTGGGCGAGCACGGCGGCTGCCCGGTCAACTGGCGGCTGCTGCTTCCCCGCTCGTGGGACGAGGACCCCGACAGGCGCGGCAGGACGCGGCTGCCCCACCATGAGCGCAGCAAGCCGCGCTGGCGGCACCTCCTGGAGGCCATCGACGAGATGGTGATCGACTGGGGGCTGCCGCCGGCGCCGATCGTCCTCGACGCCAGGGCGACGCCCAAGGTGGACCCGCTGCTGGCAGGGCTCGCCGAGCGGGGCCTGCCGTACCTGGTGCGCGTCACGCCCAACACGCTGGCCTCGATCGGCCCTGGGATCACGGCCAGGCCGCTGCTCGAACCCGTCAGGCCCAGGCTGCACGCCGTCGCGGGCCGGCCGTACGAGGGGAACAGGTGGCAGGCGGGTCCCGGCGCCAGGCCGATCTGGCTGGCCGACGGCAGGTCGCGGCTGCCCGACCTGGCAGGGCTCGTCGGCCTGCGCAACAGGGCGGCGGCCGAGCTGACCAGGGCCTCGGCCGAGTCGGGGCTGCAGCACTTCGAGGGCAGGTCCTTCCCCGGCTGGCACCACCACGTGACGCTCGTGTCCGTCGCGCACGGCTACCGGCTGCTGCGCGGGCTCGAAGGCGACGTCCTCGACACGAAAGGCTCGGAGGAGCTGTGCCTGCGCCCCCACGGATGACCGACCGCCTCGCCGAGATCGAGCTGTTCGCCGGGCTCTCCGGCGAGCAGCTCGCATGGCTGGCCGAGGCCGGCGTGTACAAGGAACTGGCCGACGGAGAGATGATCTTCCGGGAGGGCCAGGTGGCCGAGGCCTTCTTCGTCCTGCTCGACGGCGAGCTGGTGATCAGCAAGGACGTCGGCGGGAGGGAGGAGGTGCTGGCCAGGCACCTCGGCGGCGGGATGGAACACCAGTTCACCGGGGAGCTGCCGCTGCTCACGGGCGGCGACTACCTCGCCTCGGCGGTCGCCGTGGGATCGGCGCAGGTCATGGTCTACGACCGGGCCGCCTTCTTCGACATGATGGAACGCTGCCCGCAGGTGTGCAGGGTCCTGCTGCCCGTGCTCGCCATGCGCATCAACGGCATGGAACGGCAGGCCGGGCACAGCCACATGCTCCAGGGGCTCGGCATGCTGGCCGCGGGGCTGGCGCACGAGCTCAACAACCCCGCGGCCGCCGCCGTGCGGGCCACAGGGGAGCTGAAGTCCGCGCTGCCCGACCTGGAGGCCGCGGCGATGTCCTGGGGCGAGCTGTCGGACGAGGGGGAGCGCCGGCTGGTCGAACGGCTGCGCGCCGCCCACGCCCACCGCGATCCGCAGGACGCGCTGGCCGCGGCCGACGCCGTCGACGAGATCGAGACCTGGCTCGACGAGCACGACCTGCTCGGCGAGAAGGGTGACGAGTTCGGCGTCGTCCTGGCCGAGCACGGCACCAGCGGCGCCGTCCTCGACGGGCTGGCCGCGCGGGTGCGGCCGGAGGCGCTCGGCCCCGCCGTCGCCTACCTCGCCATGGCGCTGCAGGCCGGCGCGCTGGCCGAGGACGCGGCCGAGGCCGGTCAGCGGGTCGTCGAGCTGGTGCGCCGCACCGCCGCCTATACCAACCTGGACAGGGCGCCCGAGCGGGAGGTGGACCTGCGCGAGGGCCTCGAGGCCACGCTCGCCCTCATGGCGCCCAGGCTGCGCGGCATCAGCGTGCGCCGCGACTACGGCTGCGTGCCGTCGCTGAAGGTCTTCCCCGGCGACCTCAACCAGGTGTGGACCAACCTCATCGACAACGCCGTCGACGCCATGGGCGGGACGGGGGAGCTGACGATCAGCACCAGGTGCGAGGGCGGCCACGCGGCGGTGGAGATCCGCGACACCGGCCAGGGCATCCCCTCCGACGTGCTGCCGCGGGTGTTCCAGCCGTTCTTCACCACCAAGGACGTCGGCAAGGGCACAGGCCTCGGCCTGCACCTCAGCATGGACATCGTCACCCGCAGGCACGGCGGCACCATGGAGGCGACCTCCGTGCCCGGCGACACCCGCTTCGTCGTCCGGCTGCCGCTCGGCTAGCTCTCGGCCCGGTACCGGTGGATCATGGCGACCGCCATCGCGCCCTCGCCCACGCTGGAGGCCAGCCGCTTCACCGAGTTCGCCCGCGCGTCGCCCGCCGCGAACACGCCAGGCACGCTCGTCTCCAGCAGCAGCGGCGAGCGCGGCAGGTCCCACTCCGGCAGCGCCGAGGCGGGGCCGAGATCGGGCCCGGTCAGCAGGAACCCGTGCTGGTCCCTGCTGACCATGCCGTCCAGCCACTCGGTGCGCGGCCTGGCCCCGATGAAGGTGAAGACGTACTCGGCCTCCTCGGTGCTCTTCGCGCCGGTCGCCGCGTCGTGCAGCGTGATGCGCTCCAGCCGCTCGGTCCCCTCGGCCGAGACCACGGTCGTGTACGGCCTGACCGTGATGTTGGGCGTCGCCTCGATCTCGTCGACCAGGTAGGCCGACATGCCGCTGGCCAGCCCCCGCGAGCGGACCACCATGGTGACGTGCCTGGCGTTCCTGGCGAAGTGGAGCGCGGCCTGACCCGCCGAGTTGGCGCCGCCGACGATCCAGACGTGCCGGTCGGCGCACGACTCGGTCTCCGAGGTCGTCGCGCCGTAGTAGATGCCGGCCCCCTCGAAGCGCCCGGCGCCGTCGGCGTCGAGGCTGCGGTAGGACAGGCCCGTCGACAGCAGCACGGAGGCGGCGGTGACCTCCTTGCCGTCGGACAGGCGCAGCAGGCACGCCCTGCCCGCCCTGCGCAGCGCGACCGCCTCGACGGGGGCCAGCACGTCGACGCCGAACCTGAGCGCCTGCGTCACCGCCCTGCCCGTGAGATCGACCCCCGAGATGCCGGAGGGGAAGCCGAGGTAGTTCTCGATCCTGCTGGACGTGCCCGCCTGCCCGCCCGGCACGTACGCCTCCACCAGCAGCGTGGCCATCCCCTCGGAGGAGGCGTAGACCGCCGCGGCCAGCCCCGCGGGCCCGCCGCCCACGATCGCCAGGTCGTAGTGCGGATGGCTGAGCTCGGCCGCCAGGCCGAGCGCCGTCACCAGCTCGCCGTGGCTCGGCCTGACCAGGCGCTCGCCCTCGGGCAGCACCACGACCGGCAGGTCGGCGTCGGGCGAGGCCGCCTCCTCGAACCTGAACGGCAGGCGGTGTCTGGTGAGCAGGTCGCGCAGCCGGTGCGTGGCCGGCGCGAACCGGTGCCCGAGGATGCGGATCCCCTGGTACGGGGGCTCGTAGCCGGACTCCCAGTCGGCCAGCAGCTCGTCGAGCACGGGATACAGCCGCTCCTGCGGCGGCTCCCACGGCTTGGTCAGGTAGTGGTCGAGCCGCACCTCGTTGATCGCCGCGATGGCGACGCCCGTGTCGGCGTAGGCGGTCAGCAGGACCCGCTTGGCGGAGGGGAAGCGCCTGGCGGCCTCGGCCAGGAACGCGATGCCCGTCATCTCGGGCATCCGCTGGTCGGCCAGGATCAGTGCGGGCTGCTCCCCACGCTGGAGCAGCGTGTCGAGGAGCTGGATCGCCTCCAGCGGCGACCCCGACGCGAGGACTCTGAAACGCTCCCGGTAGGCGCGCGACAGGTCGCGCCTGACCGCGCGGAGCACGTGGTCGTCGTCGTCCACGGCCAGCAGGACCGGGCGGTGCGGCTCGTGCATGTTTCGCATTCTGCACACGAATTCCGCATACCCGAGGCGGCACCTGACGAAGTGCCGGAGAAATTCGCTGACTTGACGGAATGGGATTCTGCGCCTTGCCGGTGAATAGCGGCGCTTGTTTGACTCCGAACGCGGACGATTCACCTAACAACGGGAGTGATCGATGTCGCGCACCATTCTCATTGTTCTCTCCGAGTTCGGATATTGGGGCGAAGAACTGGTCGGCCCGCTGGCCGCCTTCGACAGGCAGGGCTACCAGAGCGTCATCGCCACGCCCACGGGCAAGCGCGCGCACGCCCTGCCGCCCAGCCTCGACCCGGGCTACGTCGACCCGCCGCTGGGCCGCTCGGTGACCACCCCCGAAGTGGCGGTCGAGGCCAGGCGGGTCGACGAGTCGAACAGGCTCGACGACCCGCTCAGCCTCGCCGACTGGATTCCCGAACGCCCCTACAACAGCGCCGACGGCTATCTCAGGAAGGTCGAGGCCTACTACAGGGAACTCGGCAGGGTCGCCGACGACATCGCGCGCTACGACGCGCTCGTCATCGTCGGCGGCAGCGGCCCGATCGTGGACCTGGCCAACAACGGCAGGGTGCACGACCTCGTCCTGGCCTTCGTGCGCGCCGGCAAGCCGATCCTGGCCGAGTGCTACGGCATCGCCTGCCTGGCCTTCGCCCGCGACTGGGAGGACAGGGCCAGCATCCTCTGGGGCAAGCACGTCACGGGTCACTGCAAGGAGTACGACTACAAGGACGGCACCGGCTTCTTCGGCGTGGACTTCAACATGGGGCCGCCGCCGTACCCGCTGGAGTACATCCTGCGCGACGCGACGGGGCCCGACGGCCGCTACCACGGCAACGTGGGCAAGGAGACGTCGGTGATCGTGGACTACCCGTTCGTCACCGCCCGCTCGACTCCCGACTCCTACCCGGCGGGCGAGAAGCTGGTCGAGGTGCTCGAGTCCGGCCTGCGACGCTACGGCTGGTGACCATGACCGCGCGCCCAGCGAAGAACGCGATCTTCGAGCAGTTCGCGGCCGACGGCATCTCGCTGATGTTCGGCAACCCCGGCACGGTCGAGCAGGGCTTCCTCGACGTGCTGGAGGAGACGCAGGCCATGGGTTACATCCTGGCGCTGCAGGAGGCGGCGGCCGTCGGCATCGCCGACGGCTACGCCAGGGCCGGCGCGCGGCCCGCGCTGGTCCAGCTGCACACCGGGGTCGGCCTCGGCAACGCCGTCGGCATGCTCTACCAGGCCAAGCGCGGCCACTCGCCGCTCGTGGTGATCGCGGGCGAGGCGGGCGTGCGCTACGAGTCGATGGACTCGCAGATGGCCGCCGACCTGGTCGCCATGGCCAGGCCCGTGACGAAGTACGCCACCAGGGTCACCCACCCGGGCTCGGTGCTGCGGGTGCTGCGCCGCGCGGTCAAGACGGCGATGACGCCGCCGCGCGGCCCCGTCTTCGTCTCGCTGCCGATGGACGTGCTCGACGAGCCGACCACCGAGCCCGCGGTGCCGAGCACGGTCCCGAGCAAGGCGACGCTGCCCGTGCCGGGGGAACTGGAGCGGGCGGTGGCCGCCCTGCGCGGTGCCCGCAGGCCCGTCGTGCTCATGGGCGACGGGGTGTCGGTGTCCGGCGCCCAGGCCGAGCTGGCCGCGGTCGCCGAGGCGCTCGGCGCGCCCGTGTGGGGTGTGGACTCCTCCGAGCTGAACATCGACACCACCCATCCCCTCTACAGGGGGCAGCTCGGCCACATGTTCGGCGAGCACAGCGCGGCCGCGCTCGAGGGCGCCGACGCGGTCCTCATCGTCGGGACCTACGTCTTCCCCGAGGTGTTCCCGCTGCTGGACAGCCCCTTCCCGCAGGGCTGCGCGGTCGTGCACATCGACCTCGACGACTACGAGATCGCCAAGAACTTCCCCGTGGACGTCGCGCTCGTCGCCGATCCCAAGGCCACGCTCGCCGCGCTGGCCGAGCGCCTCGGCCCCGGCGAGCCGCTCCAGGAGCGGGCGGCCGAGCCGTACGGGGACACGATGATGGACCTGTTCGCGGCGGAGCTGGCCAGGCGCGCGCCCGAGGGCCTCGTCGTCTTCGACGAGGCGCTGACCTCCTCACCCGCCCTGCTCAGGCACCTGCCGCCGCGCCTGCCCGGCAGCTACTTCCTCACCAGGGGCGGCTCGCTCGGGGTCGGCATCCCGGGGGCGATCGGGATCAAGCTGGCCAGGCCCGAGGCCGAGGTGGTCGCCTTCACGGGGGACGGCGGCAGCATGTACACCATCCAGGCGCTGTGGACCGCCGTCAGGTACGGCGTCGCCGCCCGCTTCGTCATCTGCGACAACCGCCGCTACCAGCTGCTCGACGACAACCTGGAGCAGTACTGGCGCGAGCGCGGCGTCGCCTCGCACCCCCACCCCGAGGGTTTCGACCTGTCCCACCCCGAGATCGACTTCGTCAGGCTGGCCAGGGGTCTCGGAGTTCCGGCCGTCAAGGTCGCCAAGCCGGCCCAGGTGGAGCCGGCCGTCGCCCGCATGCTCGCCGAGCAGGGCCCGTTCCTCGTCGATCTCGTGACGACCTGAGAGGTGCACCGTGAGTGAGAAGCGACTGGCAGGACGCACGGTCGCGATCCTGATGGAGAGCGACTACGTCGAGCCCGAGCTGCACTACTACCAGCGCCGCTTCACCGAGGAAGGGGCGCGGGTGGAGTTCCTCACCCGCCTGTGGGGGCAGGAATCGATCACCTTCCGAGGGCATGAGTACCAGCTGCCGTTCACGGTGACGGGGGACCTGGAGAGCGCCGACCTGAGCGCGATCGACGTGCTCATCGTGCCGTCGGGCATGGTGTCCGACCGGCTGCGCTACAGCGAGGACGTGCACGAGCTCGCACCCGCGGTCACGCTGCTGCGAGACGCCTTCGCCGACCCGCGCCTGGTCAAGGGCGTCATCTGCCACGGCCTGTGGCTCGCCTCGCCCATCCCCGAGGTCGTCAGGGACCGCAGGGTGACCTGCCACAACAACCTGATCGGTGACGTGCGCAACATGGGCGCCGTCTACACCGACCAGGACATCGTCGTCGACCGCGACCTGGTGACGGCCCGCAGCGCCGACCACTGCCACGAGTTCGCCCGAATGATCATCGACCTCGTGGCGGCCGAGAAGCCCGCGGAGAGCGGCTACCGGCCCGACTTCACCTTCTCCGACCTCGTCGCCGGCTACGTCACCGACTTCGAGGCGGGCGTGATCGGCCTCAGGACCAACGACGGCAGGCGGGTCAAGGTACGGCTGACCTCCACCACCACCGCGCAGTACCTGCGCAACCTGGCCGAGCCGTACCTCGACGCCTCCGGCCACCTGGACCAGTTGCTCACGCCCGGCGGCTACCTGTTCGCCCACGGGATCTTCTATCCCGAGCACGGCTCGTACACCGTCGAGGCCAAGTCGCTGACCTTCCTCGGCAAGACCTCCGGCGACTACACCTTCGAACAGCCCGACTGGTGGGTGCGCCAGATCCGCGAGCTCGGCAGGTTCTACCGCAGGGCCCAGTTCGGCAACGAGGGCCCGATCGACTACGCCTCCTACCGCACCATGCTGCGGCTCGGCGGCGACAAGGTCGACCACCACGTGCAGGAGACCGACACGATCTCCCGCATGATCTACGGCATGTCCTCCGCCTACATGCTCACCGGCGACGAGGACTTCCTCGAGGTCGCCGAGCACGGCGCCGCCTACCTGCGCGAGCACATGCGTTTCGTTGACCGCGACGAGGACGTCGTCTACTGGTACCACGGCATCGACCTGCGCGACGGCGGCGAGCGCAAGCTGTTCACCTCCGAGTTCGGCGACGACTACGACGCCATCCCGATGTACGAGCAGATCTACGCCCTGGCGGGGCAGACCCAGCTCTACCGCCTGACGGGCGACCCGCGCATCGCCTCCGACGTCGAGGGCACGCTGCGGCTGTTCGCCAAGTTCTTCCACGACCCCGACAAGGGCGGCTACTACTCCCACATCGACCCGATCCTGCTCAGCCCGCACCACGAGTCGCTCGGCCCCAACAGGTCGAGGAAGAACTGGAACTCCGTCGGCGACCACGCCCCTGCCTACCTGATCAACCTGTTCCTCGCCACCGGTGACGAGCGGCACGCCGCCATGCTCGAGGAGACCTTCGACCTGATCGTCGAGCACATGCCGCGACAGGACAGCCCCTACGTCCAGGAGCGCTTCCACGCCGACTGGTCGCCCGACACCACCTGGCACTGGCAGCAGAACAGGGCGGTCGTCGGCCACAACCTGAAGATCGCCTGGAACCTGATGCGGATGATGTCGATCCGGCCGAAGGAGCGCTACCAGCGGCTCGCCACCGGCATCGGCAGGAAGATGCCGGGCTACGGCAGCGACCCGCAGCGCGGCGGCTGGTACGACGTGGTCGAGCGCACGCTCGAGTCCGGCCAGAGCATCCACCGGTTCACCTGGCACGACCGCAAGGCCTGGTGGCAGCAGGAGCAGGCGATCCTCGCCTACCAGATCCTGGCCGGCCTGACCGGCGAGGGCGAGTTCCTGCGCAGGGCCAGGGAGTCGGCCGCCTTCTACAACGCCTTCTTCCTCGACCACGACGAGGGCGGCGTCTACTTCAACGTGCTCGCCGACGGGCACCCGTACCTGCTGGGCAACGAGCGGTTCAAGGGCAGCCACTCGATGAGCATGTGCCACGCCGCCGAGCTGTGCTTCCTGGCGACCGTCTACCAGCGGCTGCTGCTGGACGGGGAGCCGCTCACGCTCTGGTTCAAGCCGCGGCCGGACGGGTTCACCGACAGAGTGCTGAGGGTCGCACCGGACGCGCTGCCGCCCGGCAGGGTCAGGCTCGAGTGGGTCGAGGTGGACGGCGCGCCGTACCAGCTGTTCGACGCGGCGGCGATGACCGTGAAGCTGCCCGACACCTCGGTGCCCGTGACGGTGCGCGCGCACCTGGCACCGGTCGAGGAGTAGAGATGGACGTTGGCAAACACCTCATGGGCGAGGTCACCGTCATCACCATGGACGGCACGCTCGACAGCGCGACGGCGCCCAAGGTGCAGCAGGACCTCGAGGCGCTCTTCCCCGACGAGGGGCTGGTGGTGCTCGACATGAGCCGCACCACCTACATGTCCAGCGCGGGGCTGCGGGTGCTGCTGCTGATCTACCGACGCGCGCAGGGGAGCGCGGCCAGGCTGGCGCTGACCGGGCTGCCGTCCGACGTGCGCGCGGTCATGGACGCGACGGGTTTCCTCGGGTTCTTCACCGTGGTCGAGTCCGTGGAGGAGGCGCTGGCGGTATGAGGGCGCTGGAGCCGATCGACGCCTACCCCACCCATCGGATCGCCGGCTTCCCCGTGCGCGCGGGACGGTCGCTGCCCTTCGGCGCCACCAGGGTGCCGGGCGGCGTGAACTTCTCCGTCTACTCCAACCACGCCACGTCCATGTCGCTGGTGCTCTACAAGGCGGGCGCGCCCGAGCCGATGGCCGAGCTGCCCTTCCCCGAGGCGTTCAGGATCGGCGGCGTCCACTCGATGACCGTCTTCGACCTCGACCCCGAGGACATCGAGTACGGCTACCGCGCGGACGGCCCCCACGAACCGCACAGGGGCCACCGCTTCGACACCTCCCAGGTCCTCGCCGACCCCTACGCCAGGATGAGCACCGGCATCGGCCCCTACCGGCACAGGTCGCGCGTCGCCCTCGACGACTTCGACTGGGAGGGCGATCGCTCGCCCCGGCTGCCGCACGAGGACCTGGTGATCTACGAGCTGCACGTGCGCGGCTTCACCATGGACCCCTCCTCGGGCGTCGCGGCGCCCGGCACCTACGCCGGCCTGGTGGAGAAGATCCCCTACCTGCGGCGCCTCGGCGTGAACTGCGTCGAGCTGATGCCGGTCTTCGAGTTCGACGAGACCGACAACATCTTCACCGGCGTCAACTACTGGGGCTACAACCCCCTCGGCTTCTTCGCGCCCAAGGCCTCCTACGCGGCCACGGGCCGCCATCACATGCAGGTCGACGAGTTCAAGCACATGGTGAAGGAGCTGCACAAGGCGGGCATCGAGGTGCTCCTCGACGTCGTCTTCAACCACACGGGCGAGGGCGACGAGCGCGGCCCCTCCATCACGCTCAAGGGGCTGGACAACGCCACCTACTACATGCTCACCCCCGACGGGCACTACTACAACTTCAGCGGCACGGGGAACACGCTCAACTGCAACCATCCGGTGGTGCGCGGCTTCGTGCTCGACTGCCTGCGCTACTGGGCCGCGGAGTTCCATATCGACGGGTTCAGGTTCGATCTGGCGGCCATCCTCGGCAGGGGCGCAGACGGCGAACTGCTGCACAACCCGCCGCTGCTGGAGTCGCTGGCCTACGACCCCGTCCTGCGCGACTGCAAGCTCATCGCCGAGGCGTGGGACGCGGCGGGGCTCTACCAGGTGGGCAGCTTCCCCGACTACTTCCGCTGGTCGGAGTGGAACGGCCGCTACCGCGACACCCTGCGCAGGTTCCTCAAGGGCGACCTCGGCGTCACGGGCGAGCTGGCCACCAGACTGGTCGGCTCGCCCGACATGTACAGCCGCAGGGGCACCTCGGCCACCGTCAACTTCGTCACCTCCCACGACGGCTTCACCCTGCGCGACCTGGTCTCCTACGACCACAAGCACAACGAAGCCAACGGCGAGCACAACAGGGACGGCGACAACAACGACCTGTCGTGGAACTGCGGCGCCGAGGGCGAGAGCGACGATCCCGTGGTCCTGTCCACCAGGGCCCGCCAGACCCGCAACGCCCTACTGCTCCTGCTGGCCAGCAGGGGCATCCCGATGCTGCTCGCCGGCGACGAGGCCGGCCGTACCCAGCGGGGCAACAACAACGCCTACTGCCACGACAGCCCGCTGACGTGGTTCGACTGGAGGCTGGTCGAGGACAACGCCGACCTGTTCGCCTTCGTCAGGAGGGCCATCGCGTTCAGGCGGGCCCACCCCGTGCTCAGGAGCGGCAGCCCCGAGCAGGTCACCTGGCACGGCGTGCGCGCGTGGGCGCCCGACTGGTCCACCCACTGCAGGCTGATGGCCGCGATGTTCGACGGCGGCGCGGACGACTGCGTCTACGTCGCCGCCAACTCCTACTGGGAGGGCCACACGCTCGACCTGCCTGCGCCGCCGCGCGGCATGGCCTGGCACCTGTTCGCCGACACCGCGGCGGCGTCCCCGTGGGACGCCCACGAGCCGGGGGCGGAACCGCCGCTCGCCGACCAGTCCCAGGTGGAGATCGGCCCGCGGAGCGTCCTCGTTCTGGTCACGCACGAGAGGGAAGAACAATGAGTTTCCAGGTGAGAATGAACGTCGAAGGGGACACCGCGACGCTGAGGCTGTCCGGCGAGCTCGACGGGCGGTCGGCGCCCGAGCTGAACCAGCTCGTGGGCGAGGCCGTCGAGCGGCGGGTCGGCAAGCTGGTGCTCCTGCTCGACGAGCTGACCTACATGTCGTCGGCCGGGGTGCGCTGCCTGGTGTTCGCCCACCAGAAGCTGCCGAGCGGCTCGGAGATCACGCTGGTCGGCACGCAGCCCGAGGTGGCCGAGACCATCAGGCTCACCGGCTTCGACCGCAGCATCGTGATGACGTGATGCTCGCCTATCGCCTCAGGATTGACGGGTCGAACACGTCGATGCCAGGGGTGGTGGCCGACTTCGTCGAGGCCCTGGCCGGCGAGGCGGGCCTCACCACCCACCAGACCTATTGGCTGCGGCTGGCGGCCGACGAGATCACCACGAACATCGCCCATCACGGCTACCGCGGCTGCGGGGGAGTGGTGGACATCGCCGGTGAGATCGAGCCCGACCGGCTGCGCGTGTGGATCGAGGACGACGCGCCACCCTTCGATCCCACGCTCTACGACCCCGCGCCCAGGCTGGCCGTACCGCCGTGCCAGCGTGAGGAGGGCGGCTACGGCCTGCTGCTGGCGCTGAAGAAGGTGGACGAGTTCAGTTACGAGTTCGTCGGGGGACGCAACCGCAACATTCTCGTCATGCGGCTGCTCGGACGGGATGGAGAAGCCGGTGCCGAATGCCCTCGTGATAGCTGAGACCGCCGACGCCGCCTCCGAGGCGGTGCTCGAGCTCGACGGCGCGCTGCGAAAGGAAGGCTTCGAGGTACGGCACGCCGCCCCCGACGACCTGTCCACGCACCACGCCTGGCCGCACCCCGACCTGCTGCTGGTGTCGGCCTCCGTGGGGCTGCACCGGATGGCGCTGGTCAGCCGGCGCTTCGTCGTCGAAGGCCGCACCCCCACGATCGTGGCCTTCCCCGGCGAGGACCTGGCCGCGCTCGAGGAGTGCGTGCGCGGCGGCTTCGACTACCTGACCAGGCCGTTCCTTCCCAGCCTGCTGCGCAGCAGGGTCAACTCCTGCTGGGAGCGCTGGCAGCTCAGCAGCACGGTCGAGGAGATGGCGGCGCTGGCCAGCCTGCGCGAGTACGAGCGCGAGCTGAGCATCGCCCGCGAGATCCAGGCGGGGTTCCTGCCGGAGTCGATGCCCGCGATGGACGGATGGGAGATCGCGGCCAGCTTCCGCCCCGCCAGGCAGGTGGCCGGCGACTTCTACGACATCTTCACCCTCGTCAACGGGCGCAGGGTGGCCTTCGTCGTGGCCGACGTGTGCGACAAGGGCGTCGGGGCAGCGCTGTTCATGGCACTGATCAGGACCCTGCTGCGGCACACCGCCGAGCACACCGGCCTGGCCCAGGGCGTCAGCGACGACCTGGCCGTGGCGGTCAACGGCGCGTCGAACGACGGCACGCTGCCGCTGCTGTCGCTCGGCGCGGGGCCGCTCATCCAGGCCGTTGTAGGGACCAACCAGTACATGGCCCGCAACCACCTGAAGCAGGGCTACTTCGCCACGATGTTCTTCGGCGTGCTGAACCCGCGCTCCGGCGACCTGCTGTACATCAACGGCGGACACAACCCGCCCATCGTGATGCACGCCGACGGCCGCCGTACCATGCTGCCGCCGACGGGACCCGCGGTGGGCATGCTCGCCGACAGCTCCTACACCCTCGGCCACGTCCACCTCGCCCCCGGCGACTCGCTGTTCGCCTACACCGACGGGGTGGTCGAGGCGCGCAACCTCGAGCACCGGCTGTTCGGCACCGACCGGCTCATCGAGACACTCGGTGGCGCGGGGCCGGCGGCGGGCCTGCTCGACACGGTCGACCACGCCGTGCGCCGATTCGTCGGGACCGCGGAGCAGTCGGATGACATCACCACCCTGGCGCTCCGCAGGATCCCGCTCTGACTCAGGCGGCGGGTGTCTCCGCCGCGGTCGCCGTCGTCACCATCGAGACGGCGACCGCGACGTCCCATCCCGAGCCGGACTCTCCGCCGTGGAACCCGGTGGCCAGCAGCGTCGCCTCGGCCTCCCTGCCCGCCAGCAGCAGCGCGTCGATCAGGCAGGCCGTCAGATGCGGCGTCAGCCACGGCGGACCCGCCCCCATGCCGCCCGCGAGCAGCGCCAGCGCCCTGCGCAGGTGGAAGACCGCCTCCTGCGGCCTGGTTCGCAGGGCCACCATGGCCTGCGCCGCGTGCGCGAACAGGGCGCTCTCCCTGTCGCCCCTCTCGACCCTGGCCGCGCTCTCCGCGCCTGCCCCGGTCAGCGCGAGGACCCACGCCCGGTAGGCGTCGTACATCGGCCGCGAGGGCGAGCCCGCCCGTCGCAGGAAGTCGCCCGCGGCCGCGGGACTGCCCAGCCCGCAGGCCAGGTTGATGGCCCTGGCCAGCGCCAGGTGCGGGGTGTTCTCCACCACCCCCGCCGGCAGCGAGTCGAGGAACCTCATGCTGTCGTACGGCCTGCCGCGCAGCAGCAGCAGGTGCGCGAGCGGGACGGCGACCAGGTGGCCCATCCCGCACCACGCGGCCGCCTTGCACAGCTCGTAGGCCCGGTCGAAGGCCAGCCCCGACCACGCCTGCCAGGTCGCCTCCACCAGGTGCAGGGGCGGCGCGGCCGTACCGGCTCTGGCGCGCCACTCGGTGACCGGCTGAATCTCCCAGCCGTCGTGGGCGCGGCTGAGACGGGCGCCGAGCCCGCGCCCGACGAGCAACTCGCGCAGCAGCGCGGCGTTGCCCCTCGTCGCCGCGTGCAGCGCGGCGGCCGTGGCCTGCCTGACGTGCCCGCCCGCCAGCGAGGTGAGCAGGGCCGCCACCTCGCCGACCGTGAACGGCGGCAGCGCCAGGCTGCGTGTGCCAGGCTCGAAGCGCAGGCAGTCGGTGGGGTCGGGGCGCCTGGCCTGTTCCCCCGACAGGGCGGTGACGATGACGGTGCCGACCTTCCTGCGGCCGAGCTCCCGCAGCGCCAGCAAGCTGTCGTGCCCGCTCAGGTGCGCGTCGTCGACGACCAGCAGCAGCGGCCTGACGGGGGCGCTCGGGACCCGGCCCGCGATGCCGGCCGCCGTGACGGAGGCGTGCAGGCGGACCACGTCGTAGCCGGCCGCCTCCGGCGAGCGTAACGCCTGCTCGACCAGCGAGCTGCGCCCGCTGCCGGGCTCCCCCGTGATGACGATCGGTCCAGGCCTGGCCGCCCGCAGCGCCGCCCTGATCGAGGCGAGCTGCTGACTTCGGCCGACGAAATTCCACTCCATACCTTCCCCCTGTCAAATGATCGCTATGGAAATGCTTGGCGGAGGCACGGCAACGGGTCAATGTCAATGTGACGAAATGGATTGTCGTATCGGTCTACGAACCGATGACAGTTCGGGTCAGGCCTTCTACACTCGGGTCCGGACTTTGCACGGTCATTGTTAACGCGGTGGGGGTCGTACAGGGGGTCCAGTGTCAGGTGACGACTGGAATCGTCAGGAGCTGGCCAGGTTCTTACGCAGCAGGAGAGGCCGGGTCAGCCCCGAGCAGGTGGGTCTGCCCACGGGGGGGCATCGGCGTACCAAGGGCCTGCGGAGAGAGGAGGTCGCGGTCCTCGCGGGGCTCAGCCCCACCTGGTACACCTACCTGGAACAGGGCAGGGACATCAGGCCCTCGACGCAGGTGCTCGACAGCCTGGCCAGGGTGCTCGGCCTCACCGAGGACGAGCGCCGCTACATGCACACGCTCGCGCACGGGCAGGTGGCCAACCCGCAGCCGCTGGAGCCCGAACTGGCGGCGGGGGAGGTGATGCGGGGCCTCGTCGAGCTGATGCGGGGGCACGAGTTCCCGGTCTACGCCACCAACATCTACTGCGACATGCTCGCGTGGAACCCCGCGGCGACCGAGTGGTACGACGACTGGGGCGCGATGCCACAGGAGCAGCGCAATTTCCTGCGCTGGGTCCTGCTGTCGCCGCTTGCGCGCGACCGGCTCCCGGACTGGGAGGAGGACACCAGGGATCTGGTGGCCCGATGGCGCTCGGAGGTGGCCAGGTGGCCGGGCGACGAGCGCATGCAGGCCAGGATCGCCGAGTTCGCCAAGGCGAGCCCGGCCTTCACGCGTTTCTGGCGCGAGCACGACGTGCAGGAGCACCGCGCCCTCACCCGCGTCATCAACCATCCGCGGCTAGGCGCGCGCAAGCTGCGGATCATCCTTCTGCTGTCTCCGGACGAGCCGAAAGTCGGCGCGGTTATCCATTATCCAATGGATGCGTAAACCGAAATCTCCGGGAAATGCAATTGCAGCAATATGTCGGCTCCCGGTATTTCGTCAGCTGTTAATTGACAGTCTTGGCCCCGCGCCCGACCTTGGGTGATGTCGCGAACCATCAATACGGGTGCGCGGTCGCCACGAATTCCCCGGCGGCCCGTGCACAGATGGGAATGGGAGCATGCACAAGAGCAATGGGCGAGATCCCGTCGCCATCGTCGGTGCGAGCTGCAGGTTGCCCGGTGCGCAGGATCTCGGCCAGTTATGGGAGGTCCTCACCGAGGGCAGAGACGTGATCGGCACCATTCCGCACGACAGGTTCGACATCGAGACCAACCACGGCAGGCGGCGCGACGTCCTGCGCGGCGCCGGAGGCTATCTGGACGACATCACCGGTTTCGACGCGCGCTTCTTCGGCGTCTCGCCCTTCGAGGCGGTCAGGCTCGACCCGCAGCAGCGCGTGCTGCTGGAGGTCACGTGGGAGGCCCTCGCCGACGCCGGCATCCCCGCCGAGAGCCTGGCCGGCACCAACACGGCCGTCTACACGAGTCTGCTGTCGTCGGGCTACTGGGACCTGCTGCGCGGAGTCGGGCTCTACGACATGCACGCCGCGCTCGGCGCCGCCGTCAGCGGCATCTTCCCCGGACGCATCTCCACCATGCTCGACCTGCGCGGCCCCAGCATGGGCGTGGAGGCGGCCTGCGCCACCTCGCTGCTGGCCGTCCACGTGGCGTGCAGGGCCCTGTGGTCGGGCGAGACCGACCTGGCCATCGTCGGCGGCGCGAACCTGCAGATCGTGCCCGACCTCTACTTCTCCCTCGCCGACGCGGGCGTGCTGTCCAGCTCGGGCAAGTGCATGTTCGGCGACGTCCGCGGCGACGGCTACGTGCGCAGCGAGGGCGTGGCCAGCGTGATCCTCAAGCCGCTGTCGCGCGCGCTGCGCGACGGCGACCGCGTCTACGCCACCATCCTGGGCTCCTCCTGCACCCACGACGGCCGCACGGGCGGCTCCATGGTCGCGCCGGGGCTGGAGGGGCACCGGCAGATGCTGCGCTCGGCCTACCTCGACGCGGGCGTCTCTCCCTGCGACGTCGGCTACGTCGAGGCGCACGGTCCCGGCACCCGCGCGGGCGACCCGACCGAGCTGGCCGCCCTCGACGCGGTCCTCAGGGAGGGCCGCGAGGAGGGGGACAGGTGCCTGGTCGGCTCGGTCAAGTCCAACATCGGCCACACCGAGTTCGTGGCGGGGCTGGCGGGGCTGCTCAAGACCGCCCTCGCCGTACGGCACCGCACGATCCCCGCCACCCTGCACGTCGAGGAGCCGCACGAGGTGCTGCGGGAGCCGTACCGGGCGGTGGAGCTGGCCACCGGCATCCAGGAGTGGCCGCGGCCCGACCGGCCTGCCGTGGCGGGCGTGAGCTCCTTCGGCATGTCGGGCACCAACATCCACCTGGTGCTCTCCGAGGCGCCCGCGGCTGAGGAGCGCACCGCCGCTGCGCCGAGGCCCGTGTACGTGCTGCCACTGTCGGCGCGTGATCCGCAGGCGCTGCGCGAGCTGGCCGCCGACTACGCCGACCTGCTGGACGGCGAACCGGAGCTGGAGGACCTGTGCTTCAGCGCCGGCGCCCGCAGGTCGCAGCTCGACCGCAGGCTGGCCGTCGTCGGCCCCGACGCCGCGTCGCTGGCCGCCTCGCTGCGCGTGTTCAGCGAGAGCGGGCTCGACGACGGCAGGTCGCTCGTCGCGGGCGAGAACCGCGTGGCCAGGCAGCCCAGGGTCGTGTTCGTCTTCCCGGGCCAGGGCGCCCAGTGGGCGGGCATGGGCAGGGACCTGCTGGCCCGCGAGCCGGTCTTCGCCTGGCATCTGCACGAATGCGCCAAGGCGGTGGAGGCCGAGCTCGGCTACTCGCCGGTCGACGTCCTGCTCGGCGAGCACCCGATGACGGCCGTCGACGAGATCCAGCCCACGCTGTGGGCGATGCAGGTCGCCCTGGCCGCGGTCTGGCGCGAGTGGGGCATCGAACCCGACCTGCTCATCGGCCACAGCATGGGCGAGATCGCGGCTGCGGTCGTCGGCGGCTCCCTGAGCGTCGCCGACGGCGCCGCCGTCGCGTGCAGGCGGGCCCGCCTGCTGCGGGAGGCGGGCGGATCGGACGGCGCGATGTGGGCCGTGGCGCTCGGCGAGCAGGACGCCTATCAAGCCATCGGCGAGCACGCGGGACAGGTGTGCGTGGGCGTGGTCAACAGCAGGTACGCCACCGTGCTGTCGGGCGAGGCCGCCGCGCTCGAGCGGGTCGTCGAACCGCTGAGACGGCGCGGCGTGTTCTGCCGCAGGGTCGACGTCGACTACGCCTCGCACGCCCCCCAGGTGGAGCCGCTGCGCGACGCGCTGCTCGACACGCTGTCAGGGCTCAAGCCCGCGCGGGGCGACGTCCCGCTGCACTCCAGCGTGTGGGGCAGGCTCGTCGAGGGCGAGGAACTGGACGCCCGCTACTGGTTCGAGAACCTGCGGCTGCCCGTCCGCTTCGCCGACGCCGCGCAGTCCGTCATGGACGGCGGCAGGCCCACCGTCTTCATCGAGATGAGCCCCCACCCCCTGCTGCAGTCCTGCCTCGAGGACGAGATCCAGGCCGGCGGCGCCAGGGGCGCGGTCATCTCCTCGCTGGAGCGGGCGGAGCCGGAGGCCGACGTCCTGGCCGCGGCCCTGGCCAAGGCCTTCGCGCTCGGCTGCAGGCCCGCGTGGGAGCGGCTGCACCCCGACGGCGGGTTCGTCCCGCTGCCCGCCTACCGGTGGCAGCGCCGGCGCTTCTGGCCCGACTCGGCCAGGAGCGCGCAGCCGCCGGAGCCCTCGCCGGTCGTCTCGCGGCCCGACCTCGCGGGGTTGTCGGAGGCCGAGCTCGCCGCCACCGTCGCCCGCCTGGCCGCGCAGGTCCTGGCCGTGCCGGGGCACGAGGTCGGCGTCGACGTCCCGCTCGCGCACCTCGGCCTCGACTCGGTCCTGGCCACCAGATTCAGGGACAGGATGCGCCGCGACCTGGGCGTGGACGTGCCGATCCGCAACCTGCTCGGTCCGAGCACGCTGCTCGACCTGGCCACCGAGCTGAGGGCCGCCCGAGTCGCGGGCGCGGCCTGACCGGCCGCGGGACGGGCCCTTCGCCGCCGCCGTTCCGGGTGGCAGTCCGACTGCCAGTATCAAGCGGCTCTGGGACACCTGCTCCGCAGGCCGGAAGATGGGTGCCATGGTGATCGCCGTGATGACCGCGCTGGTCGGCGGCGCGCTGGTGACAGGGGTCTGGCTGAGCGTCCTGCTCACGGTCTTCACCCCCAGGGGCAGACCGTCCAGACTGGTCCGCGGTACCCTGCGGACCCTCGCGTCCGTGCTCGTCGCGGTCGCGGGGCGGCTGCCTCGCCGGGTGCGCGAGCCGCTGCTCGACCTGTGCGCGCCGCTCGCCGTCTTCACGGTGGCCGCGATCTGGCTCGGCGTGTCGTCCGCGGGCTTCGCCCTGCTGGACGGCACGCCGCTGCGAGAGGCCGAGTGGGCCTCCAGAGGCCTGCTGCTGGCGGCCGTCACCGCCTACCTGCTCCGCTTCCTGCACGCCTACGGCAGGCGCGAACGCCTCGTCGCCAGGCTGGCGGGAAGCGTCTGCGGCCCCCGCGACGCCGACGCCCTGCTGGCCGCCTACCTCAGGACCGGCTCACGCGACCACCTCGACACCCTGTTCGCCGAGTGGACGGGCTGGATGACCGAGGTCGAGAGCACTCACATCGCCCACCCGACCCTCACCTTCCGCAGGCCCGCGGGCGACCTGGACTGGCTGAAGGCCGCGGTCATCGTCCTCGACGTGGCCGCGCTCACCGAGGCGCTGGCTCCCAGCTGGGCCCCGGCCCACACCCGCGCCCTGCTCGACACCGGCACCCGCTGCATGCAGCGCCTGGCCGCCGAACTGTGCATCAGGCTGCCGCCCGTGCCCGTCAGCCTGCAGGGCCGCGAGGAGAGCAACTTCTCCGACACCCTGCGCGTCGCCCACGATGCCGGCCTGCCCGCCGAGTGCGACGCGCAGGCCGCGTGGGTCGTCTTCCAGCACCGGCGCATCGGATACGCGCCGCACGCCTACGCCATCGAGGCGCGGCTGCACTACGAGCTGGACTGATCGGACTCCTGCCAGGTCCACTTCGGGACCGCGCGCAGCGGGTGGAGCTCCTCGTCGGTGGTGGCGAGGGAGTTCTGCTGGGCGACCCGCGAGCCGAACTCCAGGTGCTCGCGCACCGCCTCGCGGAACGGCTCGTCGGCGGGCAGCCCCGCCTCGTCGAAGGACTCCATGTACAGCGCCACGAAACGCTCGCGCTGCTCGTCGGTGATGTTGAGATGACGGTGCACCTGGACGAGGTAGTCGAATCCGAGCTCACGGGTGAAGCGGTCGGGCCCGCCGAAGGACTCGGCCGTGAACCAGGTCAGGTGATCGACGTGGGTGGCGCGACGCTCGGGAAACAGCTGCTTGAGCAGGGGATCCTCGAGGACCTTCACGTAGAAGATCTCCTCGAGCCTGTGCAGCGCGTCGTCGCCGCCTGCGTGCGCGTACAGACTGGTCATGCACCCACCTTCATGGTCACCCGCGGGGTTGTCCAGCACGTTCGCCCTGAAGGAAACCCGTCGAGCTGCGTTAAGTCAGCCTGTCCGCCGCGCTCGAGCCGTCCTTACGGTGGTCCTCCGGATCGCAGGCGGAGGAGGAGATCGTGCGCGCAGCCGTGATCACGCAACTGAACTCACCGTGGGAGTTCAAGGAGCTCGCCGACCCCGTGGCGGGTCCTGGCCAGGTCGTCGTCCGCATCCAGGCATGCGGCATGTGCTTCAGCGACGTCCTCGTCCACCGTGGGCACTGGCCCGTCCAGCTGCCCATCGTGCCCGGCCACGAGCCGGTCGGCGAGGTCGTCGAGCTCGGCCCCGGCGTCACCACGCTGCGCGTGGGCGACAGGGTGGGCGTCTCCTGGATGCAGCGCGGCGAGGGCCGCTGCGTGCACTGCCAGAGCGGCAGGCCGGTCCGCTGCGAGCACACGCAGACCTGGATGGACCTCGGCGGCGGCTACGCCGACCTGATGCTGGCCTGGGAGAGCGGCTGCACGCTGCTGCCCGAAGGCCTGTCCTACACCGACGCGGCGGTCGCCTTCTGCGCCGGGTTCACCTCGATGAGCGGTCTGCGCAACGCCGACCCCCGGCCCGGCGAGCGCGTCTGCGTGCTCGGCGTCGGCGGGCTCGGCCACATGGCCGTCCAGCTGGCCGCCGCCATCGGCCTGGAGACCGTCGTGCTCACCACCTCGCCCGACAAGGCCGAGTACGCCAGGGAACTGGGCGCCACCGAAGGCGTCGTCGTCGACGGCGACCCGGGCAAGGCGCTGGCCGAGGCGGGCGGCGCCGACATCATCCTGGCCACCACGACCTCCGCGGACCAGGTCGCGAAGGTCCTGTCGGGCCTGCGGTACGGCGGGCGCCTGGTCACCATGGGGGTCACGGGACCGCTGCAGGTCGAGGACATGATGACGCTGCTGTTCAAGCAGTGCTCCATCAAGGGCAGCACCCACAACAACCGCTCCGACCTGGTCGAGGTGCTCACCCTCATGGCGCAGGGCAAGGTCGTCCCGCGCGTGGAGAAGTACCCGATGGCCGAGATCAACGAGGTGCTCAAACGCGTCGAGGCGGGTCAGGTACGCTACCGCGCCGTGCTGGAGCACGACTGACATGCCCGAACCCGGCATCGTGGTGGCCAACAGGGAGCACCTGTGGTGGCTGCTCATCGAGGCGTCCCAGCTGGAGCACATGATCATGTGCCAGTACCTCTACGCCGAGTTCAGCCTGAAGGACGCCGGCGAGCTGACCGCCGAGCAGGCGGAGGCGGTCGGCAGGTGGCGCGAGACGCTCCACGGCATCGCGGTCGAGGAGATGCTGCACCTGGCACTCGTCGCCAACCTGATGGCGGCCATCGGCGCGGCGCCCACCTTCGGCAGGCCGAACTTCCCCCAGCGTTCGGGGTACTTCCCCTCGGGGTTCCAGCTCGACCTGCTGCCCTTCGGCGAGCAGGCGCTGCGGCACTTCCTGTTCCTCGAACGGCCCGAGGGGATGCCGATCGAGGACGCCCACGAGTTCGTGCCCTCCGCGCCGAGCCGCACCACGCTCGCGCCCGAGGAGCTCATGCCGCGTGGGCAGGAGTACACCACCATCGGGCACCTCTACCGCGGTCTCGAGGAGGGTTTGCGGGCGCTGTGCGACAGGCTGGGCGAGCAGGCGGTCTTCGTCGGCTCCCCGCGCGCCCAGGCCACGCCCGAGCTGTTCCGCTGGCCGCAGCTGACCGCCGTCACCGACCTGAAGTCGGCCCTGGCCGCGATCGAGATGATCATCGAGCAGGGGGAGGGTTCGCGCGGCGACTGGCGCCAGGCCCACTACGGACGCTTCCTGGCCATGTGGGAGGAGTACCGCGCCCTGCGCGAAGCCGATCCCGCCTTCGAGCCGGCCAGGCCGGTCGTCCCCGGCTACCTGCGCCAGCCGTACGACATCGTCAAGCCGGTGCCGCTGATCGCCGACCCCGGCACGCGCGCCGTGGCCGAGGTCGCGGTCGTCGCCTACGAGCTGGTCCTGCACGTCCTGACGCGGTTCTTCACCCACACCGACGAGAGCGACGAGCAACTCGGCCTGCTGGTGGGCACGGCGATCGGGTTGATGGCCCAGGTGCTGAGGCCGTTGGCGACCGCGATGACCATGCTGCCCTCCGGACGGCAGGGGAGCACCGCGGGGTTCGCGTTCGAGATGTACTACGCGATGACCAACTCCGTGCCCTGGCGCGAACCGTCGTGGGCGCTGCTGCACGAACGGACGCTGGTGCTCGTCGAGCGATGCGCGCAGATCGAGCGCTCGGGCGGCGCGCCCGCCGAGGTGGTCGCCGCCGGACGGCGTGCCGCCGAGATCGCCGAACGCCTCGCCGCGCACGTGCCGGCACACCTGCGGCCGACCTCACGAACTGCGTGAGCGACTTGCCGAGGTACCAGCCGGTTCTTTGACCCCCGCCGCGCGGCCGTAAAAGCATTTCCGCAGGAGGCAGTATGAAAACCAGCGCCGACATCACGCCCGAGCTCCTGGACGGACGGTGGCGCAGCCCGTTCGCGGCCGAGGTCTTTCCCGGGATCTACGGCATCGACGACTTCTGGCTGCGCAGCCCCTTCTGGGCCATCCACTTCAACTCCTACAAGGACCCCGACTGCGGAGAGCGGCTCTTCGAGCTGATCATCACCGGCTTCTTCGACGTGCTGGGCCCGAGCGCCGTCACCGAGGGGGCCAGGGAGGTCGACTTCTCCCGCACCAAGACGTGCCTGCGGCTGTTCGACGACGGCCTGATCGCGGCGGCCGAGGAGGTGAAGGCCGGCAGCGGGCACTGGGAGAAGGGCCAGTGGCAGGACGTCTCGCTCGGCGGCTGCCCCCCGATCGACCTGCCGGGCGTGGACGACTGCCCGCTGGAGTACGACCTGCTGGGCATCGACGGTGACCGGCTCTACTTCGGCCAGCGCCACCACGACGAGGCGGGTTCCATCTGGACGCGCCGCTCGCCCGGCCTGCTCGACTACTACGTCGTGCGCGTGACGGACGAACCACCGCAGGCCGGGCACGGCGCCGAGTGGGGCCCGACGGAGTGGTTCCGTCTCACCAGCTCCTACCCGACCAGAAGTGGAGACAAGCTGTGACCATCACCCAGGCAGCGGTCGTGGAGGGGCCAGGGGCACCCTTCACACTGCGAGAGGTCGAACTCGACGAACCCCGGCAGGGCGAGATCCTCGTCAGGATGAAGGCGGCGGGAATCTGCCACACCGACCTCACCGTCGCCGCGGGGCTCATCCCCTTCCCGCTGCCGGGAGTGCTCGGCCACGAGGGCGCGGGCGTCGTCGAGGAGGTCGGCCCGGGCGTGACCAAGGTCCGTCCCGGCGACCACGTCGTGCTCACCTTCACCTCCTGCGGCGGCTGCGCGTCGTGCAGGCTCGGCCACCCCGCCTACTGCACCACGTGGATCCCGCAGAACCTCATCGGCGGCAAGCGCGCCGACGGCAGCTCGCCCATCAGCAGGGACGGCACGCAGCTCGGCGGCCGGTTCTTCGGCCAGTCGTCGTTCTCCGAGCTGGCGATCGCCGACCAGCGCAGCGTGGTCAAGGTCGTCGACGACCTGCCCTTCGAGCTGCTCGCGCCGCTCGGCTGCAGCATCCAGACCGGCACCGGCGCGGTGTGGAACACGCTGAAGCCCGAGCCGGGCTCCTCCATCGCGGTCATCGGCACAGGCTCGGTGGGCCTGGCGGCCGTCATGGGCGCCGCGCTCATGCCCGTCGCCGAGATCATCGCCGTCGGCCGCAGGCAGGACCAGCTCGAGCTGGCCGCCAAGTTCGGCGCCACCCACACCGTCGACAGCAGTCAGGCCGACCTCGCCACCGCCCTGCGCGAGATCACCGCCGGCGCGGGCGTGGACTACGTCGTCGAGGCCGTCGGCAACCCCGACGTGCTGCGCGGCGGCATCGAGGCGCTGGCCCCCCGCGGCGCGGTCGCCGTCGTGGGCGCGCCGCCGTACGGGGTGGAGGTCTCCATCGACGTGCACCGCCTGCTGCCGGGGCGGCGCGTCCTCGGCGTCTGCGAGGGCGACAGCGACCCCGACAGGCTGATCCCCCTGCTGGCCAGGCTGATCAAGGCAGGCCGCCTGCCGATCGAGCCGCTCGTCAAGGAGTACCGCTTCGCCGACATCCAGTCGGCCGTGGACGACTTCAAGGCCGGCAAGAACCTCAAAACGATCCTGCGATTCGGCTGAGAGGCAACCATGGAGATATTCGAGCTCGGCGACTTCCAGCTCATCTCGGGCGCCACGCTTCCTGCAGCGCGCCTGGCCTACCAGACCTTCGGCGAGCTCAACGCCGCCAAGGACAACGTGATCGTCTTCCCGACCTTCCTCGGCGCCCCCGCCGAGGTGCTCAACGGGTGGATCGGCGAGGGCAGGCCGCTCGACCCGAGCAGGTACTTCATCGTGCTGCCCGGCCACTTCGGTCTCGCCCCCTCCTCCGCGCCCAGCAACACGCCCGCGCCGTTCGCGGGGCCCGCCTTCCCCGAGGTCTCCATCGCCGACGACGTCATCGCCCAGCGCAGGCTGCTGGCCGATCGCTTCGACGTGCACGAGGTCCGCCTGGTGCTGGGCTGGTCGATCGGCGCGATCCAGGTCTACGAGTGGGCGCTCAGGTTCGGCGACGTCGTGCGGCGCATCGCGCCCATCGCGGGTGCGCCCACCCCGCCTCCGTGGACCAAGCTGTGGCTCAAGACCGTCGTGGAGGAGCCCATCACGGCCGACCCGCACTGGAACGGCGGCGACTACCAGGACGCGTCGGCCGTCAGCGGCGGCCTGGCAAGGGTCGCGCACGGCTCCGCGCTCACCGCGCCCCCTCGCTCCTTCTACTACGGCAGCGCCGAGGTCTGGCGCACGCTCGGTTTCGACAGCGTGGACGGCTTCGTCCAGGGCTTCTGGGAGGGCTTCTGGCTGCCGCAGGACCCCAACGACGTGGTCGTCCAGGCGCGCAAGGCCCGCGCGTCCTGGCCCGGCGCCGACGGCGAGACGCTGCAGGAAGTGCTCGGCCGCGTCACCGCCAAGACCACCGTCGCCGCGCTCACCGGCGACTCGCTGTTCCCGCCCGCCGAGTGCAGGCAGTACGCGAGCTGGATCCCCGGCGCGCAGTTCAGGGAGATCGACAGCGTCTACGGCCACCTGGCCACCTTCGGGCTCAGCGAGGGAGACGTGAAGGCGATCGACGACGTCATCCGGCACGCCCTCGAAGGCTGAAGGGAGGTCCACCTTGTCCCAGGCAGAGTTCGTCAGGTTCCTGCGGGCCGCCCGCGACAGCCCCGCCATGCTCGAACGCTACGCGCCCATGGACATGTCGCGGATGATGTTCCACGCGCGCGGTGACGGGTTCACCTTCACCATCAGCGAGGTCGGCCAGGTCGTGGGCAGGCTGGAGGTCGACGTCGTCGTCGGGAAGGACGGCGAGTCCTTCGACGGCTCCAGCGGCCTGTGGCGGCAGATGTGGGGCAGGCGCTACCTCGACTACCTGGTCCACGACGTCGTCTCCCGCTTCAGCGACGAGGAGCTCTCGTGAGCACATCGGGCCTCATCGACTTCCTGCGCGGGCTGGCCGACCGGCCCGAGCTGCTGGACCGGCTCAAGGACAAGCCGAAGAGCGAAGTGATCGCCGCCGCGGGCGGGACCTTCACCGAGGAGGAGTTCAACTCCTTCGTCTGGGACCTCGAGGAGCGCCTGGCCAAGTCGCGCGGCGAGGCCTTCGACGCCGAGTTCTCGCTCTGGCACCTGCTGTGGGGCCAGTACTACCTCGAGTTCCTCGTCCACGACCTCGTGCCCACCCTCGACAGGGAGCGTCAGTTATGAACGGGTTGTACCTCGGGCGTGAATGGAACGTCGAACACGACAGGCGCGCCAAGGTGAGCGACGCCGAACTCCGCTACACGGTGCTCGGCGAGGGCGAGCCCGTGCTGTGCATCCACGGCACCAGCATCGCCGACAGCCTCATCACCCCGTTGCGGTTCCACCAGCCGCTGCTGGACGACTACCAGTTCATCAGCTACTACCGGGCCGGCTACAACGGGAGCACGCTCCACAAGGACTCGCTCAGCATCGAGGAGGGCGCCGAGCACGTCAGGGAGCTGCTCGACCACCTGGGCATCGACCGGGCGCACATCATGGCCTTCTCCTTCGGCGGCGTGATCGCCTTCCAGTTCCTGCTGTCGCACCCCGAACGGGTACGCAGCGCGATCCTGCTGGAGCCCTACCTGCCGCGCGAGGAGCCCCAGGCGATCCAGGCCAACGTCGACGCCTTCATGGGCGCGATGAAGCTCTACGAGAGCGGCGACAAGCTCGGTGCCGCGCAGCGGTACATGGAGTCGGTGTGCGGGCCGAACTTCCTGTCCGCCGTGGACATGACCGGGCCGCTCGACGTGTGGGAGAGGGTCGAGGAGTGCGTCGACACGACGTTCACCGTCGACTTCCCCGCGATCTCCCAGTGGGGCTTCAAACCGTCCGAGGCGGACCGGTTCGCCGACGCCAAGCCGGCCATGCCCGTGCTGGCCGTGATGGGCCTCGACAGCGAGTCGGCCATGCCGGGGTTCAGGGAGACGCAGCGCTTCCTGATGAACTGGCTGCCCCAGGCCGAGCGCTGCGGGATCCCGAACGCGACGCACGGCCTGCAGAGCATGAACCCCGTCGCCGTCGCCGAGGCCGCCCACGCGTTCCTCCGGCGCGTCGGCGGCTCCTAGGTGCGCGACAGCCGGTCGGCGAGCCTGATCGGCTCGGGCAGGCGGTAGGCGGGCGCCATGCGCAGGACATGGGCACAGGCGCGGTCGAGGCCGATCCGGTGCCCCTGGGACACGTAGACCGGCTTCACCCCGCGCCGCGTCCGCAGCGCGCGGCCGACGACCTCGCCGTCGAGCAGGATCGGGCTCCACGATCCGCGCTCGGCGGCGGGGTCGTCGTGCGTTCCCACGAAGGCGGTCTTGGCCACGCCGATCACCGGAAGGCCGGTCAGGACGCCCAGGTGGCAGGCCAGGCCGAAGCGGCGGGGGTGCGCCAGGCCGTACCCGTCGCAGACGAGCAGTCCCGGCGTGACCGTGAGCTCCTCCATGGCGGCCAGCAGCGGCGGCAGTTCGCGGAAGGCGAACAGGCCCGGCACGTAAGGGAAGGCCGCGCGCCGGCGGACGACGGCGCTGTCCACCACCCGCAGCGTGTCGGCCTCCAGGACGACGACGGCCCCTGTCACCTCGTCGCCGTCGGCGGCGTAGCCGACATCGAGCCCTGCCACGAACTCCACCCGCTCGGGCCCCTCGTCGTCGAGGTCGACCAGCGGGCGCAGCCGCTCCTGTACGGCCTCGGCCTCGGCGATGGTGGTGGGCCACTCGTGCGCGGACGTCATCCCGACATCCAACCGCGTCCTGCGTCCGCTCCGCACCGCGGATGGGGGCGCGAGCTCAGCCCGGGGGAGGAGCGGCCAGGCCCTCGGACAGCGAGCCGTACGACGGTTGCCACCCGAGCTCCTCGCGGGCCTTGGCGTTCGACACCCGCATCGACGTGTCGGCCATGAGGCAGGCCAGGTAGGGCGCGCCCAGCCGCAGCAGGCTGCGGGGCATCGCCCTCGGCGGCGGCGTGCCGTGCGCGGCGGCCACGGCTGCGGCGAACTCGCGCCACGTGACAGGCTCGCCGTCGACGATGTTGTAGGCGTGCCCCGGCCTGCCGCGCTCCAGCGCCGCGACCGTGGCCCGCGCCGCGTCGTCGACGTGGATCCAGCAGTTGGTCCCGCCGCCGCCGGTCGGGACGCACGGCCGCCGCTTGCGCATCAGGTCGGCGAACATGTCGCTGAAGGCCCGAGGGCCGTAGAACAGGCCGTACCGCAGCGCGACTCCTTCGACGTCGCCCGCGCCGAAGGCCTGCTGCTCGGTGGACTCGCAACCGGCCACCACGGTGTCGGCGTAGGAGCGGCGCGGCAGGCCGAAGGCGTCGGACTCGGTCAGGACGCGGTCACCGTGGTCGGCGTAGCCGTAGCCGAGGATCATCGACTGCGTGACGAGGCGGCGCGCGCCCACGGCCCGTGCCGCGGCGAGCAGGTTCTCTGTTCCGGTGTGCCGCAGCGCGTTGGTGGGGTCGTCCACCTTCAGCCGGGGCGCGGCGCCCCGCAGCGCCGTGGCCTCGTGCAGGACCGCGTCGGCCGTCATCCCCTCGACGGCGCGCAGCAGCGCGTCGCGCTCCATGACATCGGCGGTGACGGGTTCGGCGCCCAGCCCGCGGACCAGGTCGTGCTTACCTGGGTCGCGGACGAGCGCGACGACCCGGTGGCCAGCGCCGGTCAGCGCCCGGACGAGGGGGACCCCGATGGCTCCTGTCGCGCCGGCCAGCAGGACCCTCATCGCGCTCCCGCCTTCGCCGCCGCCCCGTCCGTACGGCGAGCGGCGGCCAGAGCGAGCACCCCGATGACGAGGAGCGCCCAGCTGCCCGTGACGGGGAAGTAGAGCACGCACAGCGGCACGCCCATGGCCAGCA
The DNA here is from genome assembly GCF_057708945.1 of Nonomuraea sp. bgisy101. NCBI lineage: Bacteria > Bacillati > Actinomycetota > Actinomycetes > Streptosporangiales > Streptosporangiaceae > Nonomuraea > Nonomuraea sp. bgisy101. The sequence goes on from NZ_JBYITD010000027.1 coordinate 122,156, forward strand.
GATACCACCCGACCTGCGCCGGCACCCTCCCCGTGGTCCGTACGGCATGCAGGGTCAGCGTGCCGAGCGCCAGCAGCGCGACGCCGCACGTCATGAACCACACGCTCGACTCACGCACCCAGAAGTCGGGTGCCTCGGTGTCGACGACGCTGCCAAGGAAGCCGTCGCCGGCGATGGCGGCCCAGGCGTTGGGCTGGGCCAGCGCCCAGACGAAGTGAAGTAACGCGGTCGCGATGATCAGCCGGGGGACCCATCGGGCCAGTCCGTTCATGCGTTGTCTCTCCGATCGTGCGGCGCCAGGCGCATGGCCAGCGCGTAGATCTCACGCAGGTCGTCCGCGGGCACGGGGGGCACGACCTGCTGGGCCCCGACCAGGACGAGGTAGAGCAGGTGCGCCATCGGCTCCACCTCGGCCTCCGGTCCGCCGAGCTCTCGCCACAGGGACCTGAGGTAGTCGACGCGCAGCCGGTCGACGCGCCGCTGGAGGGCGTGGACCTCGGGGTCCTGCAACGCCCACGCGCGCATGGCGATCTCCAGGTCGTGGTTGCCGCCCTTGTCCTCAAGGATCAGGTTCATCAGGCGGTGCAGCCTGGCGGACGCGGGTTCGCCCCCGACCTCCGCGCCCGCGATGTAGCGGCTGGTGTGCTCGGCCTCGAAGTGTTCGAGCAGGTCGGTCTTGAACCCGGACATGCCCTTGAAGTGGTGGTAGAAGGACCCTTTGGTCAGGCCGAGCTCGGCGCACAGGCGCTCGATGGTCAGCGCGGGGGCGCCGTCCTGGCCCAGCACCATGAGCCCCGCTTCCAGCCAGTCGCGTTTGCTTGCCATGCCAGGCACCGTACCATACGGGATGGTATGGAGGTGGAGCGGCACGAAAGAGGGTGCCGCCCACCTGGCCTCACGACGCCACGGCGCTCGGCGCGGGCGTGAGACTCGACAGGTAGCCCGCCTTCTCCTTGATCGGCACCAGCACCCGCACCGAGCCCGCGTTCTTGAACGTGAACGTCATCGGCACCCACCCCGTCGCCCGCACGCCGGTGACGGTGGCGACCGGCCGGTCGGTCCCGATCGGCTGCCGGGGCGGCAGGTCGAGCGGCGCGGCCAGCCGTACCGATCCGCCGCCTTCGACGCCGATCCGCTCCAGGCGATCGGGCTGCGGCTGGTCGTTGATGATCACCGCGTACAGCGGCAGCTCGCCGGGCGCCGGCTGTCCCGGCTCGCCGCCGAGAAGAAAGGCGTTGCGCAGGTGCAGGTTACGCTGGCTGGCGTTGGCACCCTCGTTCGCCGGCTGATGGACGTGCGTGACATCGCTGTAGTCGGGTCTTTCGCTGCCGCACGCGCCGCAGGCGAGGGCGAGACAGAACGAGGTGGCCACGATGACGCGAGAGCTCGACACGGCAGCCCTCCTGACACGAGGAGTCGGAACTTTCGCGCTACCCCCACCGGTCCGCGTGTAACTCGCCGTTCCCGCAGGTCGCACGCGGAACCTGGCCGCCGTGGGGGTCGCGGGTCAGGACGTCGGCCCTGGAGCCTTCGCGCACATGAGCCGCCCCGCCGCGGCGATCGCGTCGCCCGGCATGCTCGCGTTGACCTGCACCACGACCACGCGGCGGCCGTCCTCGGTGCTCATGGCGGCGCCGCCGTACCCGAGGATCAGGCCGGAGTGGGTGAGCACGTCCACACCGCAGTGGAGCCGCTCGGAGAAGACGCCGTACCCGCCCTCGCGCATGACCCTGCCCTCCGGCCGCGCCCCGCCGAAGAGCGCGCGGTAGAAGGCGGCCACGTCCGCGGCCGTCGAGACGAGCCCGCCGGCGGTCCAGAAGATCGACGCGTTCACCCTGGTGGCGCCGTCCCGCCCGTGCGCGAGGTGTGCGGGCAGCAGGGAGGTGGGCAGCTCGGTCGAGCGCAGGGCGATCCGTTTCCTGACCAGCTTCTCGTACGGCTCGCGGCGCAGCTTCTCCAGGATCATCCCGAGGAGGATGTAGTTGGTGTTGGAGTAGGAGGAGGTGCCGGGCCGACCAGGGGGGCCCGCCTGGGCGAGGAGCTCGCGCGGCGTCCACGCCTTGAGGTGTCCGCCGTCCTCCAGCGCCCTGGTGAAGCCGGGAGCGGTCAGGTAGTCGGGGATGCCGCTGGTGTGCGTGAGCAGGTCGGCCACGGTCGCCCTGGTGCTGATCACGCCGGGTAACAGGCGCTCGACCCTGTCGGTGACCGCCAGCTTTCCCTCGCGGACGAGTTCGAGCACGAGCGCGGCGGTGAAGGTCTTGGTGATGCTGGCGATCCTGAACCGGTGATCGGTCCGCATCGGCACCCCCTCGCGGGCGACGCCCGCGGCGGCCTGCCACACGCGCTCGCCGTCCCGCACGTACGCGACCGCTCCCGGAGCTCCCGCCCGTACCAGCCGCCGGGTCTCCGCCCGCACGTCCGGAGCGCCCGCCTGCGGTCCGGCCGGGGTGGCGGGGGGACTGGCCGCGGCGGCCGAGGTCTCGGTCATGGTGGCCGGGGTTCCGATCGGGGTGGTCGTGGCGGAGGCGCAGGCCGACAGTCCCAGCAGCAGGGCGACGGCTGCGGCACGTAATCCCATCCGTCGACGATACGCCAGCGAGCAAGATCGCTCCGAATCAGTCGGCCAAGGCTGCGCGCGTGCGCTCGGGGTTCCCGGCGCCGCGGTGGACGATCACGACCGCCGTGAGGCCGACGGCCAGGCCGAGGGCGATCTGGACACCGAACGGCTCGCCGAACATGAGGGCGCCCCACACTCGACCCTCGTCATGAAGAGTGTCGTGAAGAACCGGCCGCTGCCCCTGTGAACCCCCGACCCCCACCGGGGCGCTGGCCGTAGTGCGAGCGGCCCTTGCCTCGTGACCCGGTGCCGCGTCATCAGCCGGAACGCGCTGGTTCCGCCGCTGCCTGATCGCCGGGTGGAAGGGGCGCAGCCCGGCCTCGACCTCAGCGAGCGGCGGCACCACACCGCTCGTCATCGAAACGAAAATCAACTCCCTACCTCCTCGGAGGCCGGTCTGCCCCAGCTGCAACGTGTGAGGCGTGCCGCTTATGGGAAGGGCGCGAGGCGTGGCGGGCCCTGCCGGCCCGAGTGAAGAAGGGCCCGAACCCCGGAGGGGTCGAGCCCGTACATCTGGTGGACGATACTGGGATTGAACCAGTGACCTCTTCCGTGTCAGGGAAGCGCTCTCCCGCTGAGCTAATCGTCCGTGTTGAGTTGTCACTCAGAGCGGAAGACGGGATTCGAACCCGCGACCCTCACCTTGGCAAGGTGATGCTCTACCACTGAGCCACTTCCGCATGATGCTCGCACTACTTTAGCGGATCCCGGAGGTTCCGCGTGACACACGAGGTGGAGACGGGATTTGAACCCGTGTGGACGGCTTTGCAGGCCGCTGCCTCGCCTCTCGGCCACTCCACCAGGAGATCTTGCTCCGAGCGGAAGACGGGATTCGAACCCGCGACCCTCACCTTGGCAAGGTGATGCTCTACCACTGAGCCACTTCCGCGTGATTTCCAGCGATTTGCTCGCCGGCCACGAGAAAACCATATCGCCTTTGGCGAGTGCACGTGCGCAACGTGCCGCCGCCGGCGGCGAGTTTCACCCCACCACGCGCACGTCATCGGCCTTGACGAACATCACCCTGTGCCCGAGCTGGATCTGGTGGTAGCGGAGCTTGCCGCGCACCGTGACGTGCTTGGACGGGTTGAAGTGCGACGCCGCGAGATAGGACCCGTGCAGCGTCTGCCCGAGCGAGTAGAACTGGCCCCGCTTCAGTGTGTACGGCAGCGCGGCGTGCTCCTGGAACTTCACTCCTCGCGGGTAGGCCGACCTCTCCGGGTACGCCCTGCCGTACACGGCGACCCTGTCGCGGACGGGGGTGACCAGCGGGCCCGAGGCGGGGACGGCGGTGGGCTGGGAGGGCGGGTTGCGGAACCACGCCTTCTGGCCGAGGTACCAGATGGCCGTCCAGTCACCCGAGGCGCCGGCGACGGCGTAGCGCTGGCCGACGGAGGCGCGGGCGCTCTGGTCGTAGACGCTGTAGGTGGAGGCCCCGGTCTTCCGCTGGCCGATGTCGTCGACCAGCGGGGCGTCATCGCGCGGTTCGGTGTGGAGCCAGACGCTGGTGGCGCCGTGCGGCTCGCACTGCTTGGCGGGACGCTTGCGCTTGCAGCCGACGAACGTGGGCTGGTGCTGGTCGTAGTCGGGCTTGATGATCACGGATCGGCCGTCCGGCTCACCCTCGATGGGCGCCTCCATCATGTCGAAGAAGCGCGCCCAGTCCCAGTAGGGCCCCGGGTCGTCGTGCATGCCCGCCACGCTGGAGGCGTGGGAGCCGGGGACGTTGTCGTGGCCGATGATGTGCGCTCTGTCGAGCGGCACGTCGTACTTGGTGGCCAGGTAGTGGACCAGCTTGGCGGAGGAGCGGTACATCGCCTCGGTGTACCAGCTGCCGCCCTGGGCGAGGTAGCCCTCGTGCTCGATGCCGATCGAGCGGGTGTTGACGTCCCAGTTGCCCGCGTGCCAGGCCACGTCCTTGGTCAGCACGTGCTGGGCGACGTGCCCGTCGCCGGAGCGGATGGTGTAGTGCCAGCTGACGTACTTCGGGTTCTTGACCAGTGAGGGGATGCCCGCGTAGGACCCCTCGGTGTCGTGGATCACGATGTAGTCGATCTCCCGCTCGGTCCTGAGCCTGTCGTGGTTGCCGTAGTCGTCCTTGCCGAAGCGTTTGTAGGCGGCGGGCATCCACTCGCACTCCAGCGTGGCGGGGCACTCGGTGTTCGGGGCCGCCGCCGTCCTGAAGGCGGGCACCGGGGTGGCGGGCAGCCGTACGAGCGATCCGTCGTCGGTGCGGCGCTCGACGCCGGTGCGCATCACGTCGAACACCTCGTTCGCGAAGGACGGGCCGGCGTAGCGGGCGACGGCCTCGTGCCATGCGATGGGGTCGGGGCTGGGCGGGGCGCCGAGCATGCGCTGCTGCTCGGCGAGGAGCGCGGCTCCGCCTCTGAGGTTGGCGGCCCTGTCGTGCCGTAGCCGCTCGGTGGGCAGCCCGGTCAGCCGCGCGGCCCGCTGCAACGTCCGCTCGTCCCTCTGGACGGTTGCCGGGGGAGTCGTGGTGATGCGCATCGGCCGCGCGTCGTCGCCCCGCGGGTCGCCCAGGTGGTGCGGTCCCGCCTCGGGTACGGCGTTGACGTCCACCAGGTGCATCGGTCCGTACCCGCCCGACACGCTGGGCCGCCAGTCGTGGGTGTCCCAGCGCGACTCCAGGTAGGACACGCCGAGCAGCACGCTCTCCGGCACGCCGTACTCCTTGGCCGCGGCCTGGAAGTCCTCCTGAGCCCCTCCAGGGCCGAGCGCGGCGATAAGGGCGGCGGCGGCCCAGAGCAGCATGAGAACCCCCTGCGAAGCGAGATCAGTCAATAACGCAGCGTAACGGGCGAGCTGATCGCGGCTTTCGCGGGGTATGGCGATCTCTGTGCGCGTGTCGGCCTCTTGGAGGCTTGCGCGCACCCCATTCATCGGCGTGTCGCCTTTCAGTGGGTGATTCCTGCCCGATTTCGGGCAGGATGTTGGCATGGCGTGTGATCCCTGCGTAGGGTCCTGCCCTGTGCATCCCTACGAGGACCTCATCGCGCACCTGACCAGGACGAGCCAGCTCGCCCACGGTGAGGCGGCGCGCGTGGTGGCCGAGGTGGTGGCGTACTTCTCCGAGCCCGTCGAGGAGTTCGTGCGGCGCCGCCACGGTGAGCTGAAATCCCGTGGCCTCACCAACGACGAGATCTTCCCCAGGATCGCGGCGGAACTACCCGCGCGGCGCGTGGCGGCCCCCGAGCTGTCGCTGCGCCAGCTGCGCAGGATCGTCTACGGATAGGAAGGTTGGCCCATGTGCGGAATCGTCGCTTATGTCGGCAGCAAGGATGCCGCGCCCATCCTGCTGGAGGGGCTGCAGCGCCTGGAGTACCGCGGCTACGACTCGGCCGGGGTGGTGGTGTCGAACAAGGGGCTCAAGCTGCGTAAGGTCAAGGGCCGCGTGGCCGACCTCGCCAAGGCCGTACCCGCCAGGTTCAAGGGGACGCTCGGCATCGGGCACACCCGCTGGGCCACCCACGGCGTGCCGAGCGACGAGAACGCCCATCCGCACCTGTCGTCCGACGAGCGCATCGCCGTCGTGCACAACGGCATCATCGAGAACGCCGACGAGCTGCGGGCCAGGCTCGTCGCCGAGGGCGTGGTCTTCGTCTCCGAGACCGACACCGAGGTGCTCGCGCACCTGATCGCCCGGACGGTCACCGAGACCGACACCCTGGAGGAGGCCGTCAGGAAGGCGCTCAAGAGCATCGTCGGCACCTACGGCATCGCGGTCGTCGACTCCGAGCGGCCCAAGGAGATCGTGGTCGCCCGCAACGGCAGCCCGATCGTGCTCGGTCTGGGTGAGAAGGAGATGTTCGCCGCCTCCGACGTGGCCGCCCTCGTCCGTTACACCCGCCAGGTCGTCCACCTGGAGGACGGCGAGCTGGCGGTGCTGACCGCCGACGGCTTCCACACCTTCGCCAGCGGAGGGCGCGAGACCGCCAAGGAGCCGCTGACCGTCGACTGGGACGCGGGCCACTACGACACCGGCGGCTACGAGCACTACCTGCTCAAGGAGATCTCCGAGCAGCCCGAGTCGATCGCCAGGACCCTGCGCGGCCGCCTCGACGAGCGCTTCCACATCGCCCACCTGGGCGGTCTCAACATGGACGCCCGCGAGACCCGGTCCTTCCGCCGGGTGAAGATCATCGGGTGCGGCAGCGCGTACTACTCCGGCCAGATCGGCGCGCAGCTGATCGAGGAGCTGGCCCGCATCCCCGCCGACGCCGAGCCCGCCAGCGAGTTCCGCTACCGCAATCCGGTCGTCGACCCCGACACCCTCTACGTCGCGATCAGCCAGTCGGGCGAGACCTACGACACGCTGGCGGCCGTGCAGGAGCTCAAGCGCAAGGGCGGGCGGGTCATCGGCATCGTCAACGCGGTGGGCAGTGCGATCGCCAGGGAGGTCGACGGCGGCATCTACCTGCACGCGGGCCCCGAGGTGTCGGTGGCCTCCACCAAGGCGTTCACCTCGACCGCGATCGCCTTCGCCCTGCTCGCCCTGCACTTCGGGCGGGTGCACGACCTGTCGCCGGCCGACGGCCGCCGCATCGTCGAGGGGCTGCGCGAGCTGCCGACGCAGATCGAGAAGATCCTCGAGCAGGGCGACCGCATCGCCGAGCTGGCCAAGAAGTACGCGGTGCATCCGAGCATGATGTTCGTCGGCCGGGTGCGGGGCTACCCGGTGGCCCGCGAGGGCGCGCAGAAGCTCAAGGAGATCTCCTACATCCACGCCGAGGCCTATCCGGCTAGCGAGCTCAAGCACGGGCCGCTCGCGCTGATCGGCCCCGAGCTGCCGACGGTGGCGATCGTGCCCGACGACGAGCTGCTCGACAAGAACCTCACCACGCTGGGCGAGATCAGGGCGCGTGGCGGCCAGGTCCTCATGGTCGGCCACCGCGAGCCCGACGCCAAGCTGGCCGACGACGTGATCGTGATCCCCAAGAACGAGATCGAGCTCGACCCGATCCTGCTGACGATCCCGCTGCAGCTGCTGGCCTACCACGCGGCCGTCGCGCTGGAGCGGGATGTCGACAAGCCGCGCAACCTGGCCAAGAGCGTCACCGTCGAATAGGCCCAAGGAGAGGGCCCTCAGGGCAGCAGCAGGCCCCAGTAGAGGGCCCACGGGATCATGACCGCGCCGGCCGTGACGAGCAGGCCGAGCCGTACCCGCTCGGAGCCCCGCCCGGCCGCGCGCCAGGCGCGGGCGGTCAGCACGGTGGCGACGGCGACCGTGACCACCAGTGCCTGCAGCAGCAGCCAGAGCACGGGCCTGCCCGCCAGGACGGGTCCGGGTTCGGCCAGCTTGCCACCCGTCATGACCAGGTACATCAGGTAGCCGAAGCCGCCGGCCACCACGGCCAGCCCCGCGCCCGCCAGCACTCTGGGCGCGGGGCCCGCGGCCACCGCCGTACCCCTGACCCTGCGGACGCCGGCGGCCAGCGGGTAGCCGAGGAAGGCGACCAGGAACAGCAGGAGCGCGGCGGCCTGCACGGGAGCCGACTCCCACCAGGCGGGCGGCGGCACAGGGATGGTCGCCGACGCCTGCTGCGCCTTCGTGCCCGCCTCCGGCGGGCTCGAACGGGGCGCGCGCCCGGAGGCGACGTCGGACACCCACGATCCGACCAGCTCGGGGTAGCCGGGCGTCAGCTCGGGCGCCCTGGTGACGCCGCCGTCGGGAGTGCGGTGGGCGGCGTGGTCCGCGCCGGTGAACAGGCGGAGCGTCACGTGCTCGTTGCCGCCCTCGGCCAGGGTTCTCGCCATCAGCGGAGGGCTCTCGACCGGCGGGGTCAGCAGGTCGTGCGTGCCCCAGATCGCCAGGACCGGCTGACGGACCTTCCGCAGCACGGGCAGCGGGTCGTGCCATGGCTCGGGGAACAGCCCGCCGTCGGAGATCGCCCGGTACAGCGTGGGCACCGAACGGTCGGGCAGCGAGCCCGCGACGCCGGCCTTGCGCAGGCCCGCCGAGACCGCCCACGCCTGCTGGCGCAGCGGCTGCAGGGAGTTGGCGCCGACCAGCACCACGAACGCCACGTCGGTGGAGCGTGAGGCGGCCAGCGGCACCACCCATCCGCCCTCGCTCAGCCCCCAGAGCCCGACGTGGGCCGGGTTCACGCCCGCCTGGCGGCGCAGCGCCGCCACCGCGCCGAGCGCGTCGTCGGCCAGCTGTGAATAGGAGCGCTCGAACAGCGAGTAGCCCTCGGTGCGCTTGTCGTAGACCAGCACCGCCATGCCGCGTCTGGCGAACTCCACGGCCTCGGTCATGAGCTTGGTCCTGGGCGTGCCCGCGCCGGCTCCGTGCACGAGCACGATCCCGGGGCGCGCGCCCTGCCCGCCTCTGGGGGACAGGACCGTGCCGCGCAGGGTGAGCCCGCCGCCGCCCGCGAAGCTCACTTCCGTCGTGGTCAGATCGGCCGGCACCGGTACGGCAGGCGGCGCCCCCGTCGCCGGTACGCCGGTCGTCGGCCTGGCGTGCGCCGCCGCCGGTGCGGCCAGCGCCACCAGCAGCGCCATCGCTGAGATCACTAATCTCTTCATGTTGCCGAACCTACTCTGCAGAGAGTTATCGGCAAAGACATGTCTGCAGAAATCCTTCTGGAGGACTAGGGTGCTCGTCATGAAGGATGACGAGCCGTGGGTCCTGGACGACCCGGGCAAGCTGAAGGCCCTGGCCCACCCGATGCGCCGCGCCATGCTCCGTCACCTGGGCCTGCACGGTCCCGCCACGTCCACGACGCTCGGCTCGCTGCTCGACGCCAAGACCGGCACGACCAGCTATCACCTGCGCCAGCTGGAGAAGTACGGGTTCATCGAGGAGATCCCCGAGCGGTCGGCCGGGCGTGAGCGGTGGTGGCGGAAGACGGAGACGGGAGACATCAGGCTGCCCCATCCGGCGCAGCTCGCGCCCGAGGACCGCCCGGTGCTGGCCGAGTTCCACCGGATCGGGCTCGAGGAGGACAAGGGGATCCTGCTGGAGCTCCTGCCCGCCGCCTACCAGGCCGATCCCGCGTGGGTGAAGGTCTCGCGCGCTCTCGGCCGGATGACGCTGGGCGAGCTGGAGGACTTCTTCGAGGAGTACATGCTGCTGCTGAAGAAGTACAGCCATCGTGCCGCCGACGCTCCTGAGCAGGCCCGGCCCCTGCACATCCGCCTGCTCGCCCTGCCCGCGGACCTGCCCGCCCCCGATGTGTGACTCTCCGCCTCCGACCAATAACATGGAGTAGCGGAGGGGTGGGGCGACGGGAGGGGCCTGCGCATGCGCCGTCGGGAGTTCGTCGCGAGAGCGCTGGCCGCTATGGCGGGCCTGGCCGGCTGCGGTACGGCCACGCGCCCGACCCCGAGCTTCTCCGTCGTGCCGGGAGGGGAGGCCTGGGTCCCCGTCGCGCGGGTGCTCGCGGGGCAGTTCAAACGCGACGGCGTGGCCGAGGGAGGGCCCCTGCTGACGGTGACCGGCCTGCCCGCGATCGCGGCCGCCGAGATGGCCGGGGTGAAGGAGACGGGCACCCCGCTGGCCAGGCTGGTCGGCGACGTCGAGGTCCTGGTCGTCTCCAACGCCTCCGTCTTTCGCGAGTTCGACGACTTCGCGCGGCGGCTGGTCGCCGACCCCGGCGGCACCGTGCTGGGCGGCAGGCCGCAGGGAGAGTCCGATCACCTGCTGTTCGGACTGGTCGCGCGCGGTCTCGGCGCGGACGCCAGGGTGCTCGACTACGCGGGCTACCCCACCACGGACGATGCGGCCGAGGCGCTGCTGGCGGGCAGGGTGGGCGTCGCCGCGGGCCCGCTCGGCGAGTGGCGCAAGCGCCTCGGCAAGGGGCGTCTCAGGGCGCTGGCCGTCTCCTCGGCCGAGCGGGTCGAGGACGTCGAGGCGCCGACCCTGCTGGAGTCCGGTGTCAGGGTCGACTTCGCCGACTGGTGCGCGGTGCTCGGGCCCAAGCAGATGAGCGAACGCGATCGCGCCCGGGCGGTCGAGGTGCTCGACGAGGTCGCCCGGTCCGCGCGGTGGCTGGACGCCTGCCGCGCCAGAGGGTGGAAGCCGATCCCGCTCAGCGGCGACGACTTCGCCGCGTGGCTCGGGTCCGAGGCCGGCAGGACCCGCGAAGTGCTCAAGGACCTGGGGCTGATCGACACAACTTGTTGGGGTAGTTGCGTCCGCGGCCACTAGATGTAGGATCCTGGTCGTCGCTGGTTCGCCCGAGCAGGGCGAAGCAAAAGGGAAGCCGGTGAGATGCCGGCACTGCCCCGCAGCGGTGAGCGGGAACGACCGCCGTCACGAAGCACTGGGCCCATGGCCTGGGAAGCGACGGCCAGTAGGAAGCTGACGTACGCCCGCGAGTCCGAAGACCTGCCAGCGGTGTGACCTGTCCAAGGCCTCGAGGGAGGGCCGCGGGGTCTCGCGGCGTGCCCGCGTGCTCTCGCCTGCCTTCACGGGGTGAGCTCGCGAGGAGAGAGCGTGACGCAGATCGTAGAGGTGGATCGCCGGCTGGCCATCGAGGAGGCCGCCGCCAGGGTGATCGCCGACCCGGAGAACTCCAGGGTCGCCGCCAGGCTGCTGGCCGAGCAGATCGCGGACGAGGCCGCCGCGCACGGCGTGAGGACCTTCTCCGAGTCGATCGTGGCCACCCACGCCGCGGGTCTGCTCCAGGACGGGCTGGCCGCCTTCGTGGCGGCCAACGCCGCCGCCCTCGACGCGCTGGTGGACGAGAGCGCCGACGACAGGTTCGAGTACTTCGGCCTGCGCACCGTCTACGACCGCTACCTGCTGCGCCACCCCGAGACGCGCGGCGTGCTCGAACGCCCGCAGCACTTCCTGCTGCGCGTCGCCTGCGGTCTTTCCGCCTCGGTCGCCGAGGCCGCCGAGCTGTACGCGCTGATGTCCACGCTGTCGTACCTGCCCAGCTCGCCCACGCTGTTCAACTCCGGCTCCCGCCGTCCCCAGCTCTCGTCGTGCTTCCTGCTCGACTCGCCGCGCGACGAGCTGGAAGGGATCTACGAGCGTTACGGCCAGGTCGCCAGGCTGTCGAAGTACGCCGGCGGCATCGGCATCGCGTGGACCAGGGTCCGCTCGCGCGGCTCGCTGATCCGCGGCACGAACGGCCACTCCAACGGCATCGTCCCGTGGCTGCGCACGCTCGACTCCAGCGTGGCCGCCGTCAACCAGGGCGGCCGCCGCAAGGGCGCGGCCTGCGTCTACCTGGAGACCTGGCACGCCGACATCGAGGAGTTCCTCGAACTGCGTGACAACACCGGCGAGGAGGCCCGCCGTGCCCACAACCTCAACCTCGCCAACTGGGTGCCCGACGAGTTCATGCGCCGCGTCGAGGCCGACCAGCCGTGGTCGCTGTTCGACCCCAAGCAGGTGCCGCACCTGACCGACCTGTACGGCGAGGCGTTCGACGAGGCCTACCGGGCCGCGGAGGCGGCGGGCCTGCACACCCGTCAGATCCCCGCGCGCACGCTCTACGGCCGGATGATGCGCACGCTCGCGCAGACCGGCAACGGCTGGATGACCTTCAAGGACGCCGCCAACCGCGCCTCCAACCAGACCGCGCGCCCGGAGAACGTCATCCACCTGTCCAACCTCTGCACCGAGATCCTCGAGGTGACCAGCGACGGCGAGACCGCCGTCTGCAACCTGGGCTCGATCAACCTGGCCGCCCACCTGGCGGGCGGCACCATGGACTGGGTACGGCTGCGCGCCACCGTCAGGACCGCGGTGCGCTTCCTGGACAAGACGATCGACCTGGGCTTCTACCCGACGCCCGAGGCCGAGACCGCCAACCTGCGATGGAGGCCGATCGGGCTCGGCGTGATGGGCCTGGCCGACGTGTTCTTCTCGCTGCGCCTGCCGTTCGACTCGGCCGAGGCGCTCGCGCTGTCCACGCGCATCGCCGAGGAGATCGCGCTGGCCGCCTACGACACCTCCGCCGACCTCGCCGTCGAGCGCGGGCGTCACCCCTCCTACGGCGACACCAGGGCGGCGCAGGGCGTCCTGCACCCGGACCACTACGGCGCCGGCGACTCGCCCGAGTGGACCGCCCTGCGCGCCAAGATCGACAGAACCGGGCTGCGGAACTCCCTCATGATCGCCATCGCGCCGACGGCGACGATCGCCTCGATCGCGGGCTGCTACGAGTGCATCGAGCCGCAGGTGTCGAACGTCTTCAAGCGCGAGACCCTGTCCGGCGAGTTCCTGCAGGTCAACCGGTACCTGGTCGCGGACCTGCAGCGTCTTGGGCTGTGGACGCAGGAGATGCGCGACGCGGTGAAGCGCGCGGACGGCTCGATCCAGGACATCCAGGGGATCCCGGCCGAGCTCAAGACCCTGTACAGGACGGCGTGGGAGCTGCCGCAGAAAGCGCTCATCGACCTGGCGGCGGCGCGGACGCCCTACATCGACCAGTCGCAGTCACTGAACCTCTTCATGGCGACGCCGACGATCGGCAAGCTGTCGTCGATGTACGCCTACGCGTGGAAGCAGGGGCTGAAGACCACCTACTACCTGCGCTCGCGCCCCGCCACCAGGATCGCGCAGACGACCGTGCAGGCGGCGCCCGAGCAGGCGTTCACGGTGAGCGAGGCGGTCGCGTGCTCGCTGGAGAACCCCGAGGTGTGCGAGGCCTGCCAGTAGGACCCGCCGCCCCGCACGACAGACGTTCCGTTCGCAAGGAGAAACACATGCTGCTCGACCCCGGTATGGACCTGACGCTGCGCCCGATGCGCTATCCCGACTTCTACGAGCGCTACCGGGCCGCGATCCGCAACACCTGGACGGTCGAGGAGGTGGACCTGCACAGCGACCTGGCCGATCTCGCCAAGATGTCGCCCCAGGAGCGCCACCTCATCAACCGGCTGGTCGCCTTCTTCGCCACCGGCGACTCCATCGTCGCCAACAACCTCGTCCTCAACCTCTACCAGCACGTCAACGCCCCCGAAGCCCGCCTGTACCTGTCCAGGCAGCTGTTCGAGGAGGCGGTGCACGTGCAGTTCTACCTGACGCTGCTCGACACCTACCTGCCCGACCCCGACGAGCGCGTGAAGGCGTTCGCCGCCGTCGACAACATCCCCTCCATCCGCGACAAGGCCGAGTTCTGCTTCCGGTGGATCGACTCCCTGTCCGACCTGCAGCGGCTGGAGACCAGGCAGGACCGCAGGACCTTCCTGCTCAACCTCATCTGCTTCGCCGCCTGCATCGAGGGCCTGTTCTTCTACGGCGCCTTCGCCTACGTCTACTGGTTCCGCTCCCGCGGCCTGCTCGGCGGCCTGGCCACCGGCACCAACTGGGTCTTCCGCGACGAGTCGATGCACATGGAGTTCGCCTTCAGCGTCGTCGACACCGTCCGCGCCGAGGAGCCCGACCTGTTCGACGACAAGCTCGGCGAGCAGGTCACCAGGATGCTGGAGGAGGCCGTCGCGGCCGAGCTGGCCTTCGCGAGCGACCTGTGCGGTGACGGCATGTCGGGCATGACCGTCGGGCAGATGCGTGAGTACCTTGAGTACGTCGCCGACCAGCGGCTGCGCCGGCTCGGTCTGCCCATTAGGTACGGCACCGCCAACCCCTTCGCGTTCATGGAACTGCAGGACGTGCAGGAGCTGGCGAACTTCTTCGAACGCAGGGTTTCCGCATATCAGGTCGCGGTTGAGGGCAATGTGACCTTCGACGAGACATTCTGAGACATTAGGGGGCATGATTGTGTCGCCGATGAACTGGCTCATCCTGATCGGTTCCGTGCTCGGGGCGGTCATCGGCGTCGAACTGGTTCGCAGGGTCCTGCTCAAGGCCGGCCGTACCTGGGACTTCCTCAGGCACCTGGTGGTCAGGTGCACCTGGCCCGGGTTCGCCGTGGCGGCGGTCGTCGCCTTCAACGCCGCGTTCGTCCCCACCATGGTCAGCTCCTCGGCGAGCCCCATCGTCGAGCGTCTCACCGGCGTCGTCACCATCGCCGCGTTCACCTGGCTGCTCATCCAGGCCGCCTACGCGGTCACCGATGTCGTCCTCGACCAGCTCGAGCGGGTCGAGGAGAACAACCGCAGAGCCCGGCGGGCAAGGACCCAGATCACCCTGGTCCGCAGGGCCGCCGCCGCGGTGATCATCGTGATCTCGTTCGGCGCCGCGCTGTTCACCTTCCCCGAGGTGCGGGCGCTCGGCGCCGGACTGCTCGCCTCGGCCGGCATCGCGGGCGCGATCGTCGGCATCGCGGCCCAGTCCACGATCGGCAACATGCTCGCAGGGCTGCAACTCGTCTTCAGCGACGCGTTGCGGCTCGACGACGTGGTCGTGGTCAACAACGAGTGGGGCAGGATCGAGGAGCTCACGCTCACCTACGTCGTGGTCCGCTCGTGGGACGAGCGGCGCCTGGTCTTCCCCGTCTCCTATTTCACCCAGAACCCGTTCGAGAACTGGACCAGGCACGGCAGCAGGGTCATCGGGCACGTCTACTTCCGCGTCGACTGGTCGGTGCCCGTGCAGGAACTGCGCGAGGAACTGCACCGGTTCGTCAAGGACCACCCGCTGTGGGACCAGAAGGACTGGACGCTCCAGGTCACCGACGTCCAGCCCAACGGCCTGGTGGAGCTGCGCGCGCTGATGAGCGCGGCCGACTCGGCCTCGGTCTGGGATCTGAAGTGCGACGCCCGCGAGCACCTCGTGACCTTCCTGAAGACCCACTACCCGCAGGCGCTGCCCCGCTTCAGGGTCGAGAGCTCCTCCTTCGGCGCCTTCGCCGACTCAGGCTCCGGGGGCTGGCCGAAGGACCCGCGTGGCGCCCGCGATCAGCGCGGTGGCCAGAACCCACCCTGACACCACCAGCGTCCACGCCACCCACGCCGTCCACCCGGCGGGCTCGTACGCGCCGCGCACCTCGAACACGCTCACCGGCACCAGCAGGTCGAGCGAGTAGACGAACGCGTTGAACGTGCGGGTCTCGCCGGGGTCCACCTGTACCGGCGGCATCCGTCCGAAGATGACCGTTCCCGCGGCGAGCAGGACCACCGCCCACAGGCCTGCCAGCCACGAGCGGTAGCCGTACCCGACCATGAGGTCGAGCAGCCGCCCCCACACCCTGCCGGGCGCGCGCAGGGTGCCGCGCCGCTCGCGCTGCTT
Organism: Nonomuraea sp. bgisy101; assembly: GCF_057708945.1. Taxonomy (NCBI): domain Bacteria; kingdom Bacillati; phylum Actinomycetota; class Actinomycetes; order Streptosporangiales; family Streptosporangiaceae; genus Nonomuraea; species Nonomuraea sp. bgisy101. Next base: position 137,884 of record NZ_JBYITD010000027.1, read on the forward strand.
GGCCAGCAACGCCCGCCGCGCGTCGGGCTCGTGCCCGATGCGCCGGTACCACGAGGCCAGCTGCTCGTACGGCTGCGGCCGGTACCCGTTCGGATCGTGGCGCAGCCAGCCGAGCCGTTCGGCGAGCGTCCACGGCCCGCGCAGCGACTCGTACGTCAGCCCGTCGAGCTGCACGGCGTCCGGATAGGCGTCGGGGGAGTCGAGCAGCACCCCGAAGCGGGAGTAGCCGAAGTTGATCCCGCCCTCGACCACGTCGGGACGCATGATCACCTCGTCGGCCTGCATGTGGCTCAGGTGCAGCGCCCTGTCCGGCGACCGGAGCTCGGCGTGATGGAAGGACAGGACCCCGTCGACCCGCGCGCCGCGCATCCTGATCGTGCCGTCGGCGCGGAAACCGTTGCTGAGCTCGGCGGTGGCCGCCGTCATGAAGTCGGCGTTGATCGAGCCGACGTGCGCCCGCTCGAGATAGAGGCCGCCGGGGAACTCGCCGCCGATCAACCGCAGCCCGCCGTGGGCGCGCAGGCCGCGCAGGAACGTGCCGCCGCCCACCGACAGGCCACCCGCCCACAGCGCCCACTCGTGCATGGTGTCGCCCGCCTCGCCCTGGGGCTCGCGCACGTCGCCGTGGGCCGACTCGGACGTGGTGGTGCGCGGCGGCGGCGCGGAGAGCGTCGTCCTGGACAGCCGGCACTGGCCTTCGACGCGGGCGTTGTCCAGGCGTACCCCCGCGTGCACGGTCGAGCCGTCCAGCTCGAACAGGCCGTCCACCTTCATCCGCGAGCCCTTGAACCTGGTCAGCTCGCAGCCGCGCAGCCTGACTCCCCTGGCGGTGGCGTCGGACAGGTCGACGGGTTCGGCGACGTGGCAGTTGAGCAGGTAGAGCGGGACGTCGATGGCCGCGCCCGACAGGTCGAGGGCGCCGGTCACGCGGGCGCCGGCCAGCCGTACCCCCGGCACCTGGCCGGGGGTACGCTCGACCGCGCCGAGGAGCAGCGCGGCGATCACCTCGGCCCGCACCTCGCGCTCGCGCCCCCAGCGGTCGGCCTGCGACGGATCGTCGAGTTCCCTGTCGCCGGCGCGCAGATCCACCCATGCCCCGCTGGGAAAGGCCCGCCACAGGCGGCGTTCGGCCGGCGATAATCTGCGCACGGGTGAGATTTTAATCTGTGGCACTTTAGCGAATTGCCTTTTACCTTTGTGCTGTTCGCGAGAGAGAAAGCGGTCCAAGCCGTCAGGCTATTTCTCTCTCAGGTCTGACCGGCGGGAATGGCGCCCCCCGGATGGATGTGAACGCCACTCGCCCCGGGCATGGAACCACGCCGCCCACGCCCGGGGTCACACCTCATGCGGTACCGCGGGCCGGACCCCGAGTTCGGTGAGAAGTCCGGCGATCTTGCCGGCGCGCAGCGGGTCGACGGGCAGGACATGGCTCGTCCACCAGCGCGCGGCCTCGGGGTTCGGCCCCGCCGGCACCTGGCCGAGGTAGTCGTTCAGCGGCGGGTCGTAGATGAACCCGGGCACGACGCCCCGCTGCTCGAGCTGGGCGACGACGGCGTCCCTGTCCTCGACCACGAGCGGGACCCGCAGCAGCGGCTGGGGCTCGGCGTGGCGCACCCCTTCGGCGGCCCACGGGGTCTCGCGCAGCAGGCGTACCCCCGCCAGACGCGGCTCCCTCTCGCGGTCGATCACGCGGAACCTGGAGTTCTGGTACCGGCGCACGAGCGGGCCGTGGCGCATCCGCCAGTCGGCCTGGTCGATCGACAGCCAGTAGTCGAGGGCCGACAGCAGTTCGGCGTCCGTGGACCGCGCGTCCCCGCCCCCTGCCGCGGCGGGCGCCGCGGCCAGCGCCGCCTTGAGCTCGGGCTCGCGCGAGGGCAGGCGGTGCCCCGTCCACGTCATCAGGCCCAGCCGCTTGAGCGCGTGCCAGATGGGCCGCACCAGCCCCGTGCGGTAGATCGTCTCCCTGATCACGGGCCGCATGACGGCCGCGAGCTGACGTCCGGGCACGAGGAGCTCGTCCCTGGCCTCCTCCAGCGCCCTCAGATCGGCGGGGTCGGCGCAGGTGAGGAAGGCGCCGGACATCGCACGGCCGTGCTTGGCCAGGCTGTAGACGCCCGCCACGCCGAACGTGCCCGCGAGCCGCCCGTCGACCGTGGTCAGCATGGCGTGGGCGGCGTCGTCGATGATCGTCACCCCGTGGCGCGAGCAGGCCTCCCGCAGTTCGGCGATCCGGTCGGGCTGGCCGTACAGGTGTGTGGTGAGGACGCCCGACACACCTGTCCAGTCGACGGCGGGCACGTCGATGTTGCCATCACGCCACGAGACCGGTGCCAGCACGGGGGTCAGCCCCGCCGCCAGCACCATGAACAGCACGATCTCGCAGTTGGTCGGTGCCAGCAGCACGCTGTCGCCCGGCTTGAACCAGTGGCGCAGCGCCAGATAGAGGGCGAACCTGCCCGAGGGCACGTGGAGACAGTCCTGCCCCGCTCTGTCGCGCATCACCGGCGCCTGCCGTAGGCGCGCAGCATCTTGTCGACGGCCCCGTAGAGCGCCGGGGTCTCCAGGATGAGTCTGCGCGCGCGGCGGACGGGTTCGTGGCGCAGCTTGTGCAGGGTGGCGCCCAGCGTACGGCGGCGCACGACCCCCTCGCCGACGGGCGCTCCAGTGCTGCGCAGCGCGTCCTTGTACTCCGAGCCCGTGCCGATGCCCAGGTCGAGGGCCTGGATGCCGATCTCAGCGGCGTCCTCGGCCATGTGCAGGTGCTGGATGAGGCCGGGGGAGTACTTGGCGAAGTCGGGGTCGTAGGCGGGGAACCAGCCGATCAGCACCGAGTCCGAGCGCAGCCCGAAGTGTCCGGCGACCGGGCGGCCGTCGACGTACATCATCGACAGCGGGCCGGCGAAGGAGGGTGTGTCGACGGCGTACAGCCGGTCGACCAGCTCCACCACCCACGGCTGTCCGAACCTGTCGGCGCGGCCCATCCGGCGGTACTGCGCCGACTTCCACTCGCGTAGCACGCGGAAGTCGTCGGCGCTGCGTGAGGCGAAGTCGAAGGTGACCTCGCCGAAATCCCTGCCGAGCTTGCGCTCCTTGTACAGCGTGCTCTTGTAGAACTTCGACGAGCGCTTGGCGAGCTCGGCCGCGTAGGCGGCGTACCCGGACGACAGGTCGAGCACCACGCTCTGCTGGGAGAGCGTCTCGTACGGCTGGAACCACGGCTGGCGCTCGACCAGGCAGCCGAACTCCCAGACGTGCAGCCCCAGCCCCCTGAGCAGCGCGTCGGCGTCGAAACGGACTCCGGTCCTGTGGATCACCCCCTGGCACAGCGAGACCCACGAGCCGATCGCGGTCCCCACGCCGCCCGCGCCGACCTCGAAGGGCAGGAACCCGGCGATGCCCTCGCCGTCACTGATGATCCCGACGCGCGCCGCCCTGCTCACCTCGCCCATGGCGATCGTGAACTCGGGACTCAGGAAGGGGTTGGCCAGATGGGGTTGCGCTGCCTGCATCTCACGCCAGGCGGTGAGTTCGCTCTCGCCGAGCTCACCGGGCCTGACCACGGAAAAGGTGGAACGTTTCATATCAAGCTGGAACATACCCATCCTCATGAAGAAACAGCAGCAACCCTACGAAGGTGCGGTACCACGGTCAGCGCAATGATCGCATTGGCCGCCAGCACCGCGTAGCCCACTCCGGTGATCCCCGCCACGGGGAAGAGGACGGCGATCAGGCCCAGCGTCAGCACCGCGAGGCCGATCTGCACGATCGCCAGCCGCCTGGCCTGGCTCATCGCCCTGAGCGTGCTGAGGTGGATCTCGATCAGCATGCCGGGCAGCACCGACAGCGCCATCAGCCGCAGCAGGGGCGAGGCGGCGTCGGCCATCTCGCTGCTGAAGACCGACAGGATCAGCGGCGCGCCCAGCGCGGCGATCGCCACGATCGGCACGATGATCAGCACGATGCGGCGCAGAGCGTTGCGCACGCTGCGGGCCAGCTCCGAGGCATTGAAGGCGCCCTCGACCGTGAGCGAGACGGCCATGTTGGCGGCCAGCAGCCCGATCATGCAGCCCAGCGTGTGGGTGACGGAGAAGTAGCCGAAGACGGTGGCGTCGTTGAGCCAGGCGGCCACCAGGACAGGGACCAGGTAGAGGGTCAGCAGCAGCGACAGCGCGCCGGGGAAGTCGCCTGCGAGGAACCTGCCGACCTGGCGGAGCCGGGGCGGGTCGCCGCCGTTCTCGGTGACGTGCCGGGGGATGAAGACCTTGAAGATGAACCAGTTGATCGGGATCAGCGCCATCGCCGTCGGGATGATCCACGACAGGAAGATGCCGCCGGACAGACCGCCATGGGGCAGCGCGAACGCCAGGGCCGCCAGCATCACCATCTTCACCAGGCCGAAGGCCAGACTGTTGGCCGGCACCCAGACCGCCTTGCGCAGTCCTGCCAGCGTCACGTCCTGGAGCGTGAAGATCGTCCAGACCAGCACGGAGGCCAGGAAGAACAGCCCGGGGCCGAAACCGCCGAGGTCAGCGTAGGCGGGGCCCCAGAGCGGGAGCGTCAGCAGGAAGGCGAGCGCCGCGACGACGCCCGTCGCCCCGGCCACGGCGTAGCCGCGCAGGACGAACTCGGCGGTGCGCCGGCCCGCCACCGGGATGAACCTGGCCATCGCCCCCGCGAGCGCCAGACCGGTCAGCGACGAGAACAGGCGCATGGCGCTGATCATCGTCTGACCCTCGCCGAAGGCGGCGGGCGTGTAGAGCTTGGTGGCCAGGAACCAGTAGCCGAGCCCGAGCACGGCGGTGATCCCTGTGTTGGCCATGAGCGCGTAGGCCTGCAGGAACAGCGGGTTCCGCAGGTCCCTGCGCAGTCGGTCGGCCAAGGTGGGTGCGGCCACGGGGGTTGGCATGGCTCCATCTTCGTCCTGGCCGCTTGCAGCGGTCTTACCGGTAACTTTCACCCGGTGGTCCGAGTCAGGTGCCTCACTTGTCACATTGACCATCATGTCCGACGGCTGGAGTGACCCGGCACGTCTTGAGTCACTCGTTATGCGCCGGGAACCGCCCGCGCAGCCCCGGATCACGAAATCTCGTGACCCGGGTGAACGCCGTCGGCCGTCACGCTCAGCGCGTCTCGGCGGCCTCGCGCGGCGGACCCGCGCGAGGCAGGCCGCGTCCGCCGCGGTACGGCTAGCGATCCACGATCTCGTTCTTGCCGATCACCACCACGCCGCCCCTGGTGACGGCGAAACGGGTGCGGTCGTAGTCGAGGTCGAAGCCGATCCTCGCGCCGTCGGGGATCACGACGTTCTTGTCGATGATCGCCTTGCGGACGACGGCGCCCCTGCCGATCTTGACGTTGTCCATCAGCACCGAGTCCTCCACCAGGGAGTGGGAGTGCAGGACCACGCGCGGCGACAGGATCGAGCGCTGTGCCGTGCCGCCGGAGACGATCACGCCGGGGGAGACCAGCGAGTCGATGGCGCGGCCCACCCTGTCGCCCTCGTTGTGCACGAACTTGGCAGGCGGCAGCGGGTCGTGCCCGGTGTAGATCGGCCACCGGTCGTTGTAGAGGTTGAAGATCGGGTGCGCGGAGATCAGGTCCATGTGCGCCTCGTAGTAGGCGTCGAGCGTCCCCACGTCACGCCAGTAGCCCCTGTCGCGCTCGGTCGAGCCCGGCACGAGGTTGTTGGCGAAGTCGTAGACCTCGGCGCCGCCCGACTTGACCATCATCGGGATGATGTTGCCGCCGAGGTCGTGCTTGCTGGTCGGGTCGAGCGCGTCCTCGCGAAGCGCGTCGATCATCGCCTGCGTCTTGAAGACGTAGTTGCCCATCGAGGCGTAGACCTCGTCGGGATGGTCGGGCAGGCCCACCGCGTCCTTCGGCTTCTCCCTGAACGCCACGATCCTGCGCCCCGAGGGGTCGGTCTCGATGACGCCGAACTGGTCGGCCAGCGACAGCGGCTGCCTGATCGCCGCCACCGTCACCTCCGCCCCGGAGTCGACGTGCTGGGCCACCATCTGCCGCGGGTCCATCCGGTAGATGTGGTCGGCGCCGAACACGATCACGTGCTCGGGCAGCTCGTCGTAGATGAGGTTGAGGTTCTGGAACAGCGCGTCGGCCGAGCCGGAGAACCAGCGCGGACCCAGACGCTGCTGGGCGGGGACGGGCGTCACGTAGTTGCCCAGCATGGCCGACAGGCGCCAGGTCCGTGAGACGTGGCGGTCGAGGCTGTGGTTCTTGTACTGCGTCAGCACCACGATCTGCAGGTAGTGGCCGTTGGCGAGATTCGACAGCACGAAGTCGATCAGCCGGTACATTCCGCCGAACGGCACCGCTGGTTTCGCGCGGTCAGCCGTCAGCGGCATCAATCTCTTGCCTTCTCCACCTGCTAGCACGACTGCGAGCACCCTGGGCGACGTCATGGCGTGACGCTACCCCGAAACCGGCCGACAAAGCAGATCCACATGCCCACCAACAGGACAGCGAGTCGCTCCCCACCATGATCGTGATCATTCGGGACGTCTTCCCGCCCTGAGGCCCCGCCGCCGTGGGCCTCGGCCGCCTTCGACGGCGGTCCGGTCGAGGGCCAGCCGGCTAGGGCAAAATACTCCAAACTCATCTAATCAACGCTTTTACCCGCGTGTTCCGCGCACGGTCGGGAACGCGGGTGTGCGTTAGGGTCGGCGTGTGCGCGTGGATCTGCTGAGTCGTGAATACCCGCCAGAGGTGTACGGCGGCGCCGGTGTGCATGTGGAGTACCTCGCCAGGGAGCTCAGACGCCTGGCCGACGTGCGGGTGCGCTGCTTCGGCGCGGCGAGGTCCGAACCGGGCGTCTCGGCCTACCGGGTGCCCGGCGGCCTGGAGACGGCCAACGCCGCCCTGCAGGTGCTCGGCGTCGACCTCGAGATGGCCGCCGCCTGCGAGGGCGCGGACCTGGTGCACAGCCACACCTGGTACGCCAACTTCGCCGGTCATGTGGCCAAGATGCTGTACGACACCCCCCACGTCGTCACCACGCACAGCCTGGAGCCGCTCAGGCCGTGGAAGGCCGAGCAACTGGGCGGCGGCTACACGCTCTCCTCGTGGGCCGAGCGCACCGCGCTCGCCTCGGCCGACGCGATCGTCGCGGTGTCGGAGGGCATGCGGCGCGACGTCCTGGCCGCCTACCCCGAGATCCCGCCCGGCAGGGTGAGCGTGATCCACAACGGGATCGACACCGTCGAGTACGCGCCTGAACGCGGGCTCGAGGTGCTGAAGAAGCACGGGATCGACCCGGGCAGACCGTATGTCGTCTTCGTCGGCAGGATCACCCGGCAGAAGGGGCTGGTCCACCTGCTGCGCGCGGCCCGCGACCTCGAGCCGGGCGCGCAGCTCGTGCTCTGCGCGGGCGCGCCCGACACGCCGGAGATCGCCGCCGAGGTGAGCGGCCTGGTCGAAGGGCTGGGGCGTGACGGGGTGTTCTGGATCTCCGAGATGCTGCCCAAGCCCGAGGTCATCCAGCTGCTCACGCACGCCACCGTGTTCGTGTGCCCGTCGGTCTACGAGCCGATGGGGATCGTGAACCTGGAGGCGATGGCGTGCGAGACGGCGGTGGTCGCCACCGCGACGGGCGGGATCCCCGAGGTGGTGGCCGACGGCTCGACAGGCCTGCTGGTGCCGATCGAGCAGGGCCCCGACGGCACGCCGTACGATCCGGAGAAGTTCGCCGCCGACCTGGCCGAGAGGGTCAACGCGCTGCTGGGCGACCCGAACAGGGCGAAGGCGCTCGGGCAGGCGGGCAGGGCCCGCGCGATCGAGCACTTCTCGTGGGAGCGCATCGCCGAGCGCACCATGGAGCTGTACCGGACGCTCACCGGCTGACCGTCGCGGTTCGGGCCGTCAGCGGCGTGCGGTGCGCCAGAGGGCGGCGAAGGTGGGATGGTCGGCGCCCTCGGGAGCGAACGCGCCGACCGCGTAGACCTCCGCGCTGCCGGGCCGGCGGGCCAGCGCGGTCAGCTCAGGCACCCGTCCGCCAGGCACGGGCGGGCTCTCCGTGGTCCACTCCCCGTCCGACAGGTGCCACAGCCGGCTCCGGGTCGAGTCCAGCGCCCACAGCCCGCCCGTCCCGTCGGATTCGGCCTCGGTGAGCATGGTCCCCACGGCGCCCCATCCGCACCGCCACGACGACCCGTCCCAGCGCAGGGCCACCGGACGCGTCAGTTCGAGCGGCTCGTTCTCCTCGTTGTACGCGCCAGGCACCAGCCACGACACCCCGCCGACCACCCACACCTCACGGGGGCCGAGCACCACGACGTCGGTCAGGGACACCCGCGGCGCCTGCGCCTTCGCCGGGACACCCAGCGCGGGCACGCCGACCTGGCGCCAGCCGGTGCCCTCCCAGCGCAGCGCGGCCGTCCCGCCGGCCGCCCACAGCTCGCCGCCCTCGCCGTCGACGGCCGAGGCAGGGGAGGGAAGCGCGTACGAGCGCCAGGCTCCGCCGGCGTCCAGCAGCCCTACCCGCCCGTTCACCGCCCAGAGCCTGCCGGGCGCGATGCTCTCGGCGGCGGTGCCGCCCCAGCCGATGCTCTCGGCCGCGGCCCCCGACAGCGGCTCCACCCGCCATCCGGCTCCGTCGAAGGCGGCGACATGGCCCGTCCTGCCCACGATCCCCAGCGCCCACGCCCGCTCCTTCGAGGCCGCGGCGAGCGCCACGACCCTGACATCGGGGCCGCTGGGCAGCGGCATCGCCGTCCACGCCGTGCCGTCCCACCGGCGCAGCCCGCCGTCGGTGTACTCCAGCACGCCTTGACCCGCGGCCTTCTGCCTGGTCGAGGAGGCCCACAGCGTGCCGTCGGGGGCGGCGGCCAGATCGTCCATGCTGCCCGTCGCCTCGTCGGTGGAGATCCGCTTCCAGCTCGACGCCGTGGGCCGGGGACTGAGATCGTCCCGCTCCGCGGGCGGTTGCGGGCACGACGCGGGCCGCGCGGGGATCGCGGTGAGATGGGCCGCCGGCACCGCCTCAGGGGAGATGACGCCGGCCGGCGCCCCAGAGGACGTGGTGGTCGCGGCGGAGGAGAGGGACCCGTCCGACCGGGCCGGAAGCCTGCCGGCCGAGGGCGGGCCCGCGCAGGCGCCGGCCGCCAGCACGGCGGTGAGGATCGAGGCGCGAACGGCGGAACGGGCCATGCCCGTAAGTCTCGCAGATCGATCATCGACTGGCCGCGCTACCCGGTTTAAGCTGGCCGCGGTTCCAACCCCCGGGAGTCGCGGTGACAGAGATCATGCGTATGCCTCTGGAAGGCGGCGGCGCGCTCTACGTCGAGGTGCCCGACCGCAGCCAGGGCACCCGCAGGGTCTCACGGACCGGCGAGGTCATCGAGGCCTCCGTCGAGTCGCTCGAAGCGGCGCTGCGCCCGATCAGGGATGCCGCCGCCGCCACCCTGGCCGCCTTCCGCGAGTCCTCGCCCGACGAGGTCGAGCTGGAGTTCTCCGTCAAGCTCAACGCGGAGGCGGGGGCGATGATCGCCAAGACCTGCGTCGAGGGCCATATCCAGGTGCGCCTGTCGTGGAAGGGCGAGGGCGGCTGAGCGACTGCCGTACGCTTCATGAGCCGACGATCGAAGGGAAGCCCGTGCTGCTGGCCGAGGGTGTGCACGTTGTCGTCACCGACAGGAGCGGGGGCGGCAGCGCTCCGCCGTACGACGGCAGGAACCTCGGCGGCGCGGTCGGCGACGAACCCGGCACCGTGCTCGCCAACCGCCGCGACACCGCCGAGGAACTGGGGCTCGACCCCGGCAACGTGGTGTTCATGCGCCAGGTGCACAGCGCGGACGTGGCCTACGTGAGCGAGCCGTTCGGCGACGAGCCGCCCCCGCTCGACGCGATCTTCACCGACAAGCCGGGTCTCGGCCTGGCGGTGCTGGTGGCCGACTGCGTGCCCGTGGTCGTGGCCGACCCCGGCGCGGGGCTGGTCGGCGTGGCCCATTCGGGGCGCGAGGGCACGTTCAAGGGCGTGGTGCCCGCGCTGGTCGACGCGATGACGGGGCACGGGGCGCAGCCGGACAGGATGGTCGCCCTGATCGGGCCGTCCGCCTGCGGCCTGTGCTACGAGGTCTCGCCCGAGCTGATCGAGGCCGCGCCGCCCGTGATGCGCTCCACCACCCGCCTCGGCACCCCCGCGCTCGACGTGCGGGCGGGCGTGAGCGCCCAGCTGCGCGGCAGGGGCGTCCAGGACGTACGGCACGACGAGCGCTGCACGATCGAGTCGCCCGAGCTGTACTCCTACCGCCGAGAGCGCGTGACCGGCCGTTTCGCCGCCTACGCCTGGCTGGCAGGCTGAGCGTCCTCATCGGGCGATGTAGTGCAGGATCACGTTGTGCACGTGGTGGGCCTTGTTCTCGCCGCGGAACTCCACCTCGTAGGTGTGCGTCCCGACGTGGATGGCGATGGCCCCCGAGGAGAAGAACGACCCGGCGAACGACTTGTTGCTCACCACGCTGACGGCGGAGATCTTCGAGTAGGGAATGCTGGTGATCGCGAGCTTCTTGCCGACGAACGACTTGTCCTGCACGATCACGCGCCGGTCGGTCAGACCGAGGAAGCCCGTGCCCGCGCCGATGGCGTCGTAGACCGCTATGACCTGCTCACCGGGCAGCAGCCCGCTCTGGATCTGCTGGAGCTGCTCCTGGCGGTCGAACGCGATGTCCATACCCTAGGAATGGGCCTCGCTGCGAGGTTTGTTACAGATGCCCCTACTGCGTCCCGCGTGATCCGCCGGCGCGGAGCACCGCGTCACGGCCTGCCCGGGGTCGCAGGTCTTGATCGCGACGCTGAGCAGCGCCAGCAGGAGGTCGATGTCCGCCTCGCTCTCCAGCCGGACGCCGATCCAGTCCTCGCTCGGGCCGAACACCACCTGCCCGGTGTCGGCCAGCGCCGCGCGCATCCGATCGATCGTGGGGCGGGTCAGGCACAGCTCGGCGTCGCGGTCGGAGTGCAGGTGCAGGACCTCGCGGGCGCCGACGGCCACGCCGACGCCCCTGCGGCAGGAGGCCTGTGTCGTTCGCACCGCGGGCCATTCCTCCAGGAGCGCGAGGGCCCGGCGGGCCCGTGAGTCCAGGGCGACCGTCATGCTGCCATCGTGGTCCTGCTCGGCACCGGAGAGTAGCCGGGCGACCTCAATCGTTATGCGTCCTTGTCTGAGGCCGCCGGTCGGCGCCTGGCGGCGATCACCGGTCGCGGAGGGCGGCGGCCGTGTGCCCGGTTCGCCGGCGCAGCAGGACGCGCAGGGTGTTGGCGTGCTCGTAGCCGACCGCGCGGGCGATCGCCTCCAGCGAGAGGCCGGTCGTCCGCAACAGGTGTGACGCCTGCTCGACCCGCAGGTCCTGGACGAACCGCACGGGCGAGGTGCCGAGGACCCGGCGGACGGCTCGCTGGAGCGTGCGGTCGCTGACGCCGATCGCCCGGCCCGCGTCGGCGAGGCTGAAAGGCCGGTCGAGATGCCGCCTGATCCAGCGCTCGAAGGCGGCGACGACGGGATCGCTCTGCGCGAGCGCGCTGGGGATCGTGTAGGCCGACTGGGACGGGCGTTCGTCGATCACCAGGTACCGGGCGACGAGCTCGGCGAGGGCCGGGCTGCTCGATCGTACGACCGCCAGGGCCAGGTCGACGTGGCCGAAGGCGGCGCCCGCCGTGGTCACCCCGTCGCAGGTGACCACCATCCGGGTCTGGTCGAGCGCGACCTTCGGGTAGCGGGCGCGGAAGTACGGCGCCAGCCACCAGCTGGTGGTCGCACGCCGGCCGTCGAGCACGCCCGACTCGGCGAGCAGGAACGTGCCCGTGCAGGCGGAGGCGACGGGCGTGCCCCGTTCCCGCGCCGCGGCCGCCAGGCGCCGCACGCCCGCCGCGTCCGGCCCCGACACATGGCAGACAAGGGCGTCGGGGCGGCGCTCCGCCAGCGCGGGGATCACCAGCAGGTCGGCCCCCTCGGCCGCGGAGACCGGGTCTGCCGGCACCAGATGCCCGGCGCCGGTGCTGATCCTGCGGCGCAGGCCCACGGTGACGACCCGCCATTCGGGCGGCGGCTGCGGGAGCTCGCCGCGCATCGCGTTGGCCGCGGCCAGCACGTCCAGCATCGCCGAGAGACCGGAGTCGAAGACGCCGTCGTAGGCGAGCACCGCCACGTCCATGACGGGAACGGTATCAGAGCCGTCGTTTCCGACACTGGGAGCGGCGCCTGGGGCGAGGCTAGGTTGCCGGTGACAACGACGAAAGGAGCCGATGATGAACATCGGTCTGTTGGCCCGTATCGAAGCCAAGCCCGAGTACGCCGACCAGGTCGAGGCGCTGCTGCGCGAGGCGGTGCAACTGGCGAAGGAGGAGGACCACACCCTGACCTGGTTCGCCTTCCGGGAGAGCGACACCGCCTTCGGCGTCTTCGACACCTTCGCCGACGAGAGGGGACGCTCGGGACACCTGCAGGGCAGGATCGCCGCCGCCCTGATGGAGGCGGCGCCGACGATGTTGAGCGCGCCACCGGACATCCGCCCCGTGGACCTCCTGGCGGTCAAGCTCCCCTGAGCCCTGAGCCCTGAGCCCTGAGCCCGGCCCGGCGCCGGGCTCCTCAGGGGCCGCCACAGAACCCGTCCTTCGGGCAGCGACTCCACCCCGTTCCGGCGTTCGACGGCGATATCCGGCTCTCAGAAATAGGCCTTGCCTCGACCTTCTTCGCGGATCACCCTGATATTGAGAGGGGTGTGAGCATATGTCCCATCCGCTCGGCGTGAGCCGCCCTGACCTCGTCGTCACCGACCTGCCCCAGCCCGAAGAGGTCTTCGGCGTCCAGCGCATCGGGGCCAAGGAGCTGGTCAAGTACGCCATAGGCCCGAGCCTGATCGCTCTGGGCATCTCCATCGGCAGCGGCGAATGGCTGCTCGGCCCGCAGGCCGTCGGCCAGTACGGGTTCGTCGGCGTCGGATGGGTGATCACCGTCTCAGCGCTGCTGCAGACCTTCTACAACGTCGAATGCTCCCGGTACGTGCTGGCCACGGGCGAGGCGCCCGTCGTCGGATGGGGCAGGGTGCCCCCGGGCTTCCTGCTGTGGGTGCCCCTGTCCGTCTTCGTGGTCATCTTCGCCTTCATCGCAGGAGGCTGGGCCGCGTCGGCAGGACAGGGCGTCTACGCGCTGGTCCACGGCACGGTCGCGCCCGCGGGCGCGGAGGAGCCCAGGCTGTGGGCCATCGCCCTGCTCGTGCTGGTCTTCGTCATCACCGCCGCCGCCCGCCGCATCAGCAGGGCGCTGGAGCTGGCCAACTGGCTGATGGTCAGCGCGATCCTCGTCACGCTGCTGCTCATCGACCTGTTCGTGGTGCCCTTCGAACAGTGGTGGGACGCCATCCGCGGCTTCGTCACGCCCGCCGCCCCGCCGCCCGGCATCACCGCCACCCAGCTCGGCGGCCTCGCCGGTTTCACCGCCCTCGCCTCGGGCCTGAACTGGTACGTCATGGGTCACTACCGCGACAAGGGCTACGGCATGGGCTTCCGCACCGGCTTCATCTCGGGCCTGCGCGGCGGCCGTAGCGAGCTGCTCGACAGCGGCGTGACCTTCCCCGACGACGCAAGGAACACGGCCACGTGGAAGCGGTGGTACCGCCTGCTGATGGTCGACATGTGGGGCGTGTTCTTCGTCGGCGCGATCCTCGGCATGCTGCTGCCCACGATCCTCATGGCGCGCGCCGTCGAGATCTCGGGCCAGAAGCCGACCGCCGCCAACGTGCCGACCTTCGTGGCCAGCGTGCTCAACGAGCAGTACGGCAGGCCGATGTTCGTGCTCGTGCTGATCGTCGGGGTGCTGATCCTCTTCTCCACCCAGCTCGGCATCTTCGAGGCGATGGTCCGCGTCACCACCGACGCGGCCCACGCCACCAGCCCTCGCCTGCGCGCCCTGATCGAGGGCGATCCGAGGCGGTTCTACTACCCGTTCATGCTGACGCTGCTGGTCGTCATCGCCATCGTGCTGCACCTGGCGGTGCCCGTCGAGCTGGTGCAGTGGTCGGCCAACATGTCGAACCTGGGCGCGCTGATCTACCCGTTCCTGCTGATGTACCTCAACAGCCGGCTGCCGCGCGCGGCGCGGCCGCACTGGTGGCACTACGTGATCCTGGTGCTGAACTTCCTGTTCTTCGGCTTCTTCTTCGTCAACTTCATCGCCGACTTCATCGGAGAGCCTCTGATAACGTTCTAAAAGTGATCATTCGCCCCGCTGACAGGAAGGCGGACGCCGTCAGAATCGGCGCCCTCATGGCCCTCGCCTTCCACGACGACCCCGTCGTCCGCTGGATGCTGCCGTCAGGCGAGGGAACCGACCGCATGTTCGCCACCCTGGCCCGCCACGTGCACGCCCTCGGCGACCTGGCGTTCGACGGCGAGGAACCGGTGGGCGCCGCGCTGTGGGACCCGCCGGGCCACAGGCAGTCGGCGCTCGACACGGTCCGCTCGCTGCCGGGATTCGTCGCGGCCATGGGACGGCGCGTCTCCTACGGCCAGCTGCTGGAGTCGACGTTCCGCAAGGCGCGGCCATCCCGGCCCCACTGGTACCTGGCGCAGATCGGCACCGACCCCGCGGCGCAGGGACGCGGGGCGGGCAGCGCGCTGCTGCGCGCCCGGATCGAGCGGTGCGACGCCGACGGGGTCGCGGCCTACCTGGAGAGCAGCAAGGAGAGCAACGTCCCCTTCTACGAGAAGCACGGCTTCCAGGTCACCCGCGAGATCCTCCTGCCGGAGGACGGGCCCACGGTGTGGGCGATGCTCAGGGAACCGGTCAGCTGAGCGGCTCCAGGACCACCACGGGGATGTCACGAGCGGTCTTGGTCTGGTACTGGTCGTAGTCGGGCCAGACCCTGGTCATCAGCCCCCACAGCGCGGGCTTCTGGTCGGGCTTGGCCGTGAGGGCGCGGGCCTTGAACTTCCGGTCCTTGACCTGGACCTCGACCGTGGGGTCGGCCGTCAGGTTGAGATACCACTCGGGGTGCTTCGGGTCACCGCCCTTGGAGGCGACGACGACGTAGGTGTCGCCGTGCTTCTGGTAGATCAGCGGAGTGGTGTACTTCCTACCCGACCTGCGGCCGGTCGTCGTCAGGAGCAGCGTCGTCGTGCCGTTCCAGTCGTGACCCTCCGCGCCGTCGGTCTCCTGATAGCGGCGGACGTGTTCTTTACCGTAGAGCATGTGGCCCTCCTACCCGGGATTCGGTAATGACATCGCCACGGTTGCGGTCGTTCGCGCCCCACGCGAACACCGGCCGACCCGGGTGCGGCACCGGCTTCCCCGCAGTCGCCGTGGCGCCGCCCGCGGCCTCCATGGTTAGAATCCGAACATGACCTGGCGACATTGATCCAGTACCAGAGGTCGCGGGGCGCGCGAGCGCGGACCCCCGGGCACGGCACCACGCCCGACGTCCGCACCGCCCCCCGACAGGAAAGACCTCATGCTGCCGAAGCTCTACGCCTATTCGTTCCTCGGCGACTTCATCCTGCTGTACCCGGTCTACACGCTGCTGTTCTCCGACACCGGGCTGACCGTTCCCGAGATCACCTCACTGTTCGTCATCTGGGTCGTCGCCGCGCTGCTGCTCGAGGTGCCCAGCGGCGCGCTGGCCGACTCCCTCTCCCGCAAGGCGCTCCTGGTCGCGGGCCCGCTGCTCGGTGCCGCTGGCTTCGCGTTGTGGACGGCCGTGCCCTCCTACTGGGCCTTCGCCGCCGGCTTCGTGCTGTGGGGCGCGCGCGAAGCGCTGGAGTCGGGCGCGCTCGAGGCGCTCGTGCACGACAACCTCGCCCACACCGGCAGAGGCGAGCGGTACGCCGAGGTCATGGGGCGCGCACGCTCCATCGGCCTGGTCGCCACCGCGCTGGCCATGGCCGTCGCAGGACCCCTCTTCGCCGGCGGGGGCTACGTCGCGGTGGGCGTGAGCAGCGTACTGGCCTGCCTGGCGTGCGCGGCCGTCGCCGCCACGCTGCCCGAACACCGCGCCGAGCCCGAGGACGACGACCCGGACGGCTACCTCGACACGCTCAAGGAGGGGCTGGCCGAGGCGCGCCGCTCCCCCAAGGTCCTGCGCGCGCTGCTGCTGGTGCCCGCGGTGACGGCCGTGTGGGGCGAACTGGAGGAGTACGTGCCGCTGCTCGCCCAGGAGAGCGGGGCGAGCACGCAGGCCGTACCGCTGCTGGTGCTGCTGGTGTGGGTGGGCGCCACCTCGGGCGGACTGCTCGCCAAGCGGGCCGCGCGGCTGCGGACGCGCGGCCTGGCCGCCGTCCTCGCCGTCGGCGGCCTCGCGCTCGGCGTCGGCGCGGCCACCGGGCACCCTGTGGGGTTCGTGGGCATCGCGGTCGCCTTCGCGATGTTCCAGCTCGGCGAGGTGCTGGCCGACGCCAGGCTGCAGAGACGCATCACCGGGCCGAGCCGCGCCACCGTCACGTCGCTGGCGGGCCTGCTCACCGACGTCTGCACGATCGTCGCCCTCGTCCTGTACGGCGCCGCCTCGCTCGTGCTGTCCCACAGCGCGCTGTTCGTGCTGTTCAGCGTGCCGTACCTGGTGACGGCTCTCGCGATGTCGAGAAGGACGAGTCCGCTCCCACTCCCTGGGGATGTACCGGGCAAGTAGAGGAGAGAACGCGTGACCATGCCATGTATCGGCTCCGGCCTTCCCGCCTTCGGCGCCCACGCGGGCCCGGACGCCGTGGCCGCCGCCGCCGAACGCCCCGGCTTCGACAGCGTCTCGGCCGGCGAACGGCCGCAGGTGGAGGCGATGACGGCGCTGGCCGCGGCGCTCTGACCCGTGCGCGGGCCCTCACCTGCCCGGCAGGAGAGGGCCCCGCGACCGGTCCCGTCTTCTCACGGCCGGGTTCGCCGCCTCGGTGGTTCTCCCCGGCTTTCGTCCGGAACGTCATCGCGGTTCAGGCCAGGAGGAGCATGACTCCCATGCCGGCCGACAGCGCCGCGTGACACAGCCGGTGGGCACGGCGCCGCCGTACCGCTCCGGCCAGCCAGGGCACCGCGGCCAGGACGAAGTAGCCCGCCAGCGCCGCGACGACACCCTGTGGTGGAGGCGGCGCGACGGGGACGGCGCCCGCGGCCCCGACGGCTGCGTGGTGCGGGATCGCGGCGACCCCTTCGGCATGCCCGTGCAGAGTGACGATCATCCACGTCATCGCGACCGCCATCGAGGCATGGTGCAGGTTGGCCAGCCGCCTCGACGTCCCGCGCATGCCCGCTTCCATGGGGTGATCGCCCGCCACGGCTCTGTGCGCGACGTCCGGCGATGCGGCGAGCATGAGGAACCAGAGCGCGACGATCGCGAACACCAGCCCCTGCAGCCAGCTCGGAACGACCTCCCACGGCCACACCATGACGGCCATCCCCGCGGCCATCGTGGCATGAGCCACGTCGCAGACCCGGCCGGTGCCGCGCGCCGGAGTCTCGCGGGCGGAGGCCACACCGCGCCGCCGCCCGCTTGTGACCACGAACCAGGCCGTGACCAGCACGAAGACGACGGTGAGCGCCACGCGCGGCACGTCGGCGGAAGTCATGGCGGCCTCTCTGCAGGGGGACGGTCCACCTGTACTGATCCCCGTAGCGGCCGGAACTCATCGATAGGTTCGCGAACTACCGCGGACAGGCAGGAACCTGTGGCCTTCCGTCGCCGAAGCGGTCAACGATCACGACGCCTGTGCGGCCGCCGTCCGCTGGACGAGGAGGGAGCACGTGGCGCCCAGGACGGCGTATTTCCCACGGATCGGCTCACCAGGGCCTGACCAGGGTGATGTGACGTGCGGGGATCGGCTCACCAGGGCCTGACCAGGGTGATGTGATCTGTGGGCATCGGCTCACCAGGGCCTGATGTGGCTTGCGGGGGATCGCTTCGCCGGGCCCGGTGGGAGCTGATGAGAGCCGCGGGGCCGGTTCGTCGGGCCTGCTCAGGACGTCGTGACCCGCTGACGCCCGGGGTCGCCTGCGTGTGATCCGGCTAGTCGCCGTAGGACGGCATCGGCCTGCGGACCGCGGCGAACAGGCGGGACAGGGTGGCCGACCGGCCGCCGTCCGCCGCCTGGGGCGCGATGGCGGCGACGCCATCCTCCAGCCAGGCCTCCCACACGCCACGCTCGGCCGGGTCAAGACGGCCGTGCGCGACGGCCAGGTCGAGAATGGCGGTGCCGATCTCCCGTGCCATCGTCCCGCCGGTGGCGCGGAACCGGCTCCCGACGACACCCAGGTGCCTGACGTTCGCCCGCGCCCCCGCGACCGCGAGCGTGATGTTGAGGAAGGACTCCACCCCGAAGTCGGCGGGAAGCGGCTGGGTGAGCAGCGAACGGTGAATCGCCCGGTAGCCGGTCAGCGCGTTGGCGCCCATGAACCCGGTCTCGGGGAAGAACCTGTCGGTCAGCGGCTCGTAGATGGTGAAGGTGGAGCTGAGGATCGTGCCCGGATGGTCGTACTCGTAGTCGCCCACCACGTGGCCGGAGGTGCCCGAGACCGCGGCGGCGCGGAGTTCGGCGGCGATGTTGACCTCCGACGAGACCAGGTCGGCGTCGAGGAAGCACGCCCATTCGGTACGGACGAGGTCCAGCGCGGCGTTCATCGCGGCACCCTTGCCCTTCGGCCCGCGCAGGACCTCGGCACCCGCGGCCGACGCCCGGTCGGCGGTGGCGTCCGTGGAGGCGCTGTCGACGACCAGAACGCGATCGCCTTGCTGGGCGGCGGCGCGGGCCTGACCGACGATGGTGGCCACGGTGGCCTCTTCGTTGTGGGCGGGGATGACGAAGGTGAACAAGACCGTGCTCTCCCGGGGGTCGGCTAGATCGTCACCCTAACGGGCCCACGGTCGCTCGCAGAGCGAGGGGTCTTCCATGCGATGGCATGGGGGAAGAGCCAATCCGATGGACGGCCGCGAAGGGCCTTCCCATAGGCCATCGGCTTGAGGAGGGCAATCCGATGGACGGCCACGAAAAGTCTTCCAGGACGCATGGGCTCGGGGACGGCACTTCGATGGACACCGCGAAGAGCGGGCTCCGTTTTCTGAGGGGCGGGCTGCGGCCACGATCAGGCGGAGGACCGCGAGGGTGGAAGCAGCGCCTCCCAAGGAAGGGGCGCCTGGCAGGGAGGGTGACCCGCTAGGGACCGCACCGTGAGTGGCGTGGCCATCCCCTGAAGGCGACCATAGACGCGGGCTTGCCCGAAGGACTCTGGGGCGGCATCACCGCCGGGCAGGATCCTGGAAGGCCGCGCGGCCGCGGGCGGTGGGCCGGCCGGAGGGGCGCTGAAAGGTCGGGTGGCGTCGGCGGTGGGCGGGACGGAGGGACGCTGAAAGGCCGCGTGGCGTCGGCGGTGAAAGTTCACCGAGGGGTCGCGGCAGGGGATGGCGTGAAGGGGGGAGCAGCCCGGTCAGGTGTACGGCTTGGTGACCGCGACCAGCTCGGGGAGGGCGTCGGCGGTCTCGACGAACAGCGCGGGTGAAGGGGTGCGCTCCCGGACGTCGGTCGCCCTGATCGCCATGACGGCCGGTGTCGCCGCCCCGAGGTCACCGTAACGGGAGTCGACGGCGGCGCTGATGGCCTTGCGCGCGTCGGCCACGACGTTCCTGGCCACGTGCTCGGAGCCCGAAGCGGCCAGGTAGCCGAGCAGCGCGGCGAACCTGAGATCGCCCGGAGCGTCGGCGGAGCCTGGCTGGTCGAGCCAGAACACCTTGCCCGCCAGGAACGCCGGATAGCTCGACCCGTCGCGCTCCAGGGTCCGCGCCGCGCCGGTGAGCAGGTCACCGAACTCGGCCAGATCCGCCTCGGGCGGCAGATCGGTGGTGACCAGTAGCGGCACGATCAGCGAGTCGAGCATCTGTGAACATCCCTCCGTGAGGTCGCTCATGCTAGACGGCGCCACCGACAATTCGCGGGCTGATGCCGATGTGTCGTGACCGGCTGTTGAACAAGGGCGACGACAGGCCCACCCTGATCCAGGACGGGCTGGGGCTGACCGGACATTCGCCTTCCTTGTCACCGGCGTGCGGCTCCGTCTGACGGCTTCCCGACACGCAGGAGGGCGGTTGACGCTCTTCGCGTCAACCGCCCATGTCCTGGCCGTATCACCGTCGATCATCGGCTTCGGGATCGATCATCTGGGGTGTTAGCAGACGCGGACCCGGTTGTTGTCGTTCCTGCTACCACCCTTGGCGACCTTGCCCTTGGCGTTGCCTACGCCGATGACGCTGTTCTTGATGATGCAAATCTTGATCACCGGTCGGCGCTTCTTGGCCCAACGAGGAGGCCTGCCCCAGGTGTTCGTGGCGGTGTGGAGGTCGACAGAGGCGACATCGGCGGTGGTGGCGGTCGTGGCGGCGCTGGCGGGTTGCGCCGTCAACGTCATGGGGACGACCATGGCGGAGGCGGCGAGTGAGACTGCGGCGATGGTCTTCGTGATGCTGAACATGAAGGTTCTCCTTGGTACGGCTCAGGAAGTTATGTGGATATTTCTACCGGAGTCGACTTGCATGTCCCTTTCGTGCCGATAGAAGAAGCTCTGCGCTATATGTCGTAATTGTGGATTGTGGGGAGAGGTAGACGCGCTGCTTGCGGTCTCGTGTCTGGGCGCACTCGGCATCCAGACTGGGGCGATCCGGGTTGGCCGTGAGCGGTTGCGACCGGCGGTGGGAGTGGATGCCGCAGGCGCGCGGGAGATGCCATGGCGGGGCATGTGCGGAGCTCGGTGTCATGGTGGTCGTACAGCAAGGGCGGCCGACGCGAACAGCGTCGACCGCCCTTGCCTCCGGGTTGATGATCGTTGAGGATCATCGCTCCTGGGTCGATATTCGGTTGAGGTCAGCCGCCGATGGAGACGGTGTTGCCGTCGTTGTCGTTGCCGCCGTTGTCCCCGTTGCCGTTGCCGACACCGACGTTGCTGTCGCTGATGTCGATGTTGTCGCGTCCGGCCTTCTTCCTGCCGGGGCCGTGACCCCCTCCGTCGCCGCAGGTGACCGAGGAGACGTCGGTGGCGTGGGTGGTGGAGGCCACGGGCGCCGCGGAGGCGGGCTGGGCCGACAGTGCCATGGGGACGACCATGGCGGAGGCGGCGAGAGTGGCGGCGGCGAGGGTCTTCTTGAGGTCGAGCATGTGTGCTTTCTCCTTTGGTGTGCTCCGGGGAGCTATGTGGTGGTGCGAGCTCGTTTGAGCTATGGGTGATTTCTAGTCGAACCGACTTGCATATCCCTTTCATGCCAATAGCAGTTGATATGAGCGATTTGTCGGAATCTCGTATCCGTCGGGGGATCCGCGCTCTGCTGCGTACCGGTCGGGAGTCTGGACAGGCCGCTGTCCGCCCGTCCGAGCGCCTGTGAGCTCGGCTCCTCCTGCCGTTCAGGGGCGGAGTTGAGGAGAGCGGCGCGGACGGCCTGGCGCGGGGACGTGAACCTTCGAGGCGGTCCAGCAACCACGCGGGGCTCGTGCTCAAAGGCTGTCTGCGGGCTGCAGATCGTGTGACGACCGTGTCGGACCCGTCGATGCCGGCCTGCGTACGGCGGCGCTGCCCGGCCCGCGCGCACAGCGAACCGGATCTTCGGCCAGGCTGAGGAAGTCGTAGCCGCCGGTCTGAAGTCGCCGTGTCCGAGTTGGTCGCGGCGATTCGCGGATGATCGTCGAGGGTCCGGCGGGCCGCAGATCGCTCTCACACGGCGGAGGCCGTGGCCGCATCGATGATCCGAGCGCGCCGTACACCGGCTGGGGTGACGAGCGGGCGCCACGCGCCTGTCGGCTGCTGCCTGATCGCAGGTCCGCCTCACAGGCGGCCTATCCCGAGCATGCCCTTCATGGACTTCAGGCGAAGACTGCCGCGCGCGGCTCTGGTGCCGGTCACAGCGACTGGGAGGGCGGATGTCGAGGGCGTCTCATGGCCCGCCTGGACCTCGACGATTAACCGGCGGATGGGGCCGGGTGACGTGTCTCGCGTGGATGCGGGGGCGAGAGCGTCCCTGCAAAAGGCCGTTGGGCGATGGTTCTCGTGGAGGGGCGGAGAGGGGCGGAGGGGCGGAGAGGGGCGGAGAGGGATGGAGGGGCGGAGGGATGGAGGGGTGGAGGGGTGGAGGGGTGAAGGGGCGGCATGTCGGTCGCGTCGGATGGGGTGGGCGTCTCGGATGTCGGGTGGGCATCTCGGATGGGGTGGGCGTCGTGGGCCGGGGTGGTCGTCCAGGGGTGACGCTCAGCGGTGATCGCCGTGAACCCGTCTTCAGTCGATCGCTTTCTGCGGGATTGACGCTCCTTCTCGGCCT